>VMDI01000077.1 GCA_008080915.1 Gammaproteobacteria bacterium | reverse complement strand
ACGGTAAAGGTGTTGCTGATGCATACGCTAAAGGTAGAGCTGATGCATACGCTAAAGCACAAGCTGACGCTTACGCTAAAGGTTATGCAGATGGTAAAGCTTCAGGTGTAGTTTCTGAGTAATTACTAGAGCAATCTAATATAAAGACCACCCTTCGGGGTGGTTTTTTATTGCACGAGAATTAAATGAATTTCTATACTTCAGTCCGACCAAAACCCACCAAACAAATTAAGATCATTGGTGAGACTATTTTTGGCGAAACCTTTCGCCCAAGTGCCTGGGCTGAGATGTTAATGACCCCATTTTATGATGAAGTTAAATGCGACAATGGTTGTGTAAAAATACAAATAGAAAATGGCCTTAAAACCATTACTTTTAATGATTTACTTGGCTTGCACAACTCTAATAAATACGATCACCTAATTAACTTTGCCAAAGTTAATAACCTTAAAGTAGAATCAAGCATTTGCTCATAAAAAAACCACCCCGAAGGGTGGTCTTTTTTAAAGCATTATTTATTATTTATTCACCTTTGGCTTGGGCCATAACTTCTTCAACAAAATTATCTTCTTTCTTCTCTATACCTTCTCCAACTTCATATCGAGTGAAAGAGACAACCGAAGCGTTATTATTTTTCAGAAGTTGAGCAACTGTTAGGTCTGGGTCTTTAACGAAAGACTGACCCTCAAGGGTAACTTCTGCAGCAAACTTTTTCATCTTTCCAACAATCATCTTTTCAATGATGTCATCAGGCTTGCCTGACTCTCTTGCTTGTTCAACAAAGATTGCTTTTTCACGTTCAATAAGATCTGCTGGGATATCAGCTTCCTTAACACACTCAGGTTTTGATGCAGCAATATGCATAGAGATATCTTTAGCTAAGGATTCATCACCGCCTTGAAGAATCGTAACGACTGCAATTTTCTCACCGTGTTTGTAAGCACCAATAATGCCACCATCTGCATTAATTGTCGCAACCCTTCTAATTGAAATATTCTCACCAATCTTAGCAACGATGTCTTCTCTTACTTTTTCTAATGATTCACCATCAAGAGATTCATTCATAAAATCATCAATATTAGATGGTTTGGTTGAAAGTGACAAGTCGCCAAGTTTGTTAACAAAGTTTTGGAATTCATCACCTTTAGCAACAAAATCTGTTTCACAATTCACTTCCAGAATTGTTGCTACGGAATTATCTTCGTTAGTGGTAATTTTAACAAGACCCTCAGCCGCGATACGACCCGCCTTTTTGGCTGCTTTTGCAGCACCTGAGGCGCGCATTAAATCTAAGGCTGCCTCAATATCACCATTTGTCTCAGTTAGCGCTTTTTTACAATCCATCATGCCAGCGCCAGATCTTTCTCTTAATTCTTTAACTAATGCAGCAGTTATTGCCATCTCTATCTCCTAATCTATGCTAATTTATCAATGATCTGAGCTTTTGTTTCAGATGCCTTTACCTCAACACCTTGTGTTGCAGCATATTCCATCAACTCAGCCTTCTTCATTGCATTAAGAGCAGTTTTGTTTAGCTTTTCACCTTTTGCCTCAGACTTGACTTCTTTCTCAGCTTTTTTAGTTTCAACTTTAGCGTCTTTCTTGTCTTCAGTTTTTGGAGCTTCTTTCTTAACAACTTTTTTCACTGGTTTATCATCTGGATCACCAGCGTTAGCAACTTTAGCCTCAAGAACAGCATTAGCGATTTCACGAGCATATAAAGTTATCGCCCTAATCGAGTCATCGTTTCCTGGTATGACATAATCAATACCTTCAGGATTATGATTAGTATCAACAACACCAATGATTGGAAGTTGTAGGATCTTGGCCTCTTTGATTGCATTCTTTTCATGTCCAATATCGATAACAAAAACGACATCAGGAAGACCGCCTAAATCTTTGATACCACCAAGACTTCTTTCAAGTTTTTCTTGTTCGCGTCTTAGGTTAAGTTTTTCTTTTTTGCCAAATTGGGCAAAGTTCTCTTCAGCAAGGAACTCAAGATCTTTTAATCTTTTGATAGATGACTTGATAGTTTTATAGTTTGTCATCATGCCACCTAACCAGCGATGGTTAACATAAGGCATGCCACACCTCTCAGCTTCTTGTTTGATTATCTTACTTGCAGAACGTTTTGTGCCTACAAAAAGGATTGAACCGCCTGACGCTGCAGTTTTACTGACAAAGTTCAAAACATCATTGAACTTAGGCAGTGTTTTTTCAAGATTAATAATATGAACCCCGTTACGTGCACCGTAGATGTAAGGTTCCATTTTTGGATTCCAAAATCTTGATCTGTGTCCAAAATGAACGCCAGCCTCAAGCATTTGCTTCATAGTTGTTTTAGCCATATTTTCTCCTGGGTTAAACTTCCGCCTACCCCATTCAATCAACACCTAAGCGCACCCTGATTGAAAGATAGGTAAACGTGATAAATTTGATGATCAGTTGATCATCCGTAAAAGGGGTAGATTATACCAATCTACCTATTAATAAACAAGTAATTAACTGACTTTTGCTAACTCAGCTCGCATTGCGTCAATTGTTTTCTTATAGTCTTCTGTGTTAAAAATTGCTGACCCTGCTACAAAAGTATCTGCACCTGCTGCAGCAATCTCAGCAATGTTATCAACTTTTACACCGCCATCGATTTCTAGGCGAATGTCGAGACCCCTGTCATCAATCATTTTTCTAACAATTTTCAACTTGTCTAGAGATGAAGGGATGAACGATTGACCACCAAAGCCCGGATTAACCGACATTAATAAAACCATATCCAGCTGATCAATAACATGATCAAGATAATTCAATGGAGTTGCAGGATTAAAGACCAAACCAGCCTTACAGCCAGAGTCTTTAATCAAACCAATGGTTCTATCGATGTGCTCAGATGCTTCAGGATGAAAGGTAATGAAACTCGCACCTGCGCTAGCAAAATCTGGAATGATTCTGTCAACCGGTTTCACCATTAGATGCACATCAATTGGTGCGGTAACACCATGGTTTCTCAACGCTTCACAAACTAGGGGCCCAATAGTAAGATTTGGAACATAGTGATTGTCCATCACATCAAAGTGAACGATATCAGCACCTGACTCAAGGACATTATCAACCTCCTCTCCAAGTCTAGCAAAATCAGCGGATAAAATGGAAGGCGCAATATAATTGTTTTGTTTCATGGTTTGAGTCTCCTAATTAAAAGTAAGTAGTGAGTGTCCTGACATTTCAGGAGGTTGCTCAACATCCATCATGTAGAGCAAGGTTGGGGCAATATCTGATAGGGCACCAGACTGAGGGGCAACAAATTTTGCAGATCTTGATCCAATATAAATCAATGGCACTGGATTTGTTGTATGTGCGGTATGAGGTTCCTTGGAGTCCAGTTCAAACATTTGTTCGATATTTCCATGGTCTGCTGTGATTAAAATTTCACAGCCTGTTTCTTTAGCTTGTTCAACTATAAGCCCCAAACACTTATCTACTGCCTCAACGGCAGAAATTGCCGCATCTAGTTTCCCAGTGTGTCCCACCATATCAGTATTCGCAAAATTGCATATGATTAGATCATATTTCTGAGATTCAATCTGCGTAACCAGTGAGTCTGTTAACTCAAAAGCACTCATTTCAGGTTTAAGATCATATGTGTGAACATTTGGGGAAGGAATAAGAATTCTATCTTCACCATAAAATGCATCTTCTACACCACCATTGAAGAAGAATGTCACATGAGCATATTTCTCAGTTTCAGCAATTCTAAGTTGAGTCATGCCTATGTTTGAAACGTATTTACCAAGAACATTATTAAGTTTTGGACTTGGAAAGATAACCGGAAGATTAAAGTCTTTCTTGTATTCTGTAAGACAGAAAAACTGGATGGGAAGGAAATTTCCTCGAGAGAAACCTTCAAAATTTTCTTCGTTAAAGGCACGAGTTAATTGTCTTGCTCTGTCTGAACGATAATTCATAAAGATAACGACATCACCTTTTAAAATCGGTACAGGGGCATTGATAACAGTAGATTGAATAAACTCATCTGTTTCCCCTCTTTCATAGGCCATATCAACAGCCTGGGTTGCAGATTTAGCAAGAAACTTTCCAACGCCCCTTGAAATCAACTCATAAGCATCTCTGGTTCTTCTCCACCTGTGATCACGGTCCATGGCATAGTATCTGCCAATGACAGAAACAATTTCACCAACACCAGCTTCTTTAATTTTATTTTCAAATGCCTCAATGTATTTCTTGGCGCTTTTTGGTGGACAGTCTCTACCGTCAGTAAATATATGGAAATAAACACGAAGCGAGCCAACTTTTTTAACCATATCCAGAAGTGCAGATATGTGATCAATATGCGAATGAATCCCTCCATCAGATAGCATCCCCATAATATGAATTGACTTATTGTTGTAGGTTGCATAATCGAATGCATTTCTCAAAACGGGATTTCTGTAAAAATCACCTGATTCAATATCATTATGAATTCTTGTGAAATCTTGTTTAACAATTCGACCAGCACCAATGTTCATATGACCCACTTCAGAATTGCCCATTTGCTCGTCAGGAAGTCCAACACGCACACCACTTGTACAAATTAAAGTGGATGCGCACTCTTTTTGAATTTTGTCCCAGACAGGAGTTTTTGCTAGTGCAATAGCATTATTTTCAACAGTTGTTGAGTATCCCCAGCCATCCAGGATCAATAGTAGTTTTGTCTCTTTTTTTGTAATCATTATTTACTAAACATTGAATAGGAAATGTACCACATCCCCATCTTTCATAATATATTCTTTACCTTCAGAGCGAAGCTTTCCATTTTCTTTGGCGCCTTTTTCTCCTGAAAATGCAATGAAGTCATCAAAAGCGATGACCTCAGCTCTGATGAAACCTTTTTCAAAGTCACCATGAATTTTACCCGCTGCTTTAGGAGCGCTATCACCAATATTAATGGTCCAGGCCCTGACCTCTTTAACACCAGCAGTAAAATAAGTTTGCAGCCCTAAAAGCTTGTACCCTGCATGTATCAACCTGTCAAGACCAGATTCCTGTTGGCCCATTTCGGCTAGAAATTCAGCTTTTTCTTCAATTGAAAGCTCGGTAATCTCAGCCTCTATATCGGCACAAATGGGAACCACTTCTGCGCCTTCTTTTGAAGCAATATCAGAAACCAAATTTAATAAGGGGTTGTTTGTAAAGCCCGACTCGGAGACATTCGCGACATAGAGAACTGGTTTCGAGGTGAGTAGTTGAAATCCATTTAAGAGTAATTTTTCTTCGCTCGTGAATTCAATGGTTCTGACAGGTTGTCCCGCCTCTAAAACCGGAAGAATTTTCTCTACAAGATTCCTAAGAGGCAACTCTTTTGTTTGGCCTGCTTTGGTGTTTCTTTTAACCTTTTCATAGGTTTTCTCAAGAGAGGCTAGGTCAGCTAACACTAACTCAGTATTAATGATTTCCATATCATCAACAGGCGATACCTTGCCTGAAACATGAACAATGTCATCATTTTCAAAGCACCTAACAACATGAACAATCGCATCTGTTTCCCTAATGTTAGCTAGAAACTGATTTCCAAGACCCTCACCCTCAGAAGCGCCTTTTACTAAACCTGCAATATCAACGAACTCTATCGTCGTAGGAATGATTTTTTCCGGATGAACAATATCGGATAATTTAACCAGCCTTGAGTCATTGATTGGCACCACACCAACATTAGGTTCGATAGTGCAAAAAGGGTAGTTTGCAGATTCAATTCCTGCTTGAGTGAGCGCATTAAAAAGTGTCGACTTTCCAACATTTGGCAAACCAACTATTCCACACTTGAAACCCATAACTACCTACTATGTAAATTTAACATTGCTTGATCCATATCACCAGATACAATATTCTCGATTTCACCCAGTGAGTCAATCAATGAATTTTGTAAAACTTCAAATTCTTTTTTTGGAGGATTGCTTAGTACGTAATCCGATACAGCGTCTTTATGACCAGGATGCCCTATACCAATTCTAATTCTATAAAAATCTGAAGAGCCTATTGCCTTAATGGTATCTCTAAGGCCATTATGCCCTCCATGACCTCCGCCAAATTTAAGTCTGATCTTTCCAAGATCTAAATCAAGTTCGTCATGAACAATCAAGATCTCATCACTCTCTAGTTTAAAGAAATTCTTCAGGCTGCTGATGGCTCTTCCAGAACCATTCACAAAGGTTTGGGGTTTGCACAGCACCACATCAGTTTCACCAAACCCAACCTTGGCTGTTAGTGAGCTATGTTTGCTTTCTTTTTTAAATTCTGCCGACTTTAGATGGGCTAGAGCATCAACAAACCAAAAACCAACATTATGGCGATGATACTGATACTTATCCTCATAATTGCCTAGACCGGCTATCAGCTTAATCGCCATAAAAAATAGTTTTAATTAACCCTCGCCACCTTCGGATGATTCATCAGATTTTTCGGCATTGTCATCTCCAGAGGCATCACCCTCTCCTTCGCCGCCTTCTTCATCTTCTTCAACTTCAGCCATCTTACGAGCAGCAGAAATTGATACGATAGTCTGATTGTGTGCTTCAGGATCATCATGCTGAAGAGCGGTTAGTAAAACACCCTCTGGCATAACAAGATCCATCAAACTTAGGTGATCACCCAACTTAAGTTTAGTGATGTCCAAATCAATGCCATGCGGAAGATCGCCTGGTAGACATGAAATTTCTACAAAAGTAATGAACTGATTCAAAACCGCACCCACCCTGATTGCTTTGTTTTCTTCGCCACCAATAAAGTGAAGTGGAACGCGGGTGATAATAGTCTTGTTCATATCAACTCTTTGAAAGTCAACATGTGTAATTGTGTTTTTGGCCGGATGACGCTGAAGGTCTTTTACAATAACCGACTCTTTGTTTTTTTCTACGTTTAAGTCTAAAACGGATGTAAACGCTTCTTCATTTTCAAGAAGGTGTGTGATTTCATGAATGCTGACCGTTACATTAATAGGGTCCTTTCCAGCACCATACACAATGGCTGGTACTTTTTCATCTCGACGCAGGCGGCGGCTCGCACCCTTGCCCTGGTCATTTCTTGTTTCTGCATTGATTGACATGCCCATAAGAATTCTCCAAAAATTAAAATTAAATCAACATCTTTTGCGACCAAAGATGTCGAAGGGTGAGAATTTTACCTCATTTTCAATGAAAGGGTATAAGGTATCAGTACTTTCTGAAGAAAAACAAGGTAATCAAAGATAAGACAATTGAGGCAATCGACAAGTCATGAAAATTATTAATAAACAATAATGCTGACACAATCAGAAAAGTGGCTGAGAAGATATAGGCGCCAATGTTTCTTGTGTCTTTTTTGGATTGTTCAATAATTTTTTTGGTTTGGGCATCATTAAGAGCTTGAAAATCTCTCATTTGATTTATTTTTTTCAAAGCGCCCATTGTTAGTGATGGCAGCTCAGGTAAGGATTGGATAATTGATGGGGCTTGGTTATATAGGGATTTCATCGCCTCTTTTGCGTCATACTTTTCTTTCATAAGCTCCTCTAAGTATGGTTTAGCAGTATCCCATAAATTTAAACTTGGATAAAGTTGCCTTCCAAGACCTTCAATATTTAAGAGCGTTTTTTGCATCAATAGCAGCTGAGGCTGGATAGAGATATTAAACTTTCTTGCCTCATCAAATAAATTAAGTAGCACCTGACCAAAGGAAATCTCATTAAGCGGTTTGTCAAACATAGGATCACATACTTTTCTAATCGACTCCTCAAATTCACGCAGCTCAGTATCCGCAGGAACCCAACCAGATTCAAGATGGGCTAAAGCCACTTTTTTATAGTCTCGATTGAAAAAGGCTAGAAAATTTTCAGCTAAGTAATGAAGGTCATTTTGGGTGAGTGTTCCCATAATGCCAAAATCAACTCCAGCATATTTTTCACCCTCAGCAACAAAGATATTACCTGGATGCATATCGGCATGAAAAAAATTGTGTTTAAAAACCTGGGTAAAAAAGATAGTCACTCCGTTTTCTGATAATTTTTTTAAATCAGTTCCTTTTTTCTTTAGCGTTTCAACATCGCTAATCGGAGTGCCGTAAATTCTCTCTGTAGTGAGTATATTTTCACAGGTGAAATCATCGAAGACTTTTGGCACATAGAGTAGATCAGAGTTCTCAAAATTGGCTCTTAGTTTCTTGGCGTTATTCGCCTCTTTAATCATGTCAAGTTCACCCAAGATGATTTGCTCGAACTCGGCAACTGCAGATTCAGGTCTTAATCTTTTTCCATCTGGATGTTTATCAATAATTTTTGCGATAGAGTATAGGAAAGAAATATCTCTTTTAATAAGTTTCTCAATATCAGGTCGAACCACTTTCACTACCACCTCATCTCCTGAGGCGGTTTTAGCACTATGTGCCTGTGCTATTGAGGCTGAACCGAGAGGCTCATCATCAAATCTTTCGAAAAGAACATCAATTTCTCTTCCTAATGAATCGGCAATAATTTTTTTGGCATCATTGCTGTCAAAAGGAGGGCAGCTATCTTGGAGTTTTGCCAGTTCATCACCTATGTCATTTGGGATTAGATCTCTCCTAGTAGAAAGAGTTTGACCAAATTTAATAAAAATTGGACCCAGTTCCTCCAGGGTTCTTCTGATTCGCTCGCCTCGGTTGAGTTTCTTGATAGGAAAGTAATGCCAAGGGGTAATATAAGAAATAAATCGATATTTCTTGAGGGCTGGAGCAGAGAGCAACATCGAATCAATTCGATATTTCATCATCACCTTTGATATGCCAATGAACCTAGACAAACTTTTCATAGATTATGAGTTTGCAGAGCTATCTTTAGTTGGTGAAACCACAAAACGGGCAAAATCTTGTTTGAGTTTCTCAAAACTTAAATTCTCAAAGTCAATATTTTCCTTTAATAAATTCCCCGCTTTGATCATCGCCTGTGAGGGCATATCACCAAAAATGTTCGCCATAATTTCTTCAACATCAAAGTCCACCTGTTCAATTACCTCGAGAAGAAGTTGTGCACTTTTAACGTTTCCAGTAATTTTGATCTCATCTTTTTTTAATAACTCTTTGGCAGGCGTTTTATTGAAAAGAGATTTAACCACTTTCGGTTCAATAATAATTTCAGCATCTAAAGATGAGCCATCGGTTGCTAGAACATGAACACGGTTGTTAAGGAATATAAAGTTGGTTTCGAATGGGGTCTTGGAGACTTTAAGATTTATTCTTTGTCCGTCAAGATCAGATAGATCTAAATTGGCATTATTGCAAAATTTATTAATCGCAATCTCAAGTAGAAAATGTGCCATTAAACCTTGATTCCCTTATGAATAGCAACCACCCCGCCTGTTAAGTTTTGATATTCGCACATATCAAAACCTGCATCAATAATCATTTGTTTCAAGGTTTCTTGATCAGGGTGCTTCCTAATTGATTCTGCTAGATACTGGTATGAGTCCTCATCGCCTGCAAACCAAGAGCCAAACTTAGGAATTAAATTAAAAGAATATGCGTCATAAATTTTTTCCAGAACAGGATTCGTGGTTTTAGAAAACTCCAGAACAATTAAAACACCTCCAGGTTTTAAAACTCGGCACATCTCTGAGAGTGCTTTATCTTTATCAGTTACATTTCTAAGACCAAAAGCAATAGAGACCAAATCAAAGGAGTTGTCCTCGAAGGGAAGTTTTTCCGCATTGGCTTGAACAAATTCAATGCCAAGTACTCCAGAGTTAATGAGATTTCTTTTGCCTTCATCAAGCATTGCTTCATTGATATCAGAGGAGACAATGCGACCAGAGTTCCCAATTTTTTTATGATAAAGTTTGATTAAATCGCCCGTCCCACTCGCTAAGTCAAGTATAGCATCTCCTTTTTTGACATTTGCAATGTCAATGGCATACTGTTTCCAGAGACGGTGAATGCCAAATGACATCACATCATTCATGAGGTCATAATTACTCGCAACTGAGTCAAAAACGCCTTTTACAAGTTTTTCTTTATCCTTGGTTGGAACTTCTTTATAGCCAAAGTGTGTCGTTTTATCCATAATTAAAGTTTTGGAAATTTTCTGAATTTAGAGCCCGTATATATTTGTGTTGGACGGAAAATTCTATTGTGTTCGATTTGTTCCTCCCAATGCGCCAACCAACCGGCAGATCTGGCAACAGCAAAAATTGGAGTAAATTGATCTGTAGGAAGTTTAAGAATTTCAGAATATAGAATGCCAGAGTAGAAGTCGACATTAGGAAACACACCTTTTTTAGATAGCA
>VMDI01000058.1 GCA_008080915.1 Gammaproteobacteria bacterium | reverse complement strand
GTGAAACTTATATTTACACTTGTATTTGCTTTAATAGGTTTATATATTGCTTTGAGAATTGTTGTTAAGTTTGACTTGTTCCATAAAAAAAAGAATTAATAGATTCTTCATTCTTTTTTTAAATGGCGGAGTGGACGGGATTCGAACCCGCGACCCCCTGCGTGACAGGCAGGTATTCTAACCAGCTGAACTACCACTCCGAAAATGGTGGGCGCTACAAGACTTGAACTTGTGACCCTCGCCTTGTAAGGGCGATGCTCTACCAACTGAGCTAAGCGCCCGAAGTGCTCACTGTTTTAGCAAAGGCATATTATACTCAAATAGATTCAGTGTCTGGGCAAATAAATTTTGCTATTAACTTTTTTAAGACTGGTTAAGTTCTTGAACTTTGGGAAGGATAACCTTCTCCCAATTCTGAGAGGTAATCTCTCCGATATGTTTGTATTGAATGATGCCATTTTTATCCACAATGAATGTCTCAGGAGTTGCATAAACACCCAGCTCTAAGCCTAACTTACCATCTCTATCATAAATAATTGAATCATAGGCATTACCAAGAATATCAAGGTATTGAAGCGCATCTTTTTTCTCATCTTTGTAATTGATGCCAACCATATTAATGTTATTTTCTTGACTAATTTTATTAATCATTGCCTGTTCAGCCCTGCAGGTAATACACCATGACGCCCAAACATTAACCATGGAAACTTTACCTTTAAGATATTCAGTTGATTTAAATTCTTGACCAGTAGCAAAATCATTGATAACCACTTCAGGGAATTTTTTTCCAATAAGTGGCGAGGGTAATTTCTTGGGATCTAAATCCAGACCTACATACAAGAAACCAACAAGAACAACAAAAAGGCCGATGGGGATAAATTTAGACATTACTTCTTGGCGTTTTTAAGTGCATCAGCAACTTCTGGTGGCATGTAATTTTCATCATGCTTGGCAAGAACTTCTGTAGCCATAAATGTTCCATTCTTTAGAGAGCCTGTAGTGATAATCCCTTGGCCCTCTCTAAACAAATCAGGAAGTATTCCCTCATATTTCACGGTGAAGGTATTCTGATTATCGGTAACATCAAAGGCAACTTTAATGCCCTCTCTCTTGACGCTTCCATTAGCCACTAAACCACCCAATCTAAAACTTTTACCATTAGGAGCTTTACCGTTTACGACATCTGTTGGCGAAAAGAAGTAAAGAAGGTTTTCATTAAAAGCTTTTAGTCCGAGATATGCAGCCAAGGATGTTCCTGCAACCAAAAGCGCAACCAAAATCATTCGGTTTTGTCTTTTTGTCATTAGTTATCTTCTCTTTCGTATTTAATTCTAAGTTGATTAAAAATTCTCTCATGAATTTTTTTGGTTCTATAAAACAACCAAAAAACAGTAACAAAGAAAATGATATAGGAGCTCCATACATAAAAGGCATACTTTCCAAAGGGAAGAAATGAGAAATACTCTGCAATCATCATCTTTCACCTCCTTTAATTAAGTCCTTAACCCAGCGCATATTTTGCTCATTAAAAAGAATTTCATCTCTTCCTCTTTGAAGTACTAATGCGGCATACATTAATTTAAAAGCAATCGCCATAATTAAAAGTGGCCAGAGCATATCTGGATGAATCGCAGGAGCTGCGATCTTATCCATTGATGAAATTGATGCTCCTTGATGAAGCGTATTCCACCACTTAACTGAGTAGTGAATAATTGGCAGATTGATGATACCAACAAGTGCCAATATTGAAGATGCCTTGGCTGCTTTTTTAGGATTGTCAAAAGCATTATTTAGTGACATATATGCCAAGTAAAGAAAAAGCAAAATTAACTCGGAGGTAAGTCTTGCATCCCATACCCACCAAGTCCCCCACATGGGTTTACCCCAGATTGATCCTGTAATAAGAGCCAAAAAAGTAAAACCTGCTCCAATTGGAGCTGACACTTTTGCAACCACACTGGCTAATTTAATCTGCCATATCAAGCCTATTCCAGCCGAAATAGCCATGATTAAATAAATCATCATGCTCATCCAAGCAGAAGGAACATGAATAAAGATAATTCGGTAACTATCTCCCTGTTGGTAATCGATAGGAGCAACATAAAGCCCCCAATAGAGTCCTATAGTGACTAAAAAAACAAACGGGTAGAGAAACCAAGGAATTAGAGTGCCACTAATTCTGTAGAAATTTTGAGGTGAAGCAAAAGCTTGAATCCATTTCCACATAGGTCAAGAAGATTATTTAAAAGTCGTTATTTTAAAGACTTTTGTGCCACATTGTTGCGTAAATACTGAGGTAAAGCGATGTCCTTATCAGTGGAATAGCGCTCTTTAGCATAATCAAAATATAAATCAATTAAGTCTTCAGCAATAGGCTTGATTTCATGATCAATTTTTTCAACCTGAACAGAGTTATGAAGCTCTTTTGAATAGGATTTAAAACCTGTTCCAACGCCAATCAATTCATCTCTTTCAATAAATAAATCAGTGGGTTTATCAAGATCTTCATTAACTAGAGATTGGTTATGATAAGTACCCCAATAAACTTCGCTCATTCTTGCGTCCTGAGCAATCAGAATCGTTTTATTAGGGTGTTTAAGACTAGCTGAGTAGCCAATTAATTCTAAGGTTGAAATCCCCATTGTTGGTATATCATGACTAAGAGAGATACCTTGAACAACCCCCACACATATTCTTACACCGGTAAATGCACCTGGGCCTTTTGTGTAAATAATTAGATCCAACTCTGAAGTATCAATACCCTGTTCTTTGAAAACCTCATCGCAGAGCGGAATTAAATGACTAGAACTTTTTGATCCATGGTCTATGAATCTTAATGATTTTGAACCATTATTGTAAAGAGAGACAGAACAGAACTCTGTACAAGAGTCAATTGCTAGAATTTGCATATAAAGTTTATTTTACAATCTTTTCATACTTGTTATAAATGCTCAAAACCAGATCTTGTCTTTTTTTAAGTCTGTCAGGATATTTTTCGGGATGGTAATAACTTGGACCCTTGAGAAGTGCTACCAACATTGCAATCTGATCCAGTTTTAGATCCTTGAGTGGTTTATTGAAATAGAATATTGAGGCATCAGGAAAACCAATCACTAACTGATTGCCCTTTTGTCCAAGATAGACGTTATTCAAATAAAGTTCTAATATGTATTTTTTATCAAAATAACTCTCAAGTAACAATGCCATGATAACTTCTTTAAACTTCCGAGAGAAGGTCCTATCTTTAGTTAACAATTGATTCTTAATAAGCTGTTGAGAAATAGTCGAAGCTCCTCGCAGTTTTTTGTCATCAAACACATAGCCCTTAATGACTGTGACGATTTGTCTAATATCAATTCCTGAATGATTGAAGAAAGATTGGTCTTCAATCAATAAAAGCATATTGATAACTTCTTTTGGAAAATCATCATATGATTGAAAATTTACTTGGTTAGTCCATTCATCCTGATCAAAGTGATTAATGACCTCATTTCTCAAGCCAAAGCCATAATAAAAAGCAGTTATCACTATAAGGATTAGGATGAAAATAGAAATTCTTGAAAAGCTACCTTTCATGTGATCATTTTAACTGAATAGAAATATTAGCTAAAAAATTGATATTACAGGGGATTTCAATTAAAATACGCACTTCCTTGCCTGATCATTGAAATAAGTGGCAGGCTATTTTAATAACCATAGGGAGATAAAAGTCATGAGACATTATGAAATAGCTCTTATTGTCCATCCTGATCAATCTAATCAAGTTGATGTGATGATGGATAAATACAAAGAAGATATTGAATCTTCAGGTGGAAAAGTTCACCGTCAGGAAGACTGGGGACGTAAACACCTTGCTTATCCAATCAAGAAAATCTATAAAGCTCATTACCTGCTAATGAATATCGAGTGTGATCAAGATACACTTGACAAGCTTAACTACAACTTCAGATTTAATGATGCAATTCTTAGAAACCTAATTGTTTCAAGAAAAAAAGCAATCACTGAAGAATCAATCATGATGATTAACAAAGATAAAGACTAGGAGATTCTCATGGCAAAACAAGTTAAAAGAAAAAAACCACAAATTAAAATTAACCACTTCTGCCGTTTTACTGCAGCAGGCGTTAAAGAAATTGATTACAAAGATGTGGATACACTATTAGCAAATATTGATGAGAGCGGAAAAATTACACCGTCTAGAATTACTGGTACCAGTGCTAAATTCCAACGTCAATTAACAACAGCTGTTAAAAGAGCTAGATTCTTAGCTCTAATTCCTTTCACTGATAAACACAAGAAATAAGGAGTTAGATATGCAAGTTATATTATTAGAAAAAATTGCTAAACTTGGCGGTCTAGGTGATCTTGCTAATGTAAAGCCTGGTTATGCAAGAAATTATCTTTTCCCTCAAGGTAAAGCTCAACCAGCAACTAAAGCTAATCTTGAAGCATTTGAAAAGATTAAGAAAGATTTAGAAGCCAAAGAGGCTAAAGTTCTTAAAGAAGCTCAAGCTATTGAGAAAAAGATGACTGGTGTGGTATGCAATATTGCTGCAAATGCAAGTGAAGAAGGCAAACTTTTCGGTTCAATATCTGCTGCAGAAATTGTTCAGAATCTTGCCGATCAAGGTTTTGAAATTGAAAAGAAAAATATCAATATTCCTGAGGCAATTCGCTATATTGGTGAATATGAAATTTCGGTATCACTTCATTCAGATATCTCAGTTCCTGTTAAGGTTGCTGTCGAAGCTGTCACCTCTGAGGAAGCATAATCGAATTGGAGATTCATACTCTAAATTATTGAGTTAAAATTAACCCTCTTCTTGAGGGTTTTTTTTACGTAATTTTTAATGCAAACAGAGTCTACAAAAATTCCACCTAATTCAGTTGAGTCTGAACAGTCGGTATTGGGTGGTTTATTAATTCACAATGATTCTTGGGATCAAGTAGCTGATTTAGTAATAGAAACTGACTTCTACGAACCAAATAATAAGATTATTTTTTCTGCAATATCGACTCTTATCAATCACGAAAAACCTGCAGACATTCTTACAGTTAAGGAGCAGCTTGCAAGAACTAATGAACTTGATATGGTTGGTGGCTTTGAGCATTTGGCCTCAATTGCTGAAAACACACCCAGTATCGATAATATTGAAACCTATGCAAAACATGTTCGTGAATTATCTATCTACCGACAATTAATTGCCGCAAGTCAAGACATTGCAAATAAAGCATTTAATCCTAAAGATATGGAAGTGCAAGAACTATTAGATCTTTCTGAAAGAAGGATTTTTGATATTGCCGAACAAATCCAAAGATCAAAAAGAGATATTACCAATGTCAAAGACATCACAAAAGATATAGTCAATCTTGCCCACAAATGGGAACAGGATTCTGGCGCTCTAACTGGTCTTGAGACTGGATTTTCAAAATTAGATGAAATGACATCAGGTTTTCAAAATGGTGATTTGATCATCATTGCTGGTAGACCCTCAATGGGTAAGACTGCTCTTGCAATGAATATTGTGGGTAATGTGTCAATCAATCAAAAAATTCCTGTTGCAGTTTTTAGCTTGGAAATGCCTACTGAGCAACTTGTTCTCAGAATGGTGTCCTCATTCGGACATATCGATAGTAAGAAAATAAGGGATGGATCTATGACGGAAACTGATTGGAATAGTTTCAATCATGCTGTCAGAGCTCTTGAAGAAAATACCATTCTCGTGGATGAGACTCCTGGAATTACTCCAACAGAAATACGTGCTAAATGTAGAAGACTTAAAAGACAATTTCCGGATCTTGGTTTAATCATGATTGACTATCTCCAGCTGATGCAAGTTCACGGTAGAAATGAAAATCGTGTCCAAGAAATTTCAGAAATTTCAAGATCTTTAAAGGCATTAGCCAAAGAAATCAATGTTCCAGTCATAGCTTTATCACAACTTAATCGTGGCGTGGAATCAAGACCTAAAACGGCCAAAGGAAGAATGCCCCAAATGTCTGATTTAAGGGAGTCGGGGTCTATTGAACAGGATGCTGATATTATTGGTTTCATTTATCGTGATGAGGCCTATCATGATGACTCTTATGTCAACCCTGACGAAGTAGGAAAGGCTGACCTAAAAATTGCCAAACATAGAAATGGCGCTATAGGCTCTATCAAGTTGTCTTGGATTGCTCAATACACTAGATTCGAAAACCTTATTAATGATGATCGTTTTGAACATATATCAGAAAAAGAGATGGATATTGCATACGCAAATAACATGAATAACTTTGAAGATCCTGAACCTTTCTAAGATCAATGCAAGTTGTTGCAAAAATATCTCAATCCGCCCTAGAGCACAACATAAATTATATTAAAAGCTTATCCCCATCTTCAAAAATTATGTCTATGGTCAAAGCGAATGCCTATGGACATCAAATTGAATACATAGAGCCAATTCTGTCAAAATCAGATTACCTTGCTGTTAGTGAATTATCAGAGGGAATTGAACTTAGAAAGTTAACAAAAAAACCTATAGTTATCTTGTCTGGACCATTTAATTTGGATGATCTAACTCTCATGATTGATAACGAATTCCAATTTGTTATTCATGAGATGAGTCAAGTATCTTTAATTACTAGCTCAGCTAAAGATATGAGTGTTTGGTTGAAATTAGATTCAGGAATGCATCGTCTTGGTTTATCTATTAAAGATTTCCCTGAAGTGATCAAGACCATATCTAGAAATAAAAATATAAAAATTGAGTCGCTCATGACACACTTTGCAAATGCTGATGATCCTCAAAACTTAAAAAATGATGAACAGTTAAATTGCTTTAAAGAAAAGGTGCAATATTTAGAATTTCAAAACTCTCTTTGTAACTCTGCTGCTCTGATGAATAACGAAGAGCTTCATTTTGACATCATTAGACCAGGCATTATGCTTTATGGGATTTCACCTTTTCATCAAAAAAATGAGAATTTAAAACCGGTCATGGAAATCAGTGCGCCAATTATGTCGATTCGTCATATCAAGAAGGGGGACTCAGTAGGCTACGGTTCTACTTATACTGCAGATAAAGATACGAATATTGCAACCATAGGAATTGGTTATGGAGATGGATACCCAAGACATGCAAAAAATGGCACACCTGTATTAATCAATGGAAAGAAGTATCCACTAGCAGGCAGAGTCTCTATGGATTTAATCACAGTTGACATTTCAAATGATCACTTTCAAATTGGTGAAAAAGCAATCTTATGGGGCAATGAAAATTTACCAATAGAGCAAGTTGCAGAATTTGCTGGCACTATTGGTTATGAGTTGACCTCTCGTTTAACCTCCCGTGTTCAATTCCAGGTAGCTGAATAGTGAAAATTATTCACTTAAGTGACTCTCATATTGGTAAAGACAATCAATCAATGGGGGTTAATACTGAGAATCATCTTGATGAGGTTATTCAGTCAATTAACCAAATTAAAACTGACTTTGTTATTCACTCAGGCGATATATCTCATGACGGAACAGTCGAATCCTATCAAAAAATTCAACAATGCTTTCTAAATCTTCAATCTAAATTATCTTGTATTCCCGGAAATCATGACAACTTAAAGATAATGAGTAGTTTTTTAGATTCTGAAATAAATATTGATACCCAATATTGGAAATTGCTCTCGATTAATACCGTGCTTGAAGGAAAAACAGAAGGATACGTCACTGATAAAGCATATGACAAATTCGAATTGGAGATTGAATCAACAGGTAAACACACTCTGGTGGTAATGCATCACCCTCCAATTTCAATGGAAAGTTCTTGGGATGATTCAATCTCACTAACAAATTCAAAGCGATTTTTAGACATAGTCGAAAGATCTGAAAATATTAAATGTGTAATCTGGGGTCATGCTCATGAATCAAAAACATTTAATTATGCCGAAAAATTATTTGTATCCTGCCCTTCAACAGCAAAACAATTCAATGATGAGACAAGATTTGGCTACAATATTCTGAATTTAAAAAATAATGGTTATGTTGAATTAGAAACTCAATGGATTTAGACTATAGAAACATAGAACTTAAAAAACTATACAACTCACAAAAGGGTAAATCTTTTAGTGATCTCTATTATCTCTATGAGTTAAATTTTATTAAACTTCTTCAACTCTTTCCCAACCTTGAATCAATTTCTGAAGATCTTGTTATTAAATCTGATGAAAAAGATCTTCATTTGATAATTAAAGAGAAAACCAAACACACTGCCACCATGATACTTACTCATAAACTGGTGGAAGAATCAGGCAAAGAAATTAAAAAACCTGATATCAAATTTAAAATTTATTTCGATGCCGAGATGACTGAGGTGATCTCAATTTGTAAAGAACAAATGTTGAATGCAAACCACTCCTTTATCTCCTATTGTGGTGATATAGATCTTAAATGGGAGTTAAACTTATTCTTAGAGCGTTGGCTTGATTTCTGCCTAAGCTCATACAAATCAAATGTCTAAAACTAAAAATAGTTTAGTTATTGCTGTTTCTTCAAGAGCTCTATTTAACCTTGATGAGTCACACAGAATTTATGAAGAATTTGGTGTAGAAGCCTATGCAAAACATCAACAAGAAAATGAAGAAGTTATTTTAGAGCCTGGTGTCGGTTTTTCATTGGTTAAAAAATTCTTAAGTCTTAATAGCAACAAAACCCCTATTGATGTCATTTTATTATCAAGAAATAGTGCGGATACAGGTCTCAGGATTTTTAACTCAATAGAATATTATGGGTTAAATATTACTCGTGCTGCCTTTACAAGAGGAGAAAGCACACACCCATTTGTAGGATCTTTTGAGGCAGATTTATTTCTTTCAAGTAATCATAATGATGTTCAAAAGGCTCTTGATATGGGATATGCTGCAGCATCAATTGTTAACTCATCCACACAAAATTCTCACGAAACTCAATTAAGAATAGCCTTTGATGGTGATGCTGTAATTTTTTCTGATGATTCTGAGAGAGTATTTCAAGAAAAAGGTTTGATTGAGTTTGAAAAATCTGAAAAGGAGAATGCCAATAAAACCATGAAGGCTGGGCCCTTTCAGGCATTTCTAAAATCACTTCATAAAATTCAAGCAAACTTTCCTGAGAAAGATAACCCAATAAGAACCGCTCTAGTTACTGCCAGATCTGCCCCAACTCATAAAAGAGTTATTCACACGATGCGAGAATGGGGAATCCGTATTGATGAGTCTTTCTTTCTTGGGGGTTTAGACAAAGGTAAATTCCTCAAAGAGTTTGGTGCAGACATTTTCTTTGATGATCAACGTCAAAACTGTGAATCTGCCTCTAAATTTGTCCCAACCGGGCATGTTCCATCAGGCGTAAAGAATCAATGACTGGTCAAGTCTTTCTAGACTTCAAAAAATCTAGCATCTCTACTTCCAAAATTATTTTAATAATGGTTATTCCCTATTATCTGCTTGCAGAATTATTAATCTATTTTGAATTAATGCCATATATTGCAGGTATATTTTCACCTTTCACAGATCTTTTAAACTTACCACCTGAAGCATCATTAGCGATTGCAGCTGGCGTGCTTTTGAACTTATATGCTGCAGTTGCATTTGCGGCACCTTTGGGTATGAATATCTATGAGTGGACCATTCTTGGCTTATTTCTTGGGGTCATGCATAATATGCTAGTTGAGGTTTCTATACTTAAAAAAATTGGCATACCAGTAGTTACCTCTGTAAGTTATCGTTTTTTTATGGCTTTCTTAGCGGTTAGCCCTTTAATCCTTCTTCCTAAAAATTTCTTTTTATCAGAACCAGATTCAATCTTTAAACCGTTATATGAGGTAAAGGTTGAAAACTATGAGACTTTCACTGATTTCTTATTCAGTAAATTTGTTGATAGCGTTATTCTTTCGGCTGAAATTATCATCCTAGTGAGTCTAGTTTTATTAATCACAAGTTTCATTAAAAATTTATCTTTTTTAAGAAAGGTCAATCATCAGATTGCGATGATCTCATCAATGATCAGCGGCATATCAGTAGGAATAGTCTATGGAGCTGGTGTTTTACTAAGTGAAGCAAAGTATATGACAAAAAAACAAATTTACAGCGCATGTTTTTTTCTAATGACTGCTCATGCAATTATCGAAGATACGCTGCTTTTTGTTTATTTTGGTGCCAATATATGGATATTGGTTCTGTTTAGATTATTCCTTGCAATTATCGTTTTTTATTTAATCATTGCCTTTTACAAGACACCCGTTATTGATAAACAACATCCCCAAGATACTAGGTAAAATACTTCATTAAATCTTTATTTTTCATCCTACATGTCGGAAAAAATCAAAGCTATTAGGGGAATGAATGACATTCTTCCAAGTGAATCAAGTAACTGGCTTTTCTTTGAGAAATTATTCTCTGATCTATTAATATCTTTCGGATAT
>VMDI01000088.1 GCA_008080915.1 Gammaproteobacteria bacterium | reverse complement strand
GTTACCCACTGTAACCGCATCACCTTCTTTAACAAGAATTTCAGTAACTAATCCCGATCTCGAAGCACGAATTTCAGTTTCCATCTTCATAGCCTCAAGTATCAATAGAACATCTCCATCATTCACTTGTTGATTTGGTTGGACCATAATCTTCCAAATATTTCCTGACAATGGAGCTGGAACATCTTCCGCCTCTCCAGAAGGAGAAGGTGCTGGAGCTGCCTCAGTTGCAGCTTCAGGAGCTTTAGAAGAAGTGCTGGTCGACTTGCTGGATGCTGGTGTCATCGAAGTAATATCACCCCCAGCTGAGACTTCAACAGTGTATGAATTTCCCTTAAATGAAACTGTATAAACTCCCTCTTCAGTAGAAATACCATCAGGATCAATACAATCATCCATAGTCGGTGCCGGCTCAAAATAATCAGGATTACCTCTATTCTCTAAAAATGAGATACCTACCTGTGGAAATAGTGCATATGTTAAAAGGTCGTCAACTTTGTTCTTAGCAACCTTAATACCCTTCTCTTTAATGACTTTATCAAACTCAGATTCCAGAATATCCAACTCAGGATCAATGTTATCTGCCGGTCTACAGGTGATAGGTTGTGAGCCATCAAGAACTCTATCTTGAAGCGCCTTATCAACTTCGGCTGGAGTTGCACCATATTCACCCTTTAATACCCCTGCAGCTTCTTTAGTAATCGTCTTATATCTCTCACCTGATAAAACATTAATGACTGATTGAGTTCCAACAATTTGAGAAGTTGGGGTCACTAATGGAATATATCCCAAATCTTTTCTAACTCGAGGAATTTCTGCCAACACTTCATCCATCTTATCAAGTGCCTTTTGTTCTTTAAGCTGGTTTTCCATGTTGGTCAACATTCCACCAGGAACTTGGGCCAATAAAATTCTAGAATCAACACCTCTAAGTGAACCCTCAAATTTCTCATACTTGCAACGAATAGGTCTGAAATAAGCATCGATTTCCTCGAGCTTTTCTAGATTTAGTCCAGTTTTTCTGTTGCCATGTTCAAGAATAGAAACCACTGAGTTGGTGGCACTGTGACCATAAGTCATACTCATAGATCCAATTGCTGTATCAACACGGTCAATTCCAGCCTCGACGGCTTTAATGATTGAGGCTGTAGATAAGCCTGTAGTTGCATGTGCATGAAGTTGAACAGGAATTTTGATTTCACTCTTGAGCATCTTTACAAGTTCATATGCAGTATATGGTTGAAGAAGACCTGCCATATCCTTGATACAAAGCGAATGAGCACCCATATCTTCAATTTGTTTTGCCATATCAACCCACATATCAAGCGTGTGGACAGGGCTCACAGTGTAAGAAATCGTTCCCTGAGCATGTTGATCAATCTTAACAGTCTGATCGATAGCAGTCTTAAGGTTTCTCATGTCATTCATCGCGTCAAATATACGAAAAACACTGACGCCATTTTTAGCCGAGCGGTCGATAAATTTTCTGACTACATCATCACTATAGTGTCTATAACCTAATAAATTTTGGCCTCTAAGTAGCATTTGCTGAGGCGTTTTAGGCATAACCTTTTTGATTTCTCTAATACGATCCCATGGATCTTCACCAAGATAACGAATACAACTATCGAATGTTGCACCGCCCCAACTTTCCATAGACCAGTAGCCAACATTGTCCAACTTTTCAGCAATTGGCAACATGTCATCAATACGCATTCTAGTAGCGAATAAAGATTGATGAGCGTCTCTAAAGACCAACTCAGTGATCCCCACTTTTTGAGTATTGACCTCTTCTTTCTTTGTGCTAAGTTTTTTAAGAAAATCAAACATCGTTATTACCCCCCGCGATGCATTTTAATCGCTTGCTTGATGACGAATTTAGTTTCTTCATCTAATGCAATCTCACTCTTTTTAAAGTCAGCAATATCTTGTTGATCCATTAATGATTTTTTTGAACCATTGATAATTCTAGACATTAATCCAGTTGTGAAAACCATCAAGGCTAAAAACAAAAAAACAAAGCCCATTCCGTATATTGAAAGGTCTATTGCGCCAGATAAAAGAGATGTTGTTTCTTGCATGTTATTTTGGTACCGATGGACGGGGTCGAACCGTCACTCCCGCGAAGGAACTGGATTTTGAATCCAGCGTGTCTACCAATTCCACCACATCGGCATAATTTTATTTATGTCTAAAAGTAATTCTTCCTTTAGTTAAATCATATGGTGTCATTTCGACAGTAACTTTATCCCCCGGCAAAATACGAATATAGTGCTTGCGGATTTTTCCAGAGATATGTGCCAAAACACTATGTCCATTTTCTAGTTCAACTGTAAATGTTGTGTTAGGTAACTTCTCTTTTACCACTCCCTCAAGTTCAATATAATCGCCTTTGGCCATAAAATCCTATGTTGTCAAAAAGTGCCTATTTTACCAAATTGCCAGAAATGCAATGATTAAAAGCCCAAATTAACTGAAAAAATACAAATCAGTTTATAATATCGAACCATTCTAATAATTAGATTCATATGCCGGTAAGTTTCGAATTTTTTCCCCCAAGGGATGAAATATCACAAAAATCTCTAAAAAAAGTAAGAGAACAGCTCAAAGCTCTTAATCCTGAATACTTTTCGGTGACTTTTGGTGCAGGTGGCTCTACTCAAGATGCTACCTTTGAGACCATTTCTGCAATTCAATCTGAGGGTTTTGTTCCTGCTGCGCCCCATTTATCTTGTATCGGTTCTAAGAAAGAAAATATAAAATCGCTTTTGAGAGATTATATTAATTTAGGCGTAAAACACATCGTTGCCCTCAGGGGAGATATTCCTTCTGGAGTGAGAGATATAGGCGATTTCAATCATGCCAATGAACTTGTTACTTTTATTCGGGAAGAATTTAATGATCATTTCTCTATTATGGTTGCTGCATATCCTGAAAAACACCCTGAGGCAACTAGTTTCAGAAATGATTTAGAGAATTTTGTCAACAAGGTTAAATCTGGTGCTTCTCAAGCTATAACACAGTATTTTTATAATCCTGATGCTTATTTCAGATTCTGTGATGATGTTAATTCTATGGGTGTCAATATCCCCATCACACCAGGAATTATGCCAATTACTAACTGCAAACAACTAAAACGGTTCTCAGAGATGTGTGGTGCTGAAATACCAAAATGGATTATTCAAAGGCTTGAAAGCTATGGTGATGATCTAGAAAGTATAAGACAATTTGGTTATGAAGTCGTCGATGAAATGTGTCTAAAGCTTCAGTCGAATGGAGTTAAAAACTTTCATTTTTATTCAATGAACAAAACAGTACCTTCCTTTGAGCTTGCCAAAAACTTGGTTTAATTTTTTTTGCTCTTAACCCAAAGCTGAAGCTTATGGAGTGAGGCTTTGTCCTTTGAATGACAATTCTTTTCAAGAAAATCTAGACGCTCAGAGAGCTCTTCAAAGACAATTTCATAATATGAGTTTCTGATTTCCTCCTTGTGAAGTTGGTCCTTAAGTTTTGAAACCATCTCCATTAAAACTTTTTCATTTTCTGCATGGACTGCATCTGATGCTGCAGATTTATAAACAGCATCCTTCTGGATCTGTTCATATCGTTTAATTTTTTTGTCTTGTTCAGAATAGAGATTTGATTTGGGGTAGGCTAGACGAATACTGTCGGTAGTAACATAACCTTCGTGCGTATGAAGAGTTCCATTATTGATTTGTTGCTGGATTTCTCTTCTAGAAATACCAAGCCTTCTAGCGGCTTGAGAAACACTTAATTTAATCATTTTTTCTCCTCATTAATATCAGTTTACTAATGAAGGAATGTTTGTCAAGTGACAAACTCAGGTGGAAAACGATTGAATTTTTTCAAATAGACCTGCATCGCTAACATCAGAGGCTATGTGAAGATTGTTAAATCCTTTGTCTAACATATATTCTCTAATTCTAGGGCTTAACAGAACAACCGGGTAGCTCTTGAGTTGTTCTAGCAAATTACCTTGTATTTGGTTAACGATTGACATGAAAGCATCAATACTTTCATTGCTAGTGAGGACTACAACACCTTCAGAACTTTTTAAAAATTCATTTAAGTTTTGAGTATGCTCATCTGTGAGATCAACTTCAACCCTTTCATAGGCTTCAAGATAAGTAATTTTATTATTGGATTTAACAAGTCCATTTTTGAGAGTTTCTCTACCCCCTTTACCCCTTACAATTAGGATTTCTTTGTCATTCAAAGATTTGATTGAATTCAGATTGAGCAATGCTTCACTTGAAGCTTTTCCTTTCGGATAATCCGATACCTTAACCCCATAAGACTTAATTTTTTCGGCAGTAGCCTCGCCTACTGCAAAAACCATTGTGTCATCGCTAAGATTTTGTTTTATTTTGGGTAAACCTAAATCAACTGCATTAGCACTTATAAAGATGATTGCATCATATGCCTTATTAAGCTCGCCAAATTTTAAGGGAGTTATTTCTAGTAGAGGAAAAAGAAGGGGTGTATGACCCTCATTTAAAATAAGTTTGTTTAAGTTACCACTCTGAGCGAGGGGCCTTGTCACTAGAACATTCAAAACCCAAGTATCTCTGCAACAATCCTAATTTTATTTAATGTCTCACTTTCTGCAAATTTACAAATGAGAACTGTCTTTTGACTGGTAACAGATATTTGCTCTAAATACTCTCTCATTCTTTTTTCATCCCAAGCCATGTCAGAATAAAAAACTGGAACCTCGTCAAAGTACAGATAATTTTCTAGAACATTGACCTCCTTAAGAGAGGTTTTAAGTTTGTTCTTAGACTGAATTGACACCCTAAAGTTATCCAGTAGGTTCATAATTTTTGAACTGGGCTGACTGTCTACAAGTAACTGAAATATTATCTGCGACTCGTGACCTGAAAAGGGTTTGATTAATTTTTCAAAATGATTGACATCCTCGAGGTGTTCTTCCAGAATTGTAATGATTAATTCAAAGTCACCGACATCAGAATCATCTGCCTCTAGATCCTCAAATATCTGTTCAAAGTCCTCCTCAGTGTCGATAGGAAGAGCTAAAGCTTTGAAAGAAGATGAGTAATAATCAAATCTCCACTCATAGGGTAGATCGTCAGGATAAAAATCATCTTGCAGATCAAGTCCGCTTCTGCCGATTAAGAATTCGGTATCACTCATTAATTAAATTAGGGTTATCAGAAAAAATTACAATCTTAGTCGAACTGTATAATAATGTAAATATAAATTTTTCTGCATTTAATTCATGGATATTTTTCTGCCGATCGTTGGCCTCATTATTGGTATAGCTTTGTTGGTTTGGAGTGCAGATGAATTTACTGATAGTGGTGCAAGAATTGCAAAACTATTTCAAATATCCCCACTAGTTATTGGTTTGGTTATTTTTGGGTTTGGGACCTCGGCTCCTGAGCTTTTGGTAACGGGTGTCTCTTCTTTTGAAGGCAATGCAGGAATCGGAATCGGAAATGCAGTCGGGTCAAATATCTTTAATATCGCATTGGTTCTTGCTATATGTGTCATTATTCTGCCTATTCATATTTCCAAGACAACCATCAAACGCGAGTGGTTCTTTCAATTAATTGCGGTAGTCATTGCTGGTTATGTTCTCTTTGATAACTTTATCAGCTTAATTGATGGTGTCATCCTTGCATCCTTTTTTGGATTGTTTTTAATTTACAGTTTTAAAACCGCTAAGAATACTGATATGCCTAAAGTTGAGATTGGCAACAAAAAAGATCAATCCAAAGTTTGGCTGATGCTTATATTTACCCTCATTGTTTTAATGCTGAGTGCAAAACTCGTAGTTTGGTCTGGGCAGACATTGGCTGAATCATTTGGCGTACCTGATTTAATTATTGGTTTGACATTGATTGCACTAGGGACCAGTCTTCCAGAACTTGCAGTATCTGTATCCAGTGCAATCAAAAAACAGCATGAAATGCTTCTGGGCAATATCTTAGGGTCTAATCTTTTTAACACCCTTGCTGTCCTATCTCTTCCAGGTTTGATAAGGCCCACAGAGGTTGATAAGGAAATTATGTCTAGAGATTATCCAGTGATGCTTCTCGTTGCGCTTTTAATTGTGGTGCTTGCTTATCGAAGAAAAGGAGAATACAGACTTGGAAAAGTTTCTGGGGTTATCCTTTTAGTTGTCCTCACTCTATATCTCATGATGCTGGTAAAAGATGTCTTATAAGGAGGAAGAACTCAAAGAGTTTGCAAACCAACTTGCGCAATGCATGGAAAACATTGATCAATTTATGGTCATATATCTGATTGGCAATTTGGGCGCAGGAAAAACTACTTTTGCCCGAGGCTTTCTAAATTTCTTTGGTTTTGATAAGGTCAAGAGTCCAACTTATTCAATTGTTGAGACCTATGAAACCGAAAATAAAATAATTCACCATTTTGACTGTTACAGATTAACTAATCCTGAAGAATTAGATTTAATAGGGATTAGGGATTATGAAAATCAAAACTGCATCCATCTGATCGAGTGGCCAGAAATGGCAGAAGGTATCGTCTCCAGTCCCGATATCTCAATTCAAATCGATGGAGAAAATGACCTTAGAGATATCAATCTAACCCCAGGGAGCACAATAGGAGAAAAAATTTTTTCATGTTTAGATTTTTAATATTCCTATTACTCATTCAACCTGTATTTGGTTCTGAAAGGATCGGCATTGAGGACTTCAGATTCTGGGATGCTCCAGATCACACTAGAATTGTTATTGATCTAGAAAAGCCTGCTCGATATCAACTTGATAAGGGAGATCAGAAAATCATTCTAGATATTGAAAACACAGTTGTTGATAGAGATACTTATCAAAAAATTTTTTACAACGATCAGCGAATTAAAAAAACACAAATTCGCCGAATTAAAAACAACTATGAGCTCACCTATTTTGTGTCCAAGAAATATAAACTCAATCACTTTACCTTGCCTCCAAATGCAAAGTACAAAATGCATAGACTGGTTATAGATCTTTATGACACTGAAGATAAGGTTGTTAAAAAAGTTAAGCCCAAGAAGTCCTCTTTATTCACAGTAGTTATTGATGCAGGACATGGCGGTGAAGATCCCGGAGCCATAGGATATCAAAAAACATTAGAGAAGAATATCACGCTTCAAATTGCCAGGAAACTTGCCAAGAAAATTAATCAATCTCCCGGTATGAGAGCAGTCCTTTCAAGAAGTGGAGATTATTATGTCAAGCTCACTTCAAGAGTCAGAAAAGCTCAAAAATCGGAGGCAGACATGTTTATTTCGATTCATGCGGATTCGGTAAAAAACAGAAAAGCAAAAGGTGCTTCTGTCTACACTCTTTCTGAGAAAGGGGCAAAAAGTAAATATGCTAGACAGCTTGAGAAAAGTGAAAATAGTTCTGATATTTTTGGTGGGGAGATGATTGCCTCCTCAAATGACAAACACCTGAATAAGATTCTTAGGGATTTCTCAAGAAAGGAAAAAACACTGCAAAGTGAGCTTCTTGCCCGATCAATTCTAAGTCAATTGTCAAGGGTCGGACCTCTTCATAAAAAGCATCCTGAAAGAGCAAACTTTGTTGTATTAAAATCGCCAAGAATACCCTCTGTCTTAGTTGAGACTGCGTTTATATCCAATCAAAGTGATGAAAAAAGACTGAGGAATGAAAAATCACAAAATCAAATTGTTGATGCCATCTTTATTGGCATATTGAAATTTGCAAATAACTATCGTCGCTAATTCTTCTTTGGTGCATCTCCTTGTTCAGGAGCAACATAATTGGGATCGTTTGGATTCATAAAGATGAAACTATAACCTTCACCACCATCAATTTCATCATAGTCAACCACCATTCCTTCCATTAAATCTTTTTGTGCATAAGCAATGAGATATTCAACACCATTGGACTCGAGATGGATATCGCTTTCTGACCTATCATCAAACCCCATTAAATATTCAAAACCCTCGTCAGTTTCATCTATAGCAAAACGAATTATTAAGCCCTGAGCATCAGGATTGAGTAATGAAAGTTTAATTTCATCTGCAGCCTTTGGAGTAATCGTAACCATTAACGTTTTCCCTTTAAAGTTTTTATAAATTCAATGAATTGTTGGACCCATAAGTTTCCTCCAACACTTCTAAGATGTGAGTATGTTGCTAACAAATTCTTAGTAATTATCCCATCTTTCTTATTACTAATTCCCACACCTCTTAAAACGTTGTAAGCATATTTATAATCAGTCGCAATATTCTCAAGCCTTGAATAATGAAACTCATGTGCTGAAATCTTTTTAGAAACACCTTCCCATGGATGACTATCAGTTGGTTCAATCTCAACATAACCTCTACCAACTGGTCTTTGCGTCATCACAGTATTTGCATTTATTACTCCGACCATTGGAAAACCTCTACCTAAGTACTCAATGTTATTGGTCAGGTACATCAGTCCTCCACATTCCGCATAAGTAGGAAGACCTGCATTAATTTTATTTTGAATATCTGTTAGTAACGATTTATTAGAGGACAACTCTTCAAGATTCATCTCTGGAAATCCACCACCAATGAACAAGCCATCACACTCTGGTAACTTCGAATCCTTGATTGCATCAAAGTATGAAATCTTTGTACCAAGCTCTTCAAAGAGATTAAGATCATCCTGATAATAAAAACCAAAAGCCGCATCCTTAGGAATCGCAATGTTTAAACTTGATGGAATAGATTCTCTTGTTTTTGATTGAGAAACAATATTATTAGGAGTGTCACTGAGAATCTTCTTTATATTGATGCTATCAGCAATAATTTCAGATATCCGATTAATTTTTATCTCGGATTTATCATCTTCATTTGCTGGCATCAGACCTAAATGTCTCTCATCTATATCCAACTCTTTATTTCTTTGGACAGAACCATACACCTTTAAATCTGTGTAGTGCTCTATGGCATTAATTAGTTTTGATTCATGACGATCTCCACCCACTTTATTCAAAATCACACCTTGAATATTTACCCCATGATCAAAATTTTGATAACCTTGTAAAAGTGGCGCAATCCCTCGCGTCATACCATTAGTATCTATCACCAAAATAACGGGAAGGTTAAGTGATTTAGCTAAGTCTGCATTAGCATCTCCACCATCCACGCTCATTCCATCAAATAAGCCCTTATTCCCCTCAACAATAGATACATCAGAAGTGGCTGAATGGTTGTTATATAAATCCAAAATTTCTTCTGGACTCATATTAAAAAAATCAAGATTATAGCAAGGCTGATGAGTAGCCTTAGCTAACCAGATTGGATCAATATAATCAGGCCCTTTCTTAAAGGATTGAACTTTAGAATTAAGATTGGATATTGCTCGACATAAACCTAGACTGATAATGGTTTTACCAGATGACTTATGAGCAGCAGATATATAGAAATTAGAGGCCATGCCCCATTATAGTTTTTTTAAACTTTTGTATGGGGGTCTGCAACCTTGTCCGCAAGACTCTCAGGCAAGAAAGGTAAAAACTTAACTAAGAATGCTATCGCAATTAAAGCCACACCAAAACCACCTACTCCAAGTAGTAATTCTGGCAAAGAAGGTGTATATGAGGCAATTTGACCATATCCTTCCAGGACTGTCATACCAGGGAACATTTCAATTGGATAGGCTTGTCCACCAATAATTAATACATATAACTGAACCATGCCGCCCAAAATAACTAACACTGAAGCAAGTCCTAACATGCTCCTATTGTTTTTGGTCGACGGGTGATAAATAAGGAATAAAGGAGCAAAGCTACCAATAATAATTTGTCCAATCCAAAACAATTGAGTGTATATGCCGCCATTCATCAGCATAAATGATTCAACACCTGAGTTCTCAGCAAGGTATAGGTTACCTAAATGATAAACAATTACAAAATACAATACAGCAGAAACAAAAACGCCCAGAAGCTTCCTAAGTCTATCAACAACTACATCACCTAAATCTCTTTCAGTCCATTTGTAAGAAGCCATCAAAATTAGAAGAAACATAGCCAAACCGAATGAGAATGACATGATGATAAACATCGGTGCCATAATAACCGCATCATAAGCTTGTCTCGCTACCAAAAATCCAAAAATTGAACCAGTACCAGTAGTTAGAATTAAACGCCATGCAAATGCTGCAATACCTGCATTCGAGCTAAATTTATTCATTCTTCTTTCAAACATCATCCATAGATATACAGCAACGATGGCGAAGAATCCATTGTATAGAATGATATTCCATGCAAATATTGATCTGAAGTTGTATTCAGTCATCGCAACAATTAATCGATCCGGTCTACCTAGATCAAGAACCAGAATCATTAAACCGCCGGCTAATAGCGCAAGGGCTGTCAGTCCCGAAAGACGTGATAAAGGTTTATAAAGTTTCTTCTGAAATACTGATGAAATAGAGGCAACATTGAGTGCACCACTAGCTGCAACAATTAAGAATATAGCAAAAACATGAGGGGTTCCCCACACAATACGATTACTCATACCTGTCACCCAATGGCCATTGTGCTCCATGTAATATACAGATAATAATGCTGCAACAATTAAAACACCTAGACCTGCTATTAGAGCTAAATAACCTGTGCTTCTTCCATCAATTTGTAAATATCTAACTTGACTCATACTCTTTAAAAACCGCTATATCGTACACCAGTATTAAGGTTCAAATCAGCTCTGATTTGTCTGCTTTGAACTTCCTTTAGTTTTTTATTAATATCGCTGCTTGGATCATAGAGATCGCCAAAGACAATAGCATCGGATGAGATGCTTGATAGACAAGCAGGTTTTTCACCCTTATCAACTCGATGCACACACATTGTACAAGACTCCACACAACCTTTACCTCTTGGCATGTCTTCTTTCTGATTAGTGAGTGTTTCATGAACAAAAGATCTCGCATCGTATGGGCAAGCCATCATGCAA
>VMDI01000035.1 GCA_008080915.1 Gammaproteobacteria bacterium | reverse complement strand
TAATTTCATGAAAAAACCTGCCTTGATCATGGGTGTCCTTAACGTGACACCTGATTCTTTTTCAGATGGCGGTCAATTCACACAAAAAGAAATCGCTATTCATCGTGCGATAGAGATGGTGAATCAAGGTGCTGATATTATTGATATTGGCGGCGAATCAACAAGACCTGGGGCATCAGAAGTCTCTCTCGAAGAAGAGCTCTTGAGAACCATCCCAATCATTGAATCACTCAGTCAAAAAATTAAGCAAACGATTTCAATAGATACTTCTAAACCTGAAGTGATGAAAGCAGCGATAGAGGCTGGAGCAAGTCTTGTAAATGATGTCAATGCTCTTCAAAATCCTGGCGCTCTTGAAAATGTTTGCGACACCCAGGCTGATGTTTGTTTGATGCATATGCAAGGGAAGCCCAGAACTATGCAACAAAATCCCAAATACAAGAATGTCATAGACGATATCAAGGATTTTTTTGATCAAAGAATTTTGGCCTGCAAAGAATATGGCATTGATGAATCAAGAATCATTTTGGATCCCGGTTTTGGTTTTGGAAAAACCTTTGAGCATAATTTAGAAATACTGAATCGATTTGGTGAATTTAAATCTTTTGGCCTAAGGCTTTTGTCAGGCTTATCTAGAAAATCCATGATAGGTGCGATGTTAAATAATGCTGAAGTGAGTGATCGAGTGATTGGCAGTGTAACTGCAGCAATTATTACAGTTCAGAATGGTGCTGATATAATACGAGTTCATGATGTGTCTGAAACACAAGATGCTTTGGATATATTGAGTTACACAAGTTAATTCAGCGAGGTAATTTTGGTTAAGTATTTTGGAACTGACGGTATTAGAGGAAAGGTCGGCGTTCACCCCATTACTCCTGAATTTTTCCTAAAGTTGGGATGGGCTGCAGGGACTGTTCTATCAAGAAAAGGTAAGGCATCGGTAATTATTGGTAAAGATACTCGGGTATCTGGCTATATTTTTGAATCTGCCCTAGAGGCAGGTTTTCTCTCAGCAGGAGTTGATGTTGGTTTGTTAGGTCCGATGCCATCTCCGGCAATCGCTTATTTGACCAAGGCTTATAATGCCTCTGCTGGGGTTGTTATCAGCGCTTCCCACAATCCCTTTTATGATAATGGCATTAAGTTTTTTTCATCAGAAGGTTTTAAATTAAGTGATGATGATCAGGATGCAATTGAAGAACTTCTGAATGAGTCAGAAATTAAAAGTGTAGATAGCAATTTATTGGGTAAAGCTGTTCGCCATGAACAATCTATTGGAAGGTATGTTGAATTTTGTAAGTCCAACTTCAATAAAAAGTTATCCCTTAGTGGATTAAAGATTGTTGTTGACTGTGCCAATGGTGCGACTTATCAAATGGCTCAATGTATCTTTTCTGAACTTGGTGCACAAGTTCAGATTATCAATAATCATCCCGATGGATATAACATTAACGCAAACTGCGGAGCGACAGATACGACCTCTCTTCAAAAAGAAGTGATTGAAAGTCATTCAGATTTGGGAATTGCCTTTGATGGAGATGGAGACCGACTAATCATGGTTGACTCTCAGGGAAATGTTGTTGACGGCGATCAAATCGTTTTCATCATTGCAAAAAAATGGATGCAAGATAATCGTCTTACTAACAATATTGTGGTTGGAACTAAGATGACTAATCTCGGCATAAGATTGGCACTTTCAGAACTAGGAATAACTTTTATTGAAGCAAATGTCGGTGATAGATATGTCATGGAGCAAATGCAGAAATACAATGGGGTGCTCGGAGGTGAAGGTTCTGGACATATCATTTGTGCGGATAATACTTCCTCGGGCGATGGAATTATTTCCGCTCTTCAAATTCTTGAGGTGATAGCATCAACAGGAAGAACGCTTGATGACTTATGTCAAGACTTTACGATATTCCCTCAAACCTTAATCAATATCTCTCTTCCAGAAAATTTTGATCTCGATGCTCATGAAATTCTTAAAACCAGAGTGGCTGAGGTTGAGAAAAAGCTGGACAAAGCGGGTCGAGTTTTAATTAGAAAATCTGGAACTGAGCCACTTCTTAGAATCATGGTTGAAGGTAGTGACCAGCTTCTAGTTGAAGAAAGTGCGAACTATCTGGCAGAATCAATATCTTGATGAATTTTGATCTTCTTCAATGGGTATTCATTACCCTTATTTTTCTCTGGGCGGGTTTTGTAAGAACTGGAATTGGCTTTGGTGGAGCTGCCTTAGGACTTCCTTTATTTCTATTGGTTGGAGAATCTCCTGTTTTCTGGCTGCCGCTGATAGGAATACATCTTTTATTTTTCTCATCTTTGAATTTAACAAAGTCAGTTAAAAATGTTGAATGGACCTATCTAAAAAAATCACTTTTCTGGATTTTGCCACCCACTCTTCTTGGGGTTGTTGGACTGATTAGTTTGTCAGACAAAGTCATTTCAATTTTTATTTATTGCGTGACAATCTTTTATGCCATTATTTGGATCAAAGATACCAAGATTGTCTCGTCGAGCGGATGGGCTGATAAGTTGCTTTTATTGCTGGGTGGTTATGTGGCTGGAACCTCACTAACAGGAGCCCCCATGTTAGTTGCTGTATATGTAAAAAATATTGCTAAAGAATGCTTAAGACCTACGCTTTTTGTTCTCTGGTTTGTTTTAGTTAGCATCAAGATGGTAGCCTTTTTAATTGTCGGAGTAGCAATCCACTGGAAAATCGCATTACTGATGCTGCCAGTTGCTGCGATAGGTCATTTTATTGGTTTGAGATTTCATGACAGGATAATGGAGAATGATAGAACTTTCAAACAGTGGATTGGCACCGCTCTATTTCTTGTAAGTTCATTGGGATTAGTTAAGATTTTTTTAAGTTAAAATTAGGCAAATGCTTAACGAATATGTCTTAATTCTGGTCAGTACAATTCTAGTCAATAACTTTGTTCTTGTTAAGTTTTTGGGTCTTTGCCCATTTATGGGTGTTTCTAAAAAAGTTGATACTGCAATTGGAATGGGGTTCGCCACAACCTTTGTTCTCACCTTAGCAAGCTTATCCAGTTATGTTATCAATAAATATATTCTTGTCCCTTTTGAAATTGAATACCTCAGAACTATCGCATTTATTGTAACGATTGCAGCAGTCGTTGGATTTACTGAATTGGTAGTCAATAAAACTTCTCCTGTTCTTAGGCAATCTCTAGGAATTTTTCTGCCATTAATTACTACTAATTGTGCAGTCTTAGGAGTTGCGCTTTTAAATGTGACTGAGAACTCAAGTCTTTTGGCCTCTGGATTATATGGTTTTGGTGCAGCAATTGGATTCTCATTTGTTTTGGTATTATTTTCTGCTCTTAGAGAGAAGATTGAAGGTGCTGATGTGCCTCTTCCATTTAAAGGGGCGCCAATCGCCTTGATAACTGCAGGCATGATGTCAATTGCTTTTATGGGTTTTATAGGGCTAGCTTAATGATAGAAGCAATCATCGTTTTTTCAATTTTTGCATTACTTCTTGGCTTGGTCCTTGGTTTCTCCGCTAAGAAATTCAAAGTTAAAGGAAACCCTCTGGTCGAGCAGATCAATTCGATACTTCCACAAACACAATGCGGTCAGTGCACCTATGCAGGATGCAAACCCTATGCAGAAGCTATTGCAAAAGGTGAGGCAAAAATAAACCAATGTCCACCTGGTGGACAAGAGGGAGTTGATGCACTGGCAGAGCTTCTTAACGTTGATACATTGCCACTTAATGAGGAGCATGGAGAAACCAAACCAAAGCATGTGGTTGAGATAGATGAGGAATTGTGTATTGGGTGTACGCTTTGCATTCAGGCCTGCCCCGTAGATGCAATTCTTGGCGCCTCTAAGGTCATGACGACGGTCATTGCTAGTGAGTGCACAGGGTGTGATTTGTGTATTCCGGTATGCCCTGTTGATTGCATATACCTAATCGATCTTAAGCCTAGTATGGATGAGTATGTTCCTAATATGGAGAAAGTCACTAATGTCTAAACATGACTTTAGAGGCGGGGTGTTAATTGAGAACCCTTATCCGTTGAATCAATTGAGTGTAGTGGAAGTTCCTCCACCTAAAAAAGCGATTTATCTTCTTAAACAAAGAGAGGGTGCATCAGCAAAACCAAAAGTCAAAGTTGGACAGAAAGTAAAAGTTGGACAAGTCATTGCTGTTTCAAATAATGATTATTGTGTTCCTATGCATAGCTCTATATCGGGAGTTGTTTCTGCAATTGATGATCAGCCAATTGCCCACTCATCAGGACTAAAAGTACCAAGTATTTCTATTGAATCTGACGGCAAAGATGACTGGATAAGCCTTAAAGGTTGCGGTGAAGAAGTTGATAAGTGTACACCCGATGAAATTATAGAAAAAATTCGTAATGCAGGTATTGTGGGCATGGGGGGTGCCGGGTTTCCAGCACATGTCAAGATAAAGGGTGCCCAAGGAGCCAAAACCATCATAATCAATGCAACTGAGTGCGATCCAGCAACTTTATGTGATGATGCGCTCATGAGAAAATATCCTGAGGAGATCATTAAAGGAATTGAGGTTCTGATGTATGCCTGTCAATCTCAGAAAGCAATTATTGCGGTTGAAGAAGATAAGGTCGATGCAATTATTAAACTGAACCAAACCATTAAGAACAAAAATATCTGTGTTGAAGCGGTGCCTATAAAGTATTCAACCGGTGCTGAAAAATTATTGATTAAATTGCTTTTAGATAAGGTGATCCCCACTGGTTCATTTGCTTCTTCTTCAGGGGTTCTTTGTCAAAATATTGCAACTGTTAAGGCCATCTATGATGCCGTCGTTATTGGAAAACCTCTCGTTTCAAGAATTGTGACTGTCAATGGATCGGCATTAAAAAATCCATCGAATTATGAGGTGCGTATTGGCTCATCTTTTTCTGACATAGTTAAAAAATCAAAACCCTCTGCTAACCCTCATGAAATTAGAGTGGGAGGAATGATGATGGGGGTGGATGTTCCGGATAAAAACTACTCTATCTGCAAAATAACAAGTTCCATTATTGTTGATGAAATCAAAATCAAACAAAAGGAGTCAGCCTGTATTAGATGTTCTAAGTGCAACGAGGTTTGCCCAATTAATTTATTACCTCAACAGTTATTTTGGTTTTGTAAAAGTGATAATACAAAAAAAGCCAGTTCCTATGATCTGCAAGACTGTATTGAGTGTGGTTGTTGCTCTTATGTATGTCCAAGTCATATTCCGTTGGTTGAATATTTTCAATATGGCAAAGCTTTGGTTAAGAAAGAACTGAGAGAACAAGAATTAGCTGCAAAATCTCGTGAAAGATATGAATTTAAAGAATTCAGACTGGATAGAATTAAACAAGAACGAGATAAAATGATGGCTGAAAAAAAGGCAGCACTTAAGGCGAAAATGGCAAAAGAAAAAGACAATAAAGCGAAAATTGCTGAAGCCTTAAAAAGGGTGAACGATAAGAAAAAATGATTACTGGAAAACCAATACTTAACACTTCAAATCTTATGCTTCAAGTCATCTATGGACTTATTTTAGGTGTTGCGCTTCAGTTCTATTTCTTTGGTTGGGGGGTAATTTACCAAATTACTCTTGCACTTATAACTGGTATTGCGGCAGAAATTATTTTTCTAAAAATTAGAAAAAAATCTATTGATGTCATTAAAGATAATTCAGCTGCACTAACGGCAATTCTTTTGGCCATCTCTATACCGAGTATAGCTCCGTGGTGGATTGTAGTTTTGGGGACAAGTTTTGCAATCATTTTTGGTAAACAGCTATATGGAGGACTCGGGTCGAATCCACTTAATCCAGCGATGTTGGGTTATGCTTTTTTATTGATTTCTTTCCCTCTCGAGATGACAAGATGGACCTCAAGTTTCTTAAGCTTTGGAGAGGGATTGAATGTGATTTTTTCATCTATTAATATTGATGCTCTCTCAAGTGCTACTAGACTAGAAGAGGCTAAGTTTGCTTTAATGGAGGGTGAAGTTTTTAATCCAATCCAGATTGATCAAACAGTTTGGATTAATTTAGGTTTTTTATTTGGTGGTGTTTATTTGTTCTATAAGAAGGTGATTACCTGGCAGATCCCATTGTCTTTTTTGGCCGGAATCATTGTTATGTCTGCTCTGCTTATGTTGGTAGATTCAGATCATGCAATGGGACCAGTATTTCATTTATTCCATGGGGCAACGATGTTAGGCGCTTTTTTTATCTTAACTGATCCCGTAAGCTCTTCTACCACTCCAAGAGGTAGATTAATTTTTGGATTTTTAATTGGAATTTTGGTAATCATTATTAGAACCTATGGATCCTATCCGGACGGAGTTGCTTTTGCAGTTCTTCTTTTAAATATTGCAGTCCCTTTAATAGATTATTATTCTAAACCCAAGGTATTTGGAAGATGAATCATGCCATTCTAAAGTCATCGATACTTATGCTGGTCTTCACAGCGATAAGTATCTTTTTTGTTGCCGGTACGAATCAAAACACCATTGATAAAATCCAGAGCAACGAGAAAGAATATTTACTGAGTCAACTGAATCAATTAGTGCCTAATTATGAGAATGATATATTAGGTGATGCCTATACAAAAAATGTCAATCTATATGGGGTGGAGCAAAATTTGACCATTTATCCCGCTAAAAAAGGCAACAAAATAAACGCATTCATTATTGATCACTTCTATCCAAAAGGCTATAGCGGAAAAATAAGATTGATATCAGCAATCTCATCTGATAAAAAATTTATCGGTATGAGGGTCATTAGTCATAAGGAGACGCCTGGATTAGGAGATGGAATTGATGTCAGAAAATCCAATTGGATACATCAATTTAATAATTTACCGATTAATCAATTTGATTTTAATCAATGGAAATTAAAAGAAGATGGTGGTCAATTTGATTCAATGACAGGAGCCACTATCACCTCTGAGGCCCTCGTAAATGCATCTTCAGAATTAATCAGTCTTTTCGAAAATAATGAAATTAAGTGATTTCTCATTTGAGCTACCAGAATCACTGATTGCACAATTCCCAACTGAAAATAGAACAGATTCAAGACTTTTAGTATCAAATAACGACATTTTAGATGACTTTTTCAGGAATTTAGGAACATATCTAGATCCGGGTGATTTATTGGTGCTTAATGATACTAAGGTCATACCAGCGAGACTTTTTGGCAGAAAGGAGTCAGGTGGCAAGATTGAGATCATGCTGGAAAGGCTGGTTGGTAACAATACCGCACTAGCCATGATTCGATCTTCACGCTCACCCAAGATTGGCAGTTTGCTTGAGTTAGAAAACAAGACAAAGGTTCTAGTTAAAGATAAGCAAGAAGGTATCTATTTGCTTCAATTCGAGTGTGATGATATTGATGAGCTTCTCAAAGGGTGTGGACATATTCCTCTACCACCTTATATCTCTAGAAATGACATCAAGGAAGATCAAAATCGATACCAAACAGTTTATGCCAACCATTCTGGAGCTGTCGCAGCACCTACTGCCGGTCTTCATTTTGACAAAGAGCTTTTATCAAAACTCAAAAAAATGAATATCGACCACACCTTTGTTACCCTTCATGTGGCTTCTGGAACATTTCAGCCGGTGAAAGTTGACAATATTGAAGAGCATCAGATTCACAGCGAGTACTTCGAGATAAATCAAAATACTACTGATATGATTAATCAAACAAAAAAAAGAGGAGGAAAGATTATTGCGGTAGGAACTACCTCAGTAAGAGTTCTGGAATCATCATTTAAAGATGGCAAGGTAAGGGCTCAAAAAGGTGATACTCAAATTTTTATCTATCCAGGTTTTAATTTTAATGTTGTCGATAAATTGATTACCAATTTTCACTTGCCGAAATCTTCATTGTTGATGTTGGTGAGTGCATTTGTTGGTCATGAAAAGATGCATGAGATATACCAACATGCCATTGATAAACAATATCGGTTTTACTCCTACGGAGACTCAATGCTTTTAACTAGATCAATGAATTAAATCCACAAGAGCTAAAACAATGACCAATGTCACCGAGGAAATAATTGTCTGAGCGGTGATAATTCCCGCCATTAAATGATAATCACCATTAAATTGCCTAGTAAGAACATAAGATGAGATCGCAGTTGGCAGACCAAAGAAAATCACGATGATTGCGGTTTCAAGTTTAGGAAGATTAAACAGATTGGCTATTAGAAATGCAATAAAAGGCATGGCAACTAATCGAATTAGACTGATTGAGAATAAACTGAAGTATTGGCTTTGTAATTCCTTAACTTTTAATGCACCTCCGACAGTTAACAGGCCTAAAGGAAGACTAATTTTTGCCAATACGTGAAGTAAATTATCAACGTCCGCATTCATCTCAAGAGTAGATAAATTAAAACCAATGCCAGCCACGCAAGCAAGAATAAGTGGGTTTTTGATAATCGGATAAAAAAGACTATTGACTGTGAATCCTTTTTCCAGTCGAAAGGAAATCACTGAAAGCACATTAACGGTTGGTACAAGAATAGCTAATACAACCGATGCAATGAGAAGCCCTTCGGTTGAATACAACGAACTGATTGCAGCGAGACCGATAAAAGTATTATGTCTAATCAGACTTTGTGTAATGACTCCAAACTTATTGGTTTCAATACTCCATATTTTTTTCGCTAATATCAAAGCAATAAAAACCATTGCCAATGTCATTAAAAGTGCATTGAGAAGATCAAGAAGGTTGGGATCATTTAGAGGCGCTACTGCCAGTGAAGTAAAAAGAAGCGATGGAAATAAAATATAGTAATTGATTCTCTCCGCTTGATCCCATATGAGATCTTTAATTGCTGGAATCTTCCTGAGAAGAAAGCCTAGTAGGATTATCAAAAAAATGAAACTCAGAGATCCGAAAAGGTTGATCACTTACAGGTTGTTAATTTTTTTCAGAACAGGAGTTTCAATTTGAAACTCTGTTGCTAGCTCAAGGGCTCTTTGAAGTCTTTGAGGCGCTGAACGACCCATGCATTTATGATCGGGATCACCATCAAATGCTTCGCGCAGAGATTTTTCAAAATCTTCAGCTATCAATTTAGTGCCAGTGAGACTGCTTTGAATCTTAATGATGTCACTCATGACCTCCATCATCAGATCGAAATGATCATCATACAAATCTTTGACTGAGGCGCCAGGTTTAATTGCTAATCCAGAGATGTTAGTTGTTAGTATGTAGAGGTTTTTTAGGATTAACTCAAATAGCAGGGAGTCAGCAGAAAGTAATTCTCTTGCACTGATATCAATTTTTTGTAGCGACTCAACGAGAATTTTTGCTTTTGGACCAAATGCAGGAGATGGGATTAGAACCTTTGAGTCCATTCCTTTCTTTTTTTCAAACCAAACTGAAATTACTGTGGGATTAATAAATTGATGATCCTCCCAATCTCTTGGAAGCAATTCATTTTGCATCATGGCAACACGATCTTTCCATTCATCAGGAATGCTTTTCAGTGCTGACTGAAGATCATTTTCTGCCGTACAAACTAAAATCATCTCAGGATCAATACTCTGTTTTAGTTCGTCGATATTGGTATCGCGGGTGATGGGGAAAACAGGATAGTTATTTCTTAAAAAAGCTCTAGAAAAAACACTGCCTAACTCACCAATTCCTAGAACAACAATAGGTTTATTCATTGATCAATTCCAAAAGAGTTTGTCCCATATCAGCAGGTGATGGTGAAACAATGACACCGGATCTTTCAAGCGCATTAATTTTACTTTTAGCAGTTCCAGATGAACCACTGATCACTGCACCCGCATGCCCCATTCTTTTACCTTTGGGGGCAGTTTGTCCGGCAATATACGCCACAACAGGTTTTGTTATTTCTGATTGAATAAATTCAGCAGCTTCCTCTTCAGCTGTACCCCCAATCTCACCGACCATAATAATTGATTCAGTCGCATCGTCCTTTTCAAAAAGAGTGAGACAGTCTATAAAATTCATTCCTTGAATTGGATCACCTCCAATCCCCACGCAGGTAGTTTGACCTAAGCCAACATTCGTGGTTTGATTGACTGCTTCGTAAGTAAGAGTGCCTGACTTAGAAACAATACCTACACTTCCAGACTGATGGATAGACCCAGGCATAATTCCAAGTTTGCATTCTCCTGAGGTTATAATTCCAGGACAATTTGGGCCTATAAGAACCGAATTTGAATCTGCTAATACTGATTTAACCTTCACCATATCCATGACTGGAATACCTTCAGTGATACATACAATCACTTGGATTTCTGCTTCGATTGCTTCAATAATTGAGTCATATGCAAATCTTGGAGGAACATAAATCATACTCGCAACCGCATTTGTCGCTTTTCTTGCATCTTTTACGCTATTAAAAACTGGTAAACCAAGATGTTCCTGACCTCCCTTACCAGGAGTCACACCACCGGCAAGTTTTGTTCCGTATTTAATGGCTTGCTCGGAATGAAAAGTTCCTTGATTTCCAGTAAAACCCTGAGTAATGGCAATCGTATTCTTGTCGACTAAAATACTCATGAGACTTTAGAAATAATTAATTGAGTAGCAAGATTTAGGTCAGACTCAACCTCAATATTCAATGAGGACTCTTTTAATATTTTTAAACCTTGATCTGCATTCGTTCCTTCTAGGCGAACCACGGTTGGGATATTAAGTCCCACCTTTTCACAAGCTTGGATGATTCCTTCAGCAATCAAGTCACATCTGACAATTCCACCAAAGATATTTACCAATATACCTTTCACATTTTGACCACTTTGAATAAGCTCAAAAGCTTTAGATACTCGCTCTGCAGTGGTTCCACCACCGACATCTAGGAAATTTGCTGGAGACCCACCAAAATGTTGTATGAGATCCATAGTTGCCATTGCAAGACCCGCACCATTGACCATACAGCCAATATTTCCATCAAGCGAAATGTAGTTTAATTGAGAAAGGCTGGCTTCCAATTCTCTTTCATCTTCCTGAGAAGAGTCTCTTAGCGATAGGATTTCTTCTTGTCTGTATAAGGCATTATCATCAAAATCAATTTTTGCATCTAATGCGATAATCTTGTCATTTGAGTCTTTGATCAAAGGATTAATTTCAATCAGACTTGCATCTTTTTCAATAAATATTTGATAAAGAGAATTCACTGTTGCTGCAAAATCACTCAGCGCTGATCCTGAGAGATTTAGTTTTTTTCCAAGATTTTGACAATCAATATCTGTCAGACCAGTTTGACTGTTAATTTCAATCTTGATAATTTTCTCGGGAGAATTCTTAGCAACACTTTCAATATCCATTCCACCTTCGGTTGAAGCCAGTACCACTACTTTATTAGACTGTCT
>VMDI01000008.1 GCA_008080915.1 Gammaproteobacteria bacterium | reverse complement strand
TCGTTCTCATCACAAACTTATCAATCTTTCGATCAGCAAAATCATTGATTACACAGCCCGCTGACCTCATTAAGATAACACCAAGCGTAAATATGATCAGTAGATCTATTTCTGGAAAACCTCTTTTTGCAAGAAATAAACCCCAAAGTGTTGGCCAAAGTAACAGATAGATTCCAATAGGTTTATCAAATCGCATCAACCTAAAATATGCGTTCACAAAGCCTCCATGAAACTTTCTAGCTCGCTTGATAAAGGTGCCTCAATACATAAATTTTCTCCCGTCATGGGATGAGTAAACTCCATGACCTTGGCATGTAGGAAAATTCTTTTAAGTCCTACTTTTTCTAGTTTCTTATTGAGTTCAAAATCACCATATTTACCATCCCCTAAAAGCGGGTGATTAGCGTATTGAGCATGAACCCTTATCTGGTGTGTTCTCCCCGTTTCGATCTCTACTTCAACTAATGAAGATGGATATAAACCATCGAAATTTTTTATTGGCTTGAAATGACTGACTGCTTCCTTCCCATTTGAATGAACCACAGTATTCTTCTGACCTGTCAATAGAGGGGCATCAATGGTATGAGTTTTTCTTTGCCAGGTATCTCTGACCATAGCAAGATAGATCTTTTTAACTTTGCGAGAAGTAATGAGTTCCTGAAGTGCTTTTAATGCAGATCTTTTCTTGGCGATAATAACCACGCCTGAGGTGCCTCTATCAATCCTATGCACCAATTCAATTGCTGGTGAATATTTCTCCTTAAATGCCTCAATCAAACCAAAGTTGATGCCTGACCCTCCGTGGACTGGAATACCCGAAGGCTTATTAATTGCTATAAAGAATTCATCTTCGAAAACAACCTCTTTAAGGATATTCTCTAGAAATTTGCCTGGAATAAAGTTGTCTTTTTGTTCTGAAACTCTAATTGGTGGGATTCTGACAATATCTCCAATTTTTAATTTATATTCAGCTTTTTTTCGGCCCTTGTTGACTCTAACCTCGCCTTTACGAATAACTCTGTAAAGATGGGATTTAGGAACGCCTTTTATAAACTTGATTAAGAAATTATCTAGTCGCTGACCAGCGGAGTTTTCATCGATTGTTGTGAACTTTACACTCACTGAAAGAATAGTTTTTTGAAGTTTTTTGTTGTTTGCTCAGCAACCTCATTGACAGAAATATTCTTAATCTCTGCAACTTTTTCAGCAACATAATAAGTATAACCCGGAGCATTTGTTTTACCTCTATAGGGGACTGGTGTCAGGTATGGGGAATCTGTTTCCACAAGAATTCGATCCATTGGCACCTTTTTCACAACCTCTCTTAAATCACTGGCACTATTGAAAGTGATGATTCCAGAAAAAGAAATATAGAATCCCATGTCCATCGCTGCTTTAGCAGTCTGCCAATCCTCACTAAAACAATGCATAACTCCCGAAGAGGCATTTTCAGATTTCATGATATCGATGGTATCTTTTTTTGCATCCCTGGTATGAATGATGAGAGGTTTGCCAGTTATTTTTGAAGCTGAAATATGTCTGGCAAATCTTTCTCTTTGCCAATCAGCCTCATCTTTTTTCACGTGAAAATAATCAAGACCCGTTTCTCCAATAGCAATGATTTTTTCTTGATTAGCTAAAGATACCAAACGCTCAGTCGTTGGATCTTCGCCACCTTGCTCGGTAGGATGAACTCCCACCGATGCGTAGACCTCAGGATGTTGTTTGGCGATTTCATAAACACTACTGAAGTTTTCTAAATCAATACAAACGCATAGAAATTCCTCGACGCTCAGTGTTTTTGCATGATCAATAAGTGAGTCGATAGACCCTCCGAACTTGTCTAGTTCTACACGATCAATGTGGCAATGTGAATCGACAATTTTCATCAGTTTAAGCCTTCATTTGTATGATAAATCTCTCCTCTGAGACAAAAGGAACATTCACTTTGTTTTCAATAAAATCCTCAGATATTGATTCCATTTTATAGTGTTTCCCTTTCATAAATAAATACTCTCCTTCAGGGCAAATAAGATGGGCAGTCAATTTTTTGGTATCCTCAAAAGTTGCAAAGGCTCTGGAAACAATTTGATTGAAACACTCATTGGTGTTATATATTTCAACCCGATCATTAACAACATTGAAATTTATCAGATTAAGGTCTAACCTAGCATGCTCCATAAATCGGCATTTTTTCCCAACCGAATCTATTGAGTTAACAGCAACATCATCCCTCATGAGAGCAATGACAATACCTGGAAGTCCGGCACCACTTCCTACGTCTAGTATTCTCCCTTTTTTTATAAAACTCAAAATGGATAAACTATCTAGAAGGTGTTTTTTAACTCCTTCAGAGGGATCATCAATGGCGGTTAGATTATGGACTTTATTCCACTTAATTATTAATTCTAAATAATGAAGAAGTTTTTCAATCTTCTCCACAGATAACTCGATGCCAAGTTTTGTACTTCCCTCAATAAGAAGATCTTTATGCTTTTGCATTAACAGGCTTGTATGTTTTTAAATAAACAAGCAAAATTGATATAGAGGCAGGGGTTACACCTTGGAGTCTTGATGCCTGTCCAATGGTCTCGGGTTTATACTCAGTCAGTTTTTGTCTCACCTCGGAAGATAATGCCTTGATGGATTGATAGTCAATACCCTCTGGAATTTTTAACTCCTCATTGGCACGGTACTTATTAATCTCTTCCTTTTGACGTTTAATGTAACCCTCATACTTGATCTGGTTCTCTACCTGTTCGGCTAGGATCTTCTCATCCAAATAGGGTTTACCCTCCTCAATCTCTTTGATTGACTCATAGTTCATTCCAGGCCTTTTCAATAAAGAGCCCAGTGAATATTCATGACTTAAAGATTTACCCAAAACCTTCTCAACTGACTCGTTACCAGGTTGGACCCAAATAGAGTTGAGTCTTGAGATTTCAGAATAGACTTTTTCATATTTTGACTCAAAAGCACTCCATCTTTTATCATCCACGAGTCCCAATTTTCTTGCCGATGGGGTGAGTCTCTCATCTGCATTATCCTCTCTTAAAATTAAACGGTACTCAGCTCTTGAGGTAAACATCCTGTATGGCTCATTGGTGCCTTTGGTGATTAGATCATCAATCATCACTCCAATATACGACTCATCCCTTTTTGGTGTCCAGGATTCTTTTTCTTGGAATTGAAGGGCTGCATTGATTCCAGCTAGAAGCCCTTGTGCTGCTGCCTCCTCGTAACCCGTCGTTCCATTGATCTGCCCTGCAAAGAATAACCCTCTTATTTTTTTGGTTTCAAGGGTCTGCTTGAGTCCTCTTGGATCAAAATAGTCATACTCGATTGCATAACCAGGTCTTAAGATATGGGCATTCTCAAGTCCGTTAATGGAATGAATAAAATCCAGTTGTACATCAAAAGGCAAAGATGTGGAAACACCATTTGGATAAACTTCATTGGTACTTAAACCCTCAGGCTCAATAAAAATTTGATGAGAATCTCTCTCAGAGAAGCGAACCACCTTATCTTCAATGGACGGACAATATCTTGGCCCAACTCCCTCGATGTTACCTGTGAACATGGGTGAGTCTTTTAGACCTCCTCTAATAAAATCATGAGTGCTTTCATTGGTGTGGGTAATATGGCAAGGTATTTGCTCAGGATGATCTTCCACATGACCCATGAATGAGAATACCGGTAGCGGAGTATCACCTGGTTGAATTTGCATCTTTGAATAATCCAGTGTTCTTCCATCGAGTCTAGGAGGTGTGCCCGTTTTAAGTCTTCCAACACCCAGATCATATGCTCTTAATCGTTGAGACAATCTATTTGCTGGAATATCGCCAGCTCTGCCCCCTTCATAATTGGACTGGCCAATGTGAATAATCCCCCCAAGAAATGTTCCTGATGTCAGAACAATCTGATCCGCTTTGATCTCAAGACCCATTTGAGTTTTGATTCCTACCACCTGATCTTTTTCAATCAAGATATCATCCACAGCCTGTTGAAACAGGTGCAGGTTTTCTTGGTTCTCTAATGCATGCCTGATTGCAGCCTTGTAGAGAATCCTATCTGCCTGGGCTCTGGTTGCTCTGACGGCAGGACCCTTGGAGGCATTTAAGGTTCTAAACTGAATACCAGCAATATCCGCAGCTTTCGCCATGACACCGCCCATTGCATCAATCTCCTTGACCAGGTGACCTTTTCCAATGCCGCCAATCGCAGGATTACAACTCATTTGACCCAGTGTCTCTATGTTATGAGTCACTAGCAGTGTCTTGACACCCATGCGAGCCGAGGCTAGTGCTGCCTCGGTTCCAGCATGTCCGCCTCCAATTACAATTACAGAATAGTATTTATCCATCAATTCAATTTGCTCATAAAAAAAGGCTCGTCAAACGAGCCTTTTATAAATATCTCGTTAGTAGATATTATTTCACTTTTGCGTCAAGTTCGCCAGATGCATATTTTTGGCTCATCACATCAAGTGAAAGTGCATTGATTTTATCAGCCTGACCTGCAGAACCGAAAGACTCAAATCTTGCTGCACAAATCTCCATCATACCAATAGTAGACTCTTTTAAGAATTTACGTGGATCGAAATTTGATGGGTTATCTGCAAGATGTTTTCTAATGGCACCAGTTGAAGCCATTCTAAGATCGGTATCAATATTTACCTTGCGAACACCATTCTTAATGCCTTCTTGAATTTCATGAACTGGAACACCATATGTTTGACCCATATCGCCACCAAATGAATTGATGATTTCTAACCAATCCTGAGGAACCGAAGAAGAACCATGCATCACTAAATGTGTATTCGGCAATCTTGCATGGATTTCTTTAATTCTATCAATTCTAAGGATGTCCCCATCAGGCTCTTTAGTGAACTTGTAAGCACCATGAGAAGTACCAATAGCAATTGCTAGAGCATCAACATTAGTTGCTTTAACAAATTCAGCAGCCTCTTCAACATCAGTTAGAAGCATATCCATATCTAGTTTACCTTCAGCGCCATGTCCATCTTCTTCGCCCATCTCACCTGTTTCAAGTGAACCTAGACAACCTAACTCACCTTCAACAGAAACACCACCAGCATGAGCCATCGCAACTACTTCTTTCGTCACACTGACATTGTAATCAAATGAGGCAGGTGTTTTCATGTCTGCCATCAATGAACCATCCATCATCACAGATGAAAAACCTGATTGAATTGAACGAAGACAAACTGAAGGTTCTGAGCCATGATCCTGATGCATGACCACAGGAATATGAGGATACATCTCAATTGCTGCAGAAATCAAGTGACGTAGGAACGGCTCGCCAGCATAAGATCTTGCACCTGCAGAACCTTGCATAATCACGGGACTATTGGTTTTGTCTGCGGCTTGCATAATTGAGTGTACCTGCTCCATATTATTAACATTGAATGCAGGCATTCCATAACCATTCTCAGCAGCATGGTCAAGTAATTGTCTCATTGAAATTAACATTTTCTTCTCCTATTCTTTTTTTTCTTTTTTAATAACTCTGATCGCCAACGCGAAGTATCTTCATCATATTTGTGCCACCAGCACCCTCCTGGTAACTTCCCTTGGTAAGCACAACTAAATCTTTATTATTGACCACCTTATTTTGTAAAAGTGTGTCAATCACAATTCGATTAATTTTTTCCCAATCCGATGCATCTTTAACCTCAGTCTTATCTATACCGCAAGGGTAGACACCTCTATAGATGGTAGTTTTTCTAAGCGTCTCGACCTTATCACTCATTGCGTAGATTGAGATATTAGAACTCATTCTTGACATCCACAAAGCAGTCTTTCCAGACTCCGTCAAGGCAGCAACCACTTTTACACCCAAATGATTAGCAGCATACATTGTACTCATTGCGATGGTCTCGTCAATAAATTTAAACTGCTCATGCAAACGGTGATGCGAAGTTTTTGCGATAGGATTCTTTTCAGTTTCCAAGCAAACATCATGCATGGTTCTAACTGCATTCTTAGGATATTTACCAGCTGCAGTCTCTGCGGATAGCATGACAGCATCGGTACCATCTAGTACCGCATTTGCAACATCAAAAATCTCGGCACGGGTTGGAATTGGATTGTCAATCATTGACTCCATCATCTGAGTGGCAGTAATCACAAATCTATCGTTGGATCTTGCCAACTGAATTAATCTTTTTTGCTGGGCAGGTAACTGAGGATCACCAATCTCAACACCTAAATCACCTCTGGCAACCATAATTCCTGCAGATTCTTTAATGATATCAAGAATAGTTTCCTCATCAAGAGACTCAGCTCTTTCAATCTTAGCAACGACGCCAGCTTCCGAACCGGCTTGTTTAAGCAACTCTTTTGTTTCCCTGACATCATCACCATTTCTTGGAAAAGATAAGGCAACAAAATCTGCTTTTCCTTCTGCAGCAATCTTGATATCTTCTTTATCCTTATCGGTCAAAGCTCCAGCAGCGAGTCCACCACCTTTTAGGTTAATTCCTTTCTTATTAGAAAGCGGTCCTCCTTGAATAACGGTAGTATTAATACAAGTATCAGAGGTATCTTCAACCTGAAGAACCACCCTGCCGTCATCTAATAATAGGACATCACCAGATTTAACCTCTTTTGGCAAAGACTTATATGCGATACCAACAGACTTATTATCTCCAGCTTCATTATCTAACTCAGAGTCTAAGCAGAACTTATCACCAATCGCTAAATTGATTTTTCCTTCTTTAAAGGAGGAGATTCTAATCTTTGGACCCTGAAGATCCATCAAGACTCCTATGTATGTGTCATTACTTTTAGCCCAATTTCTAACTGCTTTAACTCGATTTAAATGCTCTTCAGGAGTGCCATGTGAAAAGTTAATTCTGACGACATTAGCTCCAGCCTCAAGTACTTCTTCTAATACACCCGGTGCATCAGTTGCAGGCCCAAGCGTTGCTAAAATTTTTGTTCTTCTAGGCAAGTGTTACTCCGCTCCTCTGGTTTCAAGTATCTCAACTGCAGGTAATTTTTTTCCTTCTAGAAATTCTAAGAAGGCACCGCCGCCAGTAGAAATATAACTGACTTGATTCTCGATTCCATATTTATCAACAGCTGCTAGAGTATCGCCACCACCTGCAATTGAAAAAGCATCTGAATTTGCAATTGCCATGGATAAAGTTTTAGTTCCCTCTGCAAATTGATCAAACTCAAATACACCCACTGGGCCATTCCAAACAATCGTTCCAGCATTCTTCATAATTTCTGCAAGTTGATCTGCTGAATCTGGTCCAATATCAAAAATCATATCGTCATCTTGTACTTCACTTGCTGCTTTAGTAGTAGCGCTTGCGTTTTCAGAAAACTCTTTGCCACATACAACATCGGTAGGGACAGGAATTTCACAATCTTCCATCAATTTTTTTGCAGTTGGGATTAGATCATTTTCACAAAGCGAATTTCCAACATTGTGTCCTTGTGCAGCAATAAATGTATTGGCAATACCCCCGCCAACTACCAATTGATCGACAATCTTCGATAATGATTCAAGAACTGTAAGTTTTGTAGATACCTTTGATCCGCCAACAATTGCAACCATGGGTCTCGCTGGATTATCTAATGCCTTGCCAAGAGCATCAAGCTCTGCTGTCAAAAGTGGACCAGAGCATGCAATCGGTGCATACTTAGCAACCCCATGAGTTGAGGCTTGCGCGCGATGAGCGGTTCCAAACGCGTCCATTGCAAAAATATCGCAAATAGATGCCATCCTTTTGGATAGATCATCATCATTTGATTTTTCACCTTTATTGAATCTAACGTTTTCACATAGAACAACATCGCCATCATTTAAGTTGACACCATCTAACCAATTTTTCTCTAAACGGACCTCTTTACCTAGTAACTCAGTCAATCTATTGGCAACCGGCTGAAGAGTAAATTCATCACTTGGCTCACCTTCAGTAGGTCTGCCAAGGTGTGACATTAGCATCACTTTAGCACCCTGTTTGATCGCCATTTCAATGGTTGGAAGAGATGCTTTAATTCTTTTATCACTGGTGACAACACCGTCTTTGATAGGAACATTTAAATCCTGTCTGATTAACACTCTTTTGCCGTTTAAATCTAAATCCGTTAAATTAATAATTGCCATGAAAACCTCAATTTTTTTTGAATAGTATTGGCCCCAGAACGGGGCCAAAAGAATCTAATTACGCGATGTGCTGAACTAGTCTAAGCATGTTACAAGTGTATCCATACTCATTGTCATACCATGAAACTAATTTAACAAATGTGTCATCTAGAGCAATACCAGCACCCGCATCAAAAATTGATGAAGCGCTAATTCCTCTGAAGTCTGTAGATACCAAAGCTTCATCAGTGTACTGAAGTGTTCCCTTCATTGAGCCCTCTGATGCTTCTTTAATTGCAGAGCAAATCTCATCGTAAGATGCAGCTTTGTCTAACTCACAAGTAAGATCCACTACTGAGACATCAACAGAAGGAATTCTAAATGCCATACCTGTTAATTTTCCATTTAATTCAGGTAGAACTACACCTACCGCTTTTGCAGCACCAGTAGAAGAAGGAATAATGTTTTCGAATACAGCACGACCACCTCTCCAATCTTTCATAGATGGACCGTCAACTGTTTTTTGAGTTGCTGTAGCAGCATGAACAGTTGTCATCAATCCTCTCTTAAGTCCCCAATTATCATTGATAACTTTTGCAATAGGCGCTAGACAGTTTGTCGTACAAGATGCTGCAGAAATAATTTTCTGGCCATCATAAGTATCATGGTTAACTCCATAAACAAACATTGGAGTGCCGTCTTTCGAAGGAGCTGATTGAACCACTTTCTTAGCACCGGCATCAATGTGAGCTTGGCAAGACTCTTCTGTCAAGAAGAAGCCAGTACAATCAATTGCAACATCAACATCAATATCGCCCCACTTAAGATCAGCAGGATTACGCTCAGCTGAAAGGCGAATCTTTTTACCATTGATAACGAAATTATCGCCATCAACTGTCACATCACCATCAAAACGTCCGTGTGCTGAATCATATCTCAACATATATGACAAGTAATCATTATCTAAAAGATCATTAATACCTACTACTTCTAACTCAGGAAAATCTTTTTGGATAGCACGGAAAACCATTCTACCAATTCTTCCAAAACCGTTAATACCTACCTTAATTGTCATTCTTTTCTCCTTTCTTTAGTCAATACAATTGACCCGAACCTATTTGTTCTATTTGTTTTAATTAACCTAATACTGCTTTAGCGGTAGCAACCACGTTATCTACCGTAAAACCAAATTCATTGAATAGTTTGTCAGCTGGAGCAGACTCACCAAAAGTCTTCATGGCAACAATTCCGCCATCGAGTCCAACATACTTATACCATGACTGAGCAACACCAGCTTCAATCGCCACACGCTTCACGCCTGGTGTTAAAACTGAATCTCTGTAAGCTTGATCTTGACTGTCATATGCTTCACAACATGGCATGGAAACGACTCTCACGTTTTCATCCATTGCATCTGCAGCATCCATAGCTAGAGAAACCTCAGAGCCAGTAGCAATTAGAATCAGATCAGCAGCACCATCACAATCTTTCAGAATATATCCACCTTTTTCAATATTCTTAACTTGTTCTGCAGTTCTTTCAATTGGTGTTAAATTTTGACGAGAGAACACCAAAGCGGTTGGTGCCGAATCTCTTAACATCGCCATTTTCCAAGAAACAGCTGATTCAATAGCGTCACAACCTCTCCATGTTTGGAAATTTGGAATCACCCTCATAGTCGCCAACTGTTCAACAGGTTGGTGAGTTGGGCCATCTTCACCCAGACCAATTGAGTCGTGAGTGTAAACATAGATTGGATTGATCTTCATAAGTGCTGACATTCTTAGAGCATTCCTCATGAATTCCATAAACATGAAAAAGGTACCACTGTATGCTCTAAAGCCACCATGAAGTGTTATGCCATTGACCATATGAGCCATACCAAACTCTCTTACGCCCCATGACAAATAATTACCGCCCGCATTCGATGCATTGATTTTTTCAGTTCCAGACCAGTTAGTCAGATTAGACCCAGTTAAGTCTGCCGAACCTCCAAGCAATTCAGGAACAATTGGACCCATTGCTTCAATTGCATTTTGAGAAGCTTTTCTAGAGGCAATATTTGGCATCTCTTCTTGAGTCTTAGCAATGAACTTATCCATTTCAGATTCAAAGTTCTTAGGCAACTTACCCGACATTCTTCTAACAAATTCGTCAGCCTCTTTAGGAAATGCTTTTTTATATGCCTCAAATTTTTCATTCCAGGCATCTTCATCAGTTTGACCTTTGGCATTATGATTCCAGCCATCATAGATATCACTTGGAATAACAAATGGATCATGTGACCAACCAAGTGCTTCTCTAGTTTTGGCAATTTCTTCCTCGCCAAGTGGTGCGCCATGACAATCATGAGAGCCACTCAAGTTTGGTGAACCAAAGCCAATAGTGGTTCTTGTACAAATTAAAGAAGGTTTACCAGTTTCCGCCTTTGCAGCCTCAATAGCTTTATTCACAGCATCAGCATCATGACCATCTACATCTCTGACAACGTGCCAACCATAGGATTCAAATCTTCCAGCGACATCTTTTTCCATCCAGTCACTAATATGGCCATCAATTGAAATATCATTGTCATCCCAGAAAGCAATTAACTTGCCTAAACCGAGAGTTCCTGCCATTGCACATGACTCATGTGAAAGACCTTCCATTAAACATCCATCACCCATGAAAACCCAAGTGTGATGATCTACAATGTTATGCCCGTCTTTATTAAATTGTGCTGCCAACGTTCTCTCAGCAATTGCCATACCGACAGCATTTGTAATTCCCTGTCCCAATGGACCTGTCGTAGTCTCGATACCATCAGCAAAACCATATTCAGGGTGTCCAGCTGTCTTAGAATGAAGCTGTCTAAAATCTTTGATATCGTCAATGGTAAGATTGAACCCGGTTAAGTGAAGTAGAGAATAGATAAGCATTGAACCATGCCCATTAGACAAAACGAAACGATCTCTATCAGCCCAATTAGCATTGCTTGGGTTGTATTTCATGTGATCATTCCATAATACTTCTGCAATATCAGCCATACCCATTGGAGCACCTGGATGACCAGAGTTGGCCTTCTGAACTGCATCCATACTTAAGGCACGAATTGCATTCGCTAAATCTCTACGTGATGGCATAAAAAATCCTCGGGAACAAAACCTTGAAATTATACATATTAAGGCGAAACTATCACTACCACTTTAGGGATAGTGAGTTAAGAGTCGAGTCAGTATATGACGCTAAAAAAGCTTGATTGTATTATCTAAGAGGTTGTTTTTTTCAAGAAGAGCAAAAGCCTTTTCGGCAAGATCAGGATCCATGTTTTTATAGGCTTGATAGAGCCATTTTTTAGCTTCAGAGAGATTCTTAGGAATTCCATCCCCATTCAAGTTCATTAGACCGAGTCGATACTGAGCTCCCGGAATCCCAACAATCGCAATTTTCTTGAATTTGTGGGCAGCTATCTCAAGATCCTTTGGCACACCTTTACCGTTATAATAAGCCATAGCTAAATTGAAATCTGCTCCATAATGGCCCTGTCCAGATGCCAAACACCACCAATAAAGAGCTTTGCTCATATCTTGTTTTG
>VMDI01000070.1 GCA_008080915.1 Gammaproteobacteria bacterium | reverse complement strand
ATCTCTTGTAATTTTTCATAAACTTTTGCGTTAGGGTTATCCTCAACTCTTGAACGTCTTTCTTCAATGACGACCTGTCTTTCTGTCTCTAGTTCTCGATTAGAGAAAGTTAGATTTCTCATTCTGTCGGCTTCCATCTTGATAGCAAGTTCTAGTTTAGACTTATGCATTTTTTGATAGTAAGCTGTAAAGTCTTTTGAAGTAAAGGCATTCTCATCACCACCATTTTTGGCAATGATCTTTGAAAATTCACCTGGCTCCAATTTCTGAGTACCTTTGAACATCATGTGTTCAAGCATGTGAGAGACACCTGTGTAAGGTTGTTTTTCGTCACTTGCTCCAACTCTATACCAAAGTTGAGATATGAAAACTGGTGAACGTTTGTCTTCTTTGACTATTAGCTTTAAACCGTTATCAAGAGAGTATTGATAGACACCGTATTCTTCAAGATTTTTGCCATTAGAAAAACTAAAAAGAGGTAAAAAGAAGGATAGTAAAATGAATTTTTTCATACCACTAAATTATAAGAGACTGTTGTTTAATATATTCAAAAAAAGGCACACAGAAAATACTTCTTCTGAGAATAAATCCAAACCAACTCTTCGAGAAAGACTAACAAAATCAAGGGAGAAAATTGGAGATAGTTTGTCTTCTCTCCTTCTCGGTAAAAAGTCCATTGATGATGACTTGCTAGAAGAGTTAGAAACCATTCTTATTTCTGCTGATATTGGACTCAAAACTACTGACCAGGTAATTGAATCAGTCAGACAAAAATCCTCTAGAAAAGATTTGTCTGATCCTTCTTCACTTTATAACCTAGTCAAAGAAGAACTGCTTAGTATCATTGTTGAAGACAATGAGATGAGTGAAATTAATGCAAAGCCTTTTGTCATTTTAGTTGTAGGAGTAAATGGAGCAGGAAAAACAACCTCTATTGGTAAACTTGCTAAATCCTTTCAGCAAGCCGGCAAAACTGTCATGTTAGCTGCTGCAGATACTTACCGAGCTGCAGCAGTGGAACAGCTGAAGGTTTGGGGTGAGAGGAATGATGTTCCTGTTGTTGCTCAATCCACAGGATCAGACGCTGCTTCTGTCATATTTGATGCTTATGATTCTGCTAAAGCAAAAGGTATTGATATTTTAATTGCTGATACTGCCGGAAGATTACACACCCAAAAAAATCTGATGCAGGAATTGGAGAAGATTGATCGTGTCATTAAGAAACAAGATCCTCAAGCACCCCATGAAACCATGTTAGTGGTTGATGGAACAGCAGGGCAAAATGCTCTTAATCAAGCTATTGATTTTAATAAACTTCTAAATATCACGGGAATTACAATTACTAAATTGGACGGCACAGCTAAAGGTGGTGTGCTCTTTTCTATCTCTAATGAGCTTAAACTCCCAATTCGTTTCATTGGAGTCGGTGAAGGCATAGATGATCTAAGAGTTTTTAACGCTAAAAAGTTTGTTGACGCGATTTTTAACTAAATATAGAATAAGCAAAAATATATATTTTAATTATTATGATGAAAAAGTTACTTACTACAATTTCTATTTTGCTTTTGAGTTCTGCTGTGTATTCCGCAGAGCCAACTGGTGGATTCTTTGATTCACACTTCAATGACTATACCGACAATCTTGATGAAGCCAAATCAGATAGTAAAAAAGGTGTGTTTGTTTTTTTTCACTCTGAAGATTGTCCCTATTGCCAAAAAATGGAGCGTTATGTATTAAATCAACCCGAAGTCATTAAGTTTTTTAAAGATAATTTTAAAAACTACAAACTTGGTACCGATTCAGACCTAGAAATGGTCGACTTTGACGGTAAAGATACCATTGAAATGGTCTTTGCGAAAAGACATAACCTCGTTGGAGCCACGCCTGTTCTTACTTTTTTTGACCTTGAAGGAAAAAGAGCGGTTAGGAGAACTGGATTTGTTGACAAGGATGAATTCCTACTTCTCGCTAAGTATTACCTTGAGGGTGCCTACAAAACAGAAAAGTTTATTAAATATAAGCGCAAACAAAAATCATAATGTTCCGCGCTATAGTCCTATTTTGTATTGCTATATCTAGTGCAAGCTATGCCCTAGATGGGCCTTTAACTCTCAAACAAGCAATTGATATTGCAAAAAATAATAACCTATCGTTAAAGAAAGAGTTAATCAAGATTGATGATCGAAAAATTGATTTAGATAGCCTGAACGGAAAGTATGACCTTAGCGCTAAGATTGATCTAAAGTTAGCCAAAAGAGATGAATTCAATGATCGTGTCAATGATTCAAATGCTTTTCTGCATTTAACGAAGGTGCTTTATGATGAAAATAATGAAATTGCAATTGATTCAGAACAGTCTTCAGTTCAAGATCAAGAGTTTTTATTCAAACTGTTTCAACAACAACATGATATCAAAGTTATGGATGCATTCTACAATGTCATTCTAGCCGATTTAAAACACGAAACTATTCTCCAACTTCTTGCTCATGCTGCTGTAAGAGGCAACCGAACTCAAGAAGCTTTTGACATCAATGAAGCTTCTGAAGAAGAGCTTTTAGCAAAACAAGCAAAGACTCAAATCGAAGCTGTAAAGTGGGTTGAGTCAGAATCCAATCAGATTATTACTCGTGCAAAACTTGCCTCCCTTCTTAACTTACCTTATGAAAAAAGACCTGACGTCCTGAAAAGACCTCGTTACAAAGATATAGTTGAAAAAGATCTTGAAGATTTTGGTATTTGGAATGACAAAGTTAAAAAAAATAATCCAACTCTGAAAAATTTAGAAAGACAACTATCTGATCTTAACTCACAATATTCTTCAGAGAATTCCAATAATGAAATAACGATTACCTCAACTGCCAGAATTGGTGAACAGGGTTATCAAAGAGATAAAAACGGTGAATTAAGATTTGGTATTGGACTATCAATGCCTTTAGGGGATTCAAGTTCACAAAGCTCTAAACTTTCTAAATTAAGAAATGAAATTAATGACAAGAAGCTCGCAATAGAAATCCATAAACAGAACCTAACAAATGAGGCGCTTGAACTCTGGTCTAAACTTAAAACGCTAAAAAGACAAAATAACACCCTCAAAATTCTTATTAATTCGAAAGATTTAAGCCTTGAACTTGCAAGAGCCGAATATGAAATGCTGATGAAAACTGATATTGGTATGGCAATGATTGAAGTTACAGATGCAGAATGGCAAATGGCCAAGAATGAATTTGATTTTGTATTAACACTTACTAAGCTAAAGCAACTAGCTGGAGAAAATTATGAACTATAAATTACTTTTATCAGTATTTCTTCTTTCAACTCACGTCTATTCCTTGGATATATATTCTGAAGTTTCTTCAACTATCCTGTCGATGAAAAACATTGGAGATAAAGTTGCTAAAGGTGAAGTAATTGTCCAGCTTGATTCCAGACAAGCAGAACTCGAATTGAAAGCTCAAGAGATGATTCTAGAAACTAAGGAATATGTTTTTAATGACCGCCAAAAGATCCTGGCCCAGACTCAAGAACTTTATGATCGCTTGGTTGGTTCTAAGAGAAATTTAGATCTCGCTCAGGAGACTTTTGACGCCGCAAGAAGGGAATTTGAAGCTCAAAAAATAGCGGTTGAAATCGCAAAAATTAAACTGGAGAAATATCAAATTAAATCCCCCGTTAATGGAACTGTAGATTCTATTCCAAGCCCTAGAAACTTGACAAATATTTCAAACCCTAAGGTTCTGATGGTGATTGACCCAGATTAACTTCTTGTATTATGTTCGATTCTGAAAAGAACAAGCATCATAATAAATAGGGCAAAAAATCCCAATCCAGCAATAGTTAGAATAATTAACTCCTTCCCTTCAGTGTGGATTTGATCAATTCTTTTTTGTTCATTTTTTTGAATATCGATTTGATCATCGTAGGATTTAGCAAACTGCAAATCATGCCAGGATAAAAACTCATCAACATTCGTGTTGTCATTTGCATCAGCAACTAATTGCTTGATTAATCTGTTGAGCGATGAAATATAAGCTAGCTGAATATTCTCTGGGTACTTCTCAGTTTTAAGTTTAAGTAAAACCTTAACCTTGGTTTTCATATTATCTTTGTTGATGATCTCATCACTTAATGTGCCCAGATTTTTGATAATTTCATCAGTTTCTTCCTCAATTGATTTTGCAAATATTCCTGGTTCAGCCTTATTTTCAATAACCAGTGCTCCATTTTTATATTCTTGGTAATCAATGATTGGTGTTGAGATTCTGACATTATTAGTAGCTTGGAGTTTTTCAAAGGCCATCAGTCCTGACATGACTATGGCGACTACAGATCCAATAGCGACTATAAATGCAATTAACTTTGCAAGTCCAAAAAAATTTTTCTCAATAAATCTATACATAATTACTTTTGAATTTGTTCAAAAATTTCATTCATATCTCTAGCCAAAGTTACATCAAGATCTGTAATGGAGTTTTTATCATGAGTTACAAGAACTACTGAACACTTATTATAGATATTTAACCACTCTGGATGATGATTCATCTCAGAACATATTTCGGCAACGCTTTGCATGAAATCCATACAAAGTTCAAAACTCTCAAAGTTAAAAACTTTGTGAAGAGAATTGTTTCGTTTTGTCCATCCAGATAGACTTTGTAATTCCTGATCGATTTCTGAAAATGATAATTTCTTACTCATGACTTTCTAATAATTCTCTAGCACCTTTCGATACCAGCAAATCAGCGACCGATTTCCCAAGATCATATGCCTGATCTTGAGGTGCAGTTAGTGATTCTTTAATGATATTACCAGTATTGATATCACCTACTAAACCAGTTAATGTTAGCTCTCCATTCTCCAATTCTGAAAATCCTCCTATTGGAACCGAACATCCCCCTTCTAGTGATTCGTTCATAGATCTCTCAGCAATAACTCTTTGAGTCGTTTCAGAATGAATTAGAGGTTCGATTAATTCCTTAACCCATTCGTCTCCTTTTATAACCTCAATACCAACAGCGCCTTGTCCAACAGCTGGAATAAAAAAACCATCGCCTAACTCTTGCTTAATTCTGTGAGACATATCTAACCTAATAAGGCCTGCACATGCAAGAATAATTGCGTCAAAGTCACCATCATCTAATTTTCTAAGACGCGTATTAACGTTACCTCTTAAGTCGAGAATTTCAATATCTGGTCTTTTATTTTTAATCTGAACAATTCTTCTTTGGGAGCATGTTCCCACTCTGGAACCTTCTGGTAGTTCGTCAAATGTTTCATAGTTATTAGAAACAAATGCATCAAAAGGATTTTCTCTTTCAAGAATGGCACCTATTTCAAACTCTTTAGGAAGTTCATAAGGAACATCTTTCATTGAATGGACGGCAATATGCGCTCTCCCCTCTAACATCCCTATCTCTAGTTCTTTAATAAATAAACCCTTGCCGCCAATCTTTGCAAGAGGAGAATTCAGAATTTGATCACCTTTAGTAGTCATTTTTAAAAGCTCAACTTTTAAGGTAGGGTGGTTTTTCTCAAGCAGAAACTTAACATGCTCCGCCTGCCAAAGGGCAAGTGGACTCTCACGAGTGGCAATTTTTAGTGTCTTTTCCATGGTTTAGACTAAAATATGACAGATGTTACGTTTTTATGCATTATTATTTAGTTTTCTTGCACTTTTTTCACATGCTGAGGAAGGAATTCCTGCAGCCCAAAACTTTTTTGATGATGCTCAAAAAGTATGGAAAGAAAAGATTCCCATTTTAATAATGTTTTCCATACCAGAATGTGCATATTGTAAAAAAGTAAAAGAGGATGTCATTAATCCAATGTCTAATCTTGAAGAGTATAAAAAGAAAGTCATAGTCCGCGAAGTCAGTGCTGAGAGCTTTAAAGACGTAAAAGATTTTTACAATGAAGAATCAACTGAAAATGAAGTTGCCTTCAAATATGCTGTTAATTTTTTTCCCACAGTGATGCTGGTAGATCAATACGGTGCAGTTCTTGATAAGATAGTAGGTGTTGCTAATGAAGAATTCTATTGGAATGATTTAGAAGAAAAAATTGAAAAATCCAAGGAAAAACTTGTCAAACAATTTAACGCATTATGAGTAAAAAAATTAATCAATCGTGGGGAGGTCGTTTCAATGAACCCACTAATGAATTTGTAAAACACTTCAATGCGTCAATCGAATTCGACAAAATTCTAGCGCCTTTTGACATTCAGGGTTCTATCGCTCATGCCCAAATGCTTTCTGAACAAGGCATTATAGAAAAGGCAGAGTTTAATCAGATCAAAGATGGGCTTGAAAAAATTTTGGATATGATCAATTCTGGAAATTTCGAGTGGTCAATTGATCTTGAGGATGTTCATATGAACATCGAGGCAAAACTCATTGATATCATTGGTGAAACTGGTAAAAAATTGCATACTGGTCGTTCTCGCAATGATCAAGTGGCTACTGACATCCGTCTTTATCTGCGTCATGAGATCATTGAAATCAAAAAACAAATTAATCAATTCTTAACTGTACTTCTTGATCTTGCAGAACGCGAAGTTGAAACAATCATGCCAGGATTTACTCACCTGCAAGTGGCACAACCAATAAGTTTCGCCCATCATATGATGGCATATTTTGAGATGCTTAAGCGAGACCTTGACCGTCTCACTGATGCGTATAAACGTGTAAATACCTTACCTCTTGGATCTGCTGCTCTGGCAGGTACAACTTATCCAATTAACCGAGAACGTGTTGCTGAACTTCTTAATTTTGATGCTCTGTGTCAAAACTCTCTTGATGCAGTGAGTGATCGAGATTTTATTGTCGAGTTTTTGTCGATTGCTTCAACCATAATGATGCATCTATCTCGAATGTCAGAAGAATTAATCATATGGAATAGCGCTCAATTTGATTTTGTGGAATTGCCTGATAGTTTTTGTACCGGCTCTTCAATTATGCCTCAAAAGAAAAACCCGGATATGCCTGAACTCATCCGTGGAAAAACTGGGCGTGTTTATGGAAGTCTTTTAAACATCTTAACAGTAATGAAAGGACAACCTCTTGCCTACAATAAAGATAACCAGGAGGACAAAGAGCCCCTTTTTGATGCTATTTCAACAGTTAGGTCAAGTCTCCGAATTTTTGTGGAAATGTTCCCATTAATTAAAACTAATCAATCCGTAATGCTTGATTCAGCCTTAAAAGGCTATTCAACTGCTACTGATTTGGCTGACTATCTTGTCAAAAAAGGCCTCCCTTTCCGTGATGCCCATGAAGTAGTTGGCAAGACAGTAGCATTTGCTATAAGTTCTGGACAAGATATTTCAGAACTCTCCCTTATTGATCTTCAAGCCTTCTCAAAACTAATTGAGGAAGATATTTTTGATTCAATTTCCTTAGAAGGTTCTTTATCGGCAAGGAACCACATTGGTGGAACTTCAAAAGTACAAATTATTAAAGCTATTAAGATTGCAAAAAATTCTTTAGGCAAATGAATGTAATTTTTGCTGGAACCCCTGATTTCTCGGTTCCCGCCCTTGAGTCAATCCAATCTAAACATAACATCATTGGTGTCTTTTGTCAGCCGGATAGACCTAAAGGCAGAGGTAGAGTAATAAGCCAATGTCCTGTAAAAATAAAAGCCCTAGAACATGGATTAACATTATTTCAACCGGAAAACCTAAAAGACACTTCTATTCAAGAACAAATTAAATCATTAAATCCTGATGTGATGATTGTTGTTGCCTATGGGCAATTGATACCAAAAGAAATCTTATCTATTCCTAAGTATGGTTGCATTAACATCCATGCTTCTGTTCTTCCTAAATGGAGAGGTGCTGCCCCTATTCAAAGAGCAATTATTTCTGGAGATAGATCAACTGGTATTTCTATTATGCAAATGGATGAAGGGCTTGATACTGGTGATATTCTATTGACCAAATTAATTGAGATTGATGAAAAAGATAATGCCCAAAGTTTGCATGATAAGCTTTCACTGCTTGGCGCATCTGGAATTCAAGAAACTCTTGATACAATTGACACATTGACACCTATCAAACAAGAGAACTCTGAAGCAACTTATGCAAAGAAACTTTTCAAGGATGAATCTTGGATCAATTGGACTAGTGATGCTAAGGAAATATGTAATCAAATTCGTGGTTTTAATCCATATCCTATTGCACAAACCTACCTAGAATCTGAAAACTCTAACCAAGAAATTTTAAGAATTTATTCTGCCAATTATGTTGTTAATGAAACCAATATCAAACCCGGATATCCAATACGAATAAATAAAAAGGAATGTATTATTGCTGCAAAAAATGGAGCTGTGTCTCTAGAAATGGTTCAGCTCTCTGGTAAAAAAATTGTTAGCATTAGCGATTTTTTAAATGCCAATAAAATTATTAGGTTATTCTAAATTCTTAGCGCCCATAAATTCAATTTGTCTCCAGGCTTCATAAATAACCACGCTGACTGAATTTGCCAGATTAAGACTTCTAGACCCCTTTTGCATGGGAATTGTAATTGATTGATATTGATTAATAATATTTAATGGAAGACCTCTTGTTTCGGGTCCAAAAATAAAACTATCTTCCGCTTCATATTTAATGTCTGAATACAAAGTGGTGACCTTTGAACTTACAGTAAATAGTCTTTTAGGCTTGGCGATGGACAAGTAATCATTGAGATTTTCATACTCATAAACTCTAGATAACTCCTTATAGTCTAAACCTGCCCTTCTTAGCTTTTTATCATCCATCTCAAACCCATATGGTTTGATCAAATGAAGACTTGCCCCAATATTAGCTGACAGTCGGATGATATTTCCGGTGTTGTTAGGAATTTCTGGTTCAAAAAGTACAATATTTAACATAATATTTTTATTTATGCACTTGAAAATCTTAATTATCAACATAAATATTAGTTAATTTTAATAAACAATAACAATTAATGCACATCGATAAGTTAACAACACAATTTCAAAATGATTTAGCTAATGCACAATCAATAGCTAACTCAAACAAGAATAGTGTTATTGAACCCATTCATGTTTTAAAGGCAATGACAGATGATCCTCAATCTACTGTGTCTAGCTTATTGTCCAGAAGTACAAATGATTTCACCATTCTCAAGAATGATATTGCCAAAGAAATAAAATTGCTCCCAAGTATTGGAAGTCATTCAGGTCAAATCAATATTTCTAATGGTCTACTGACTCTTTTGAATAAAACAGAATCTATTGCAAAAGATTATGGAGATAGTTTTCTATCAACTGAAATTTTCATTCTGGCAGTTATCGATAGTGATGACCAGACCAATAAAATTCTTATAAAAAATGGATTAAATAAGAACTTACTGATTGATGCAATAAAAGAAATTAGAGGAGGTAATTCAGTGGATGATCAAAATGCTGAAACACAAAGAGAAGCTCTTAAAAAATATACTCTTAATCTAACTGATAGAGCTCAAGAGGGCAAATTAGATCCTGTCATTGGTAGAGATGGAGAAATTAGAAGAGCAATTCAAGTTCTTCAAAGAAGGACAAAAAATAATCCAGTTCTTATCGGTGAGCCAGGCGTTGGAAAAACAGCAATTGTTGAGGGTTTGGCTCAACGTATAGTTAATGGTGAGGTTCCCGAAGGGCTTAAGAATAAGAAAGTGTTGTCTCTAGACATGGCTGCATTAGTTGCTGGTGCAAAATATCGTGGGGAGTTTGAAGAAAGACTTAAAGCAGTCCTAAAAGAATTGGAAGCTGAACAGGGTCAGGTGATATTGTTCATAGACGAGCTTCATACTATGGTTGGCGCAGGAAAATCCGATGGAGCGATGGATGCTGGAAATATGTTAAAACCTGCACTAGCTCGTGGTGAGTTGCATTGTATGGGCGCTACCACACTTGATGAGTACAGAGAATTCATTGAAAAAGATTCTGCATTAGAAAGAAGGTTTCAAAAGGTACTAGTTGATGAACCAACAGAAGAAGATACTATTGCTATTTTAAGGGGACTTAAAGAAAGGTATGAAATACACCATGGCGTAGAAATCACTGATCCCGCGATTATTGCAGCAACAACTTATTCTCAAAGATATATCACAGATAGACAACTTCCTGACAAAGCGATTGATTTAATTGATGAGGCCGCTTCACAGATAAGAATGGAAATTGACTCTAAGCCTGAATCAATGGATAAATTAGATAGAAAATTGGTCCAATTAAAGATTGAAAGAATGGCGCTCAAAAAAGAGAAGGACAAATCTTCTAAGAAGCGACTTGAAGATCTTCAATCTCAAATTGAAGAGCTCGAGAAAGAGTATTCTAATTTAGATGAAATTTGGAAAAAAGAGAAGTCCAAAGTTCAAGGATCTCAGCACCTAAAAGAAGAACTTGAGAAGGCTAAGTCTGAATTAGAGTTCGCGAGTAGAAATAACGATCTAGGAAAAATGAGCGAACTTCAATATGGAAAAATTCCTGAATTGGAGTCAAAAATTTCAGAAATTGAATCACTTGACAATGAGGATATGACTCTTCTTAGAAACAAGGTAACTGAAGATGAAATTGCACAAATTGTTGCCAGATGGACTGGAATTCCAGTAGATAAAATGATGGAAAGTGAAAAAGAAAAACTCCTCAAAATGGAGGAAACTCTTCATCAAAGACTTATTGGACAAGACAACGCAGTCAAAGTGGTCTCCGATGCTGTAAGAAGAGCAAGGGCAGGATTGTCAGATCCTAACAGGCCTGATGGATCATTTTTGTTTTTAGGTCCTACAGGGGTTGGAAAAACAGAGCTGACAAAAACACTTGCTGAATTTTTATTTGATACAGAAAATGCGATTATCAGGATTGATATGAGTGAATTTATGGAAAAACACTCTGTTGCAAGGCTTATTGGTGCTCCTCCAGGCTATGTTGGTTATGAGCAAGGTGGAGTATTAACTGAATCTGTTCGAAGAAAACCTTACTCAATTATTCTCTTGGATGAAGTGGAAAAGGCTCACCCAGATGTATTTAATATCCTACTTCAGGTTCTAGATGATGGAAGATTGACTGATGGTCAAGGCAGAACAGTGGACTTTAAAAATACGGTAATTATTATGACCTCGAACCTTGGTTCACATTTGATTCAAGAAAAATCAGGGCAGGATATTTCTGAGGATCTTAACAAAATTGTTCTGGAACACTTTAGACCGGAATTTGTGAATAGAATTGATGAGATAGTCGTCTTTAATAATTTGGAAAAATCCCAAATTAAGGGTATTGCCGATATACAGATTAAAACTCTAACTAATCGATTAAAGTCAGTTAATTTAGGTCTTTCAGTTTCTGATGAAGTCTTTGATATGATCGTGGATAGGGGTTATGATCCAGTCTTTGGAGCAAGACCTCTTAAAAGGTCAATTCAACAGTTACTGGAAAATCCATTATCTCAAAAAATACTACATGGGGACTTCGAACCAGGAAGTGTTATTAATGCTACTAGCGTTAATGGCGAAATAGACTTTAATTAGACCATCATAGCGCTTTTCGATATAATTTGATTATGAATGAATATTCGAAAATTGCTAAGAATGGACTTTGGGATAACAACCAAGCATTAGTTGCACTTCTTGGTCTATGCCCACTCTTAGCGGTAACTACAAATGTAGTTAATGCTATTGGTTTAGGAATAGCCACCACTTTTGTTCTCATTGCATCAAATGTTACTATTTCCATATTTAGAAATACTATCCCCAATGAGATTAGGATTCCTGTTTTTGTTTTATTGATTGCTTCATTTGTGACAATTGTTGAATTATTGATGCAGGCATTCTTCTATGACTTATATTTGGTTTTAGGAATATTCGTACCATTGATTGTTACTAATTGTGCGATTCTTGGAAGGGCTGAAGCCTTTGCTAGTAAAAATACTTGGGATAAATCCTTGCTTGATGGTCTAATGATGGGTTTGGGATTTTCTGTAGTTTTAATTCTGCTTGGAGCCATGAGAGAAATTATTGGTTCGGGCACCCTTTTATCTCAAGCATC
>VMDI01000045.1 GCA_008080915.1 Gammaproteobacteria bacterium | reverse complement strand
TTGATCAAGTTGTGATTGATTGATTTCATCGTAGAGAAGAATGATCTTGCTATCCGCGCTTTCAGCTTCCACAGTAGCCAATAAGGACTCAATATTGCTCACCCTGTCTCTAAATTCTGGATTGTATGAGAATTCGGCTACAACTACATCATATTTATTCTTTTTTGCGAGCTTAACCGCTTTTCTTTGGGAGTCTTCAAAACTTACCTCGAAACCTAAGGATTGAAATAATGGAGTGAAATCCTCGAATCCTCCTTCATCAACAAAAAACAATAGTTTTCTAGTCATTATTGAAGCGTTTAATAAAATTTAATTTGAATTCAGAAAAGCTATCATTCTCAATTGAAAGTCTAATTTCATGCATTAAGTTCTGATAGAAAAATAAGTTATGAATAGTTGCCAATCTAGCCCCTAATATTTCATTGATCTTTTGAAGGTGGTGTAGGTAAGATCTTGAGTAATTCTGACAGGTGTAACATTTGCAATTCTGATCCAGTGGATTAGTGTCTTTTTTATGAATAGCATTTTTAATCTTCACCACTCCATTAGATGTAAATAGATGACCATTTCTTGCATTTCTAGAAGGCATAACACAATCAAACATATCGACCCCATTATCGACTGCATTGATAATATCTTCAGGCGTACCCACTCCCATTAAATACCTAGGAGATTGAGATGGCATGTTAGCAGGCAAATAACTCAATACCTTAAACATTTCCTCTTTAGGCTCTCCAACAGAAAGACCTCCAATGGCATACCCATCAAAACCTATTTCAGTTAATCTTTCAATAGATTCCAATCTCAGGTCTTGATGCATCCCCCCTTGAACTATACCAAAAAGTGCATTGGTGTTTTTCAAGCGTAAATGCTCCTCTTTAGATCTGTTTGCCCATCGAATAGAAAGCTGCATGGATTGATCAACCTCTGTCTTGGTTGAGGGGTATGCTGTGCAATCATCAAATATCATCACGATATCTGAATTTAATTTTTTTTGAATTTGCATTGACTCTTCAGGTCCCATAAATATTTTTGAGCCGTCTTTTGGGGATCTAAAATGCACTCCTTCTTCAGTAATCTTTCTTAACTTTCCTAAGCTAAAAACTTGAAAACCTCCAGAGTCAGTTAGAATCGGTCCATGCCAATTCATAAAATCATGAAGTGACCCATGATGATCAATTACCTCCATTCCTGGAGTGATAGCAAGGTGGAAAGTATTACCTAAAATAATATCAGCACCAATCCCTTTAACCTCTTCAGGGGTCATTGATTTAACTGTTCCATATGTCCCTACGGGCATAAATGCTGGCGTTCTGACTTTACCGTGCTCGAGCTCTAGAGAGCCAAGTCTTGCATTTCCACTTGTGCTTAAAAGATTAAATTTCATCTGATTGATTGTTAACCTGAATTTCCCATAGTCGTTTATATTCTCCACCACTTTGAATTAATTCTTGGTGTGTGCCCTGCTCAATGACTTTGCCATCACCCAAAACAATAATATTACTGCTGTCGATAATGGTTGATAGCCTGTGGGCAATAACAAGAGTGGTGTGTTTCTGCGCTAATTCATCCAAGGCTTTCTGGACCATCTTCTCGGAGTGAGAATCAAGTGCGGAAGTTGCTTCATCAAATATCAAAATAGGCGGGTTTTTCAACAACACTCTTGCGATCGCCATTCTTTGTTTTTCACCACCTGATAACTTCAAGCCTCTCTCACCCACCAAAGTGTCATAACCTAAAGGCAACTTAGATATAAAGTCATGGATGTAGGCAAGTTTTGCTGCATGAACAACCTCTTCTTTTGTAGCACCATATTTTCCATAAGAAATATTATAGAAAATACTCTCATTGAACATCACTGGCTCCTGTGGCACTACACCAATAGCACTCTGTACAGATCTCTGAGTATATTGTTTTATATCTTGGCCATCAATTAATATTTGACCTGAGCTGACATCATAAAACCTAAAAAGCAATTTTGAAATTGTTGATTTACCAGAGCCGGATGAACCAACAATGGCTACCTTCTGACCCGGTTCGATAGAAAAGGATATATCTTTAAGGACTTTATCTTTACCCTCATAAGCAAAAGAAATATTCTGGAATTCTACTTTCGCATTATTTACTTCAATATCCTTTGCACCCTTAATATCTTTTATCTTTGATGATTTTTCCAAGAGATCAAACATGTTGTTCATGTCAATAAAATTATGTTTAATTTGCCTGTAGATGATTCCAAGGCTGCCCAGTGGTAGAAACAACTGCAGCAATAGGGCTTGAATCATAATCATGTCACCCAAGGTTAGTGCGGACTTGACTACACCATCAGCCGCAAGGATAAGAATAATAGTTACTCCAATAGCAATGACTGCACTTTGTGCAAAATTTAACGCAGTCATAGAAGTAAAACTTTTCACAGCCACTTCCTCCCATCGTCTCATCGTATTATCATATCTCTCAACTTCAAAATTATCTTGGTTGAAATATTTCACTGTTTCATAGTTAATTAAACTATCAACAGCATTTGTGTTTGCTTCAGATTGCATGTCATTCATATCATATCGATATTTCATTCGCCAATTGGTGATAGCAAGTGTTAATAAGATATACAAGAAAACAGTAATCAAAGAGGTAGCCGCAAAGAACAAATCGTAACTTATCCATAGCAAACCAATGACTAGAAAAATCTCAAACAACGAAGGCAGAATATTAAAAACAAAAATGGATAATAAAGTTGAAACACTTTGTGTGCCTCTATCGATATCTCTGGTAATGCCTCCAATTCTTCTATCTAGATGAAATGATAGGTCTAATGAGTGCAGGTGCTTAAATACACCAATCGCAACGAACCGCATTGCGTGATATCTTACCTTGGCAAAAACAGCATCTCTGAGCTCGTTAAAAAGTGCACTCAATAATCTTAAAAATCCGTAAGCAGTCAAAAGTCCCAAGGGTAGTACTAAAAGAACATTAGGCTCATCTAGATGATCAACAATTTCTTTAAGAGCAATAGGTACAGAAACATTTGCCAACTTTGCAAATATTAAAAAAAGGACAGCCCATATAACTCGAGACTTCATTTTGACCAGATATGGCCAAAGTTTTTTTAGAACTAATACGTCCCTATTCTTAAAATCATAAGCTTTTGTCTGATGACTACCCTTCATATTGGTCAAGATTGACAGCAATGTTCTCAGGAAGGATTGCCCCTTTTTCGGCAGCAATCTTAACCAATTCATCACCTCTGAAATTCTCAGGATTTAGCATTTTTTCTTGTCTCCAATAACTTTGCATTTCGCAAAGCTGAGGATGAGTATGGTTGCATCCAAGAACATGAAAAGAGCAATCACCCACTTTCCAAGGACCCTCACCCTTAATCTCTCCTTCAATGATATGGATGGAGTATTTAGGATCATTCTCCCAAAATAATTCAAAATACAAAACACCCTTTGGGTGTTCAAATAAGGCTTCAACCAATCTTGTTTCTCCATCCGCATATTTAATATAAAGCGGAGATCTCATTTCAAATAAGGAGTTCATTTTTTCATTGCAAATTCGATATTCTCAGAATTGAAGCCTCTTGATAATAAAAATCTTTTTTGTTTGGCAATGTCTTTATAGTCTGTAGGAATATCATTTCCAAATTTTTTAAACCTAACCTCTTTAGCAAGAAGGTTCCAATTGTATTCATCTATTTTAAATTCAGAGATGCCATTAGACTGAAGTTCATACCTTATTTTTAATGGTCCTTTTCCTTGGTTAAAGCGAGTTCTAATAATCATTTCAGAATATCTTTCATCACTTTGAAGATTTTTTTCAATCAGTGACTGCACTGCAGAATTAATATCCTTAAGCTCAAAGCCCTTGATGCTCAATTTTTCTGTTAATTCCGATACTGAATGCTCACGACGAGCAAGCATCTTTATGGCAGCATTAAAACACTTATTCGACAGTGTCTGTTGCACCTTGCATTAATTTCTCACGAATCTTTGATTCAAGTGATTCTCTTAATTGTGTGTTTTCCTTAAGATAGTCTCTTGCATTGTCCTTACCTTGACCAATGCGCTCACCATCCACACTGTACCAAGCACCCGCTTTTTCAATTAGGTCTTGAGCAACACCAAGTTCAATAATTTCGCTCTCTCTTGAAATTCCTTGATTGTAGAGAATCTGAAACTCCGCTTGTTTAAATGGAGGAGCAACCTTATTCTTCAAAACTTTGACTCTGGTCTCATTTCCAAGGACTTCATCACCTTTTTTAATAGCTCCTGTTCTTCTGATATCCAATCTAACGGAAGCATAGAATTTCAAAGCATTTCCACCTGTTGTAGTCTCTGGGTTTCCAAACATGACACCAATTTTCATTCTTAACTGGTTGATAAAAATAACCATCGTGTTGGTTTTCTTAATGTTCGAAGTTAACTTTCTCAATGCCTGTGACATTAATCTAGCTTGAAGGCCCATGTGAGAGTCACCCATATCTCCTTCAATCTCAGCTTTAGGAGTTAACGCTGCAACGGAATCCACCACAACGATATCAACACCTCCAGATCTGACCAACATATCACAAATCTCAAGAGCTTGTTCACCGGTGTCAGGTTGAGAAATCAAAAGCTCTTCAATGTTAACGCCTAATCGTTTTGCGTATTGTGGATCAAGTGCATGTTCTGCATCAATGAAGGCTGCAGTCCCACCAAGTTTTTGCATCTCAGCTATTGCATGCAACGTAAGAGTTGTTTTTCCAGAAGATTCAGGACCATAAACTTCGATAATTCTTCCTCTAGGGAGACCGCCAATACCAAGTGCAATATCAAGACTCAAACTTCCAGTAGAAACTGCTTCAATATCGGTTTGGGATTGCTCATCACCGAGGAACATAACCGAGCCCTTACCAAATTGCTTATCAATTTGTGCTAGTGCTGCTTGTAGGGCTTTCTTTTTATCTTCATCCATGTAATACTCCCAAGTAAAATAACTACATTTATTGGCTTTTATAACTACACAATTATATCTGAACAAAGTGGTTTTTCATGGCAGGATTTTCAATAAAAGATCGTAAAAATATGTCCCTTGCAATGCAACTTGCTGCCAAGGGAAAATATGGTGTTAGAACTAACCCAATGGTTGGTTGTGTCATTACAAAAGACGATGAAATCATTGCCACTGGATATCACCAAACCTATGGATCAGATCATGCAGAAATAGATGCGCTAAAAAAAATAAATTTTAGTGCTCATGGGTCAACTGTCTATATCACTCTTGAGCCATGTTCTCATCATGGGAAGACTCCTCCTTGTGTAAATGCTCTTATTGATTCCGGTGTTTCAAGAGTTGTTGTTTCTTCACAGGATCCTAATCCTTTGGTAGCTGGAGATGGAATTCAGAAGCTAGAGAGTTCTGGTGTTACAGTTGAACTTGGGTTGATGGATGATCAAAATCGAGATCTTAATAAAGGGTTTTTTTCGAGACATGAAAGAAATCGTCCTTTTGTTACAGCCAAAATTGCAATGACTCTGGATGGGAAAATTGCTCTAAAAAATGGGGAGAGCAAGTGGATCACTTCAGAGTCTTCCAGAAAAGATGTTCATCTACTCAGGGCATCCTCAGATGCAATTCTTACAGGCTCAAACACTGTCCTAAAAGACAACCCATCTTTGACAGTTAGATTAGATGAAAACTTTAACAATCCAATTCGAGTGGTGGTGGACTCAAAAGATCAAGTAACTGACAAATCTTTAAATATATTTTCATCCAACGCAGAAACTTTAATAATTGACTCATCTTCCGATTCATTAAAGAAGGATGGAAGAATCGATTTAAAAAAATTATTACACTCTGATAAATTATCCAACATTAATAATCTGTTAGTAGAGTCAGGCCCTATACTTCTAGAGGCTCTTATGGAAGATTCACTAATTGATGAGTTCATTATCTACATCGCTCCAAAACTGATGGGAGGAGATTCCATATCAGCTTTCAGCTTCAATTCCCAATCAATGGTGGATATTAAAAATTTTCAGATTACTGAAATGAAACAAATTGATGAAGATATCAAACTTACTGGACACCTATGAGAAGACTAAATAATAAAAATATTATCATCGGTATCACGGGATCTATTTCAGCCTATAAGGCTCCAGATATCATTAGAAGAATGCAAGAGGAAGGTGCAGACGTTAAGGTTGTTTTAACAGAAGGTGGTAGGGAGTTTATTACTGAATTGACTCTTCAGACTATTTCTAAGAATCAGGTACATTCAAACATTTGGGACAAAGAGGCTGAACTATCCATGGGGCATATCAGTCTTGCTAAATGGGCCGATATAATTCTTATTGCCCCCGCAAGTGCCAACACAATTTCAAATCTTGCAGATGGTAAAGCGAATGATTTATTAAGCACAATCATTCTCGCCAGTCAGGCCCATAAATACATAGCCCCGTCTATGAATGTGAAAATGTTTGAGTCTTCGCAAGTTCAAAGAAATCTTTTGAAACTTGAGAGTTTGGGTTTTCATCTTATCTCTCCAGATAATGGATCACAGGCCTGTGGAGATGTTGGAGCAGGAAGACTAGCAGAGACCTCAGAAATTATAGATCAAATATCAAATACGACAATCAAAAGCAAATTTAATGATAGAAATGTCCTGGTAACTCTTGGATCCACAAGGGAATATATTGACCCTGTTCGATATCTATCCAATAGAAGTTCAGGGAAGATGGGGGGTGCAATCGTTGATGAATTACTTCTTCTGGGTGCAAATGTGACAGTTGTCGCTGGACATAAAGACATAGATATCAACTCAAAAGCAATTGAAATAAAGACCAATACAGCCGATGAGATGTACGAAGAAGTCATAAAAAATATCAAAGGTAAGGATATTTTTATCTCCACTGCAGCCGTGGTTGACTTTAAAGTTAGAGAATTTAGTCAGGAAAAAATCAAAAAGAAGTCAAATTCAATGACAATCGAATTTATAAAAAATACTGATATTCTTAATGAAGTATCTACACAATACAAAGATATCTTATCCATTGGATTTGCAGCCGAAACCAATGAGCATGAAAAACATGCATTAGAGAAGTTAGAAAATAAAGGGTGTGATGCAATTATCTTAAATGATGTATCTGACTCTGAAATTGGCTTCGAATCTGATGAAAATGCCGTAACTATTTATGGAAAAAAATTCAAAGAAAAAATTGAAAAAAATAGCAAAAAAATAGTCGGTCGTGAAATTTTAAAAATAATAGAAAAAAATCTTCTTTAATTTTTCAAAAATCCCGTCAAATCAACGTTTTAAAAACTTACTCACAAAACTGTGGATAACTCTGTGTAAATCTTTAAAAAAGCCTCGTAGAATATGGTTTTTTATGAATTTGAATAAAAAATAATCAAAAAAATATAATATTAAAAATCAATAACTTATGTAATTCATTTCACATAATTATATTATTAAATACTGATAATTAGATTATAGATTTTGGCAGAGGATAACTTTTAGTGTTACACGCTTAAAATAAAGTGTTTCACGGAGTATTAAAATAACCTAATATATAATTGTAAACAACTCAGGAATTGATTAATAAATAAGCAGTTTTATGTTAAATTTTTGCCTAATTATTGATAGATGAAATTGACACATGAATTGCCTAAAAAATCATCAATTTTTAATTGATTTTCTTTGGATGCTTTAAATCCTATTTCTTTATCTAATTTAATTAATCCCTGGGCATTTTCTCTAACGATTCTGAACCTGACCGGACAGTCTCCGGAGTTCTTATTGATGATTTCTTGAAGCTGATCAATCCTATTTAAATGTTTTTGATTAAGTATGATTTCTACAAATTTAACATATTTTTGTTTCTCATTTTCGATTGGCTCGATATCTTCCACTGTTAGTTGCCATTCATCTCGAAAATCTTTGCTGATCTTTCCAGTAAATAAACACACCTCATCGATATTTAGATGCTCTCTTACCTTATCCATATTCTTTGCAAACACCACTGCATTGATTGAAATATCTTTATCTTCAATCAATATACTGACCATTTGATCACCCTTATTAGTTGTTCTGAAGTTTAACTTACTAATATAAGCAATGACTCTTGATTCTCTATTTTCTCTAAACCTTTGGTTTCTCAAAAGTTTTGCTGAAATAATCTTTTCTGTTTTGATATGTTCATCGGTTGGGTATGTATCAAAGTAATAACCCATTACCCCTTTTTCTAACTTCACTTTATGATTGAAGTCTAGTTCATTTTTTATTCTATAAACGGCCTCATATGAGTCTATTTTTTGTTCTGAAAATAGACCACCCTGCCCTAACATTTGATCTTTTTGTTGCTGTTCTGCTTGTTTGATTGCAATGGGATAGGTTTCGAGAAGAGTTGCTCTGTTATGCTTAAAAATATCAAAGGCACCGGAATAAATTAGAGCTTCTATTGCTCTTCTATTTAGGAACTTTTTATCAATTCTTAAACAAAAATCAAATAGATCCTTGAATTCTCCATTTGATGATCTTTCATTAACAATTTCATTAATGAATGCTTCACCCACGCCTTTAATTGACCCAAGACCATAGGTAATGGTTTTCTCATCTAGAATTCCAAACTCAAATTTACCTTCAGCAATTGAGGGCTTGTTAATTGTTAATCCCATTTTTTTGGTTTCAGAGACTGTGAAGGCAACACGATCAGTGTCATCCATCATGCCCGATAGAACTGAGGCCATAAATGGAGCAGGATAATGAGATTTAAGCCATGCTGTTTGATAAGAAATGTATGCATAGGCTACTGAATGAGACTTATTAAAACCGTATCCTGAAAATTTATCGATTAAATCAAAAATCTCATTAGCTTTCTTTTCATCGATCTCTTTTTCTGCTGCGCCTTTAACAAAAACATCCCTTTGCTTGGCCATCTCTTCAGGCTTTTTCTTACCCATCGCACGACGAAGAATATCTGCACCGCCCAAAGTATAACCAGCTAAAACTTGAGCGGATTTCATAACCTGCTCTTGATAGAGGAAGACCCCATTGGTAGGCTTTAAGATTTCTTCAAGCAAAGGATGCGGATATTTGATATCCGCGCCATGTTTTACATCGATATAATCTTCCACCATTCCAGCATCTAAAGGTCCAGGTCGATATAGCGCCAACATCGCAACAATGTCTTCAAAGTTATCTGGTTTGAGTTTCTTCAGATAACCTCTCATGCCTGCTGATTCCAACTGAAAAATTCCGGTTGTATCGGTTCTTTGAAGTAACTCATAAACCTTAGGATCATCCAGCGTTAACTTATCGATATCGATATCCTCTTCACTAAGTGACTCTCTTTTTATTGTCTTTAAAGTCTTATCGATAACCGTTAAGTTAGATAGTCCTAGAAAGTCAAACTTAACCAGACCCACTGCCTCAACATCATCTTTATCAAACTGAGAGACAATGCCGTCCGTGTCACTGGCTTTGTAAATAGGACAAAAATCACTGATCTTGCTGGGAGCAATCACCACTCCACCGGCATGAGTACCGACGTTTCGAGTCAGCCCCTCTAGTTTCTTAGATAAATCAATTAAGGTAGTCACCGCCTCTTCAGAGTCATATCGAGTTCTAAGCTCATCAGAACCCCCCTCGTTAGGTGGCAAAAGTGCTTTATCGAGAGTAATTTTTAGATCATTGGGGATCGCTTTGGCAATACGATCACTAAAACCATAAGGATGACCTAGCACTCTTCCAACATCTCTAACAACCCCTTTTGCTGCCATCGTACCGTATGTGATAATTTGTGAGACTTTCTCCCTGCCGTATTTTTGAGATACATATTCAATGACCTCATCACGTCGATCGGTACAAAAATCAATATCGAAATCGGGCATGGAAATCCTATCAGGATTTAAAAATCTCTCAAATAAGAGTCCATGTTTAATCGGGTCAACATTCGTAATACTTAGCGCATAAGCAACCAAAGAGCCAGCTCCTGATCCTCGACCGGGCCCTACCCGGATATCGTTTTTCTTACTCCATCTGATGAAATCCGATACGATCAAAAAATACCCTGGGAAATCCATCTTGATGATGACATCAAGTTCAAAATTAAGTCTCTCAAAATACAAATCTCTATCAAGATCAGTTTCTTGAAGACGCATCTCTAGACCCTTACTAGATTCTTCCCTGAAGAACTGCGAAATTGTCATGTCCTCTGGAATTGGAAAAATAGGAAGATAGTTTTTCTCAAATAAAGAGAAATGCACGTTGCATCTTTTCGCCAACTCAACGGTATTGGTAATTAGCTGTGGTAAATCACTAAAGAGTGATGTCATTTCTTCCGCACTTTTATAATACTGCTCAGAAGAAATTCGTTTCTCTCTTCTAGGATCATCCAAGAGCATGCCATCTGCAATACAGATACGCGCTTCATGAGCTTCAAAATCAGCTTTATTTAAAAATTGCACATCATTAGTTGCAATCACTGGAATATCTAATTTTGAAGCCAATTTAAGAGTCTCAGATAGATGAAACTCGTCATTCTCCTTTTGAGTTCTTTGGACTGCTAAATAAAACCGATCTCCGAGTAAACCTTTCCACGTATTCGCTTTAAGAATTGCATCATCAACATTCTTCGATATAAGGTCTCTGCTGATGTCACTCTTAATGGCAGTTGAGATAAAAATCAAACCTGCATTATGTTTGACGATATCGCTCTCATTCAAATAAATTCCCTCAATGCCTTGCTCATAAGAATAGGCAATCGAGATCAATTCAGATAAATTTAAGTATCCCTGATGATCTTTACATAGAGCTATTAAAGAGTAGATATCTCCCTCAGAGTTTTTAATTTTTAACTCTGATCCAAATATTGGTTTAATTTTTTTCGCAATTGATTTTTGATAGAACTTAACCGCAGAGAATAAGTTAAAGGAGTCGGTAATTGCTATGGACTTAAACTGATTTTTTTCTGCGTGTTCAACAAGTGCAGGAATTCGAATGAGACTCGTGTTGATTGAGAACTCACTATGACAATGGAAGTGAACGAATTCTTTTTCTGACATATGCAATAAATCTAAAAATTTATTTTACAACTGGAACTTCTATTTAAGGAATCGATATAGAAAAATTTAACAAAAAAAATGCCCCAATGAAGGGGCATTAATTTGATTTAAAAGAGTTAACTCTTAGAATCTAGGACCTGCATTTTTCATAGCAGGAATCTGCTCTTTAGCACGAACCGCTTGGTTATGAGCCACTTTAGCTAGTTTTAAAGCCGTAGCTGAGTCACCTTTCGCGTGAGCTGCTTTCGCATCCTTGATTAACTTAGCAGTATCTCTCCAACCATTTACTTTTTCAACCTCTTTGTAGATAGACTCCGCAGCAGAGATTGTTGATTTAAATGGATCAGAACCCATGTTCCAGTTATGAGATGAACTGTTAAAGTTCGCGTTTGCAGAAAGAGCAAATAATGTAACTGTTGTTAATAAAACTTTTTTCATTTTTTACCCCTTATTTTCTGTAACGATCAGCAGTGATTTCAAATCCATTATTCATTCTAGCTTGATAGAACTCTAGATTTGCAAACTCTTCACCGTGAGACTTGTATGGCTTAGCACGCATGTTCTTCATACAACCACCATAACGTCTATGAAGAGTACCTAAACCACCCCATTTTGCACGATACATTGGTAGATGAGTTGTGTGACCTAGTGCAGGTGATAGTACATCCGCTCTTGCCTTCTTACCATGGTTGTAAACATGACAGTCTGCACATGAGAGATTGAACTCGCCACGCTTCGCATAAAACACTGCCTTACCTTTTTGGTATGCAGCTTTAGCAGCATCGGATTCAACTTTAACATTGATTTTCTCGCCAGCAGCTTGATCAGAAATCCAAGCACTTAGTCTAGCAATACGGCCTTTATTTTTCGCAATCTTCTTACCAGTCACTTCGTTGTAACACTTAGCAATTGTCATCTCAAGTGTGATGACCTTACCCTGTGCCTCATCAAAGTATGGATGTTTAACGCGAGCTGCAGCAGGATCTGCTAGGGCAGCACATTTACCAAGACCTAAGTCAGCAAATTCTTCACCGCCTTTTTCAACCGCATCTTCATAAGGTGTGATACCACTTAGGATATCTTCGAATTGACCTCTGTTGATATCATCTAACGCATAAGCACCTACCGAATAATCTTCTAAAGCAACATTAGGATTTGCTTTCTTGAAGTAATTGATGAATGCATCTTGATCCGCTTGGGGATCAATGTTAGCGTTTGTGAAACCAACTGCAACACTTAGTCCTAAGAATAATGTTGTTAGTTTTTTCATATTTTCTCTCCTCAGATTTATCAGATACCTATATTACAACTTTTTATTGAAACAGATATCTGATTTACCCTTATATTTTTTAGATATTAAGCTTTCTTTTTAGCTGTACCAGACTTACCCTTGTTATCGTTGTAAGAGACTGTCACCTCATCGCCTTTGTTACCAGGTGTTGAAAACTTGAAGTATGGGTCTTTAGATACCGCACTTCCAATATCCGCTTTCATCACAGTAGTACCATTTACCGCAACTGTCATATCAGTGATATGGTTTGCAGGAACTAATTTACCCTTAGATTTTCTAAGACCAGTTTCCATAGGGTGCTTGA
>VMDI01000050.1 GCA_008080915.1 Gammaproteobacteria bacterium | reverse complement strand
GATTATGGTGTTTTGAGAGAGGTTGCGGAGTCATACCTAAAAAAAGAGACAAGGGAGATACTCATGAAGTGGCAAAATTTTCTTCCCCTGAAAAAGCAATTGACTTCTACTTCCTCTCTATAAATAGAAATAAATCCTATGAAGTTCTTAGAAAAATAAGACAAGATAAGAGATCCAAAAGTCAAAGCATTACCGGCCTAAGTCTGTCAGAAGGATTGACGAATTACGCTGAAATTGGTTATGAATATGTCGATAGAATTAGAAGAGTCATTACCAGTAATGAACTCTCTAGATTTGACAGAGAAAATGGATTATAAGGGGATTAACGCTTAGAGTATTGCTCACTCTTACGAGCTTTCTTCTTACCAACCTTTTTACGTTCAACTATTCTAGCATCACGAGTAAGGAAACCAGCTTTTCTTAGATCTTTACGATATTCTTCATCATAAGTTAGAAGGGCTCTAGCCACACCAAGACGAATGGCACCAGCTTGACCAGTATCGCCACCACCTTTAACCATAATATTGAAATCAAATTTATCTTTCATCTCAACAGTCTCTAAAGGTTGGTTGATGATCATAGAAGCAGTCTCTCTACCAAAATATTCGCTCATTGGCTGTTTGTTGATCAGAAACTTACCCGAACCTTTAGTCATATAGACTCTAGCTACAGAAGTTTTTCTTTTACCAGTTGCGTAGTATGTTTCAGTCTTTGCCATAATTAAATTTCTAATGGTTGAGGTTGTTGAGCAGTGTGTGTGTGATTTGGTCCAGTGAAGACTTTCATTTTTTTGAACATTTGACGTCCAAGAGGTCCTTTAGGCAACATGCCTTTCACTGCATTTTGAATAATTGCTTCAGGCTTTTTGTTTTGCAAGTCCTTAAAAGACACAGACTTAAGGTTACCAACATAACCCGTATGATGATGGTACATCTTGTCTTCAAATTTATTGCCTGTAACGCGAATCTTTTCAGCATTAACGATAACAATATAATCACCCGCATCAGCATGAGGAGTGAATTCAGGTTTGTGTTTGCCACGAAGACGAGAAGCAACCTCAGTAGCAAGTCTACCTAGAGTTTTGCCATCGGCATCGACTAAAAACCAGTCTCTTTTTACATTGTTTGCGTTAGCACTAAAAGTTTTCATAAACCTTAACTTATTCTTTTCAAGCGAAACCGAGTATTATAGACATTTTTTAATAACTTTTTGCAAATTATTTCTTAAAAATTTTTAGCTAATATCATCCCCAAAAAAATATGATTAATACTCATGCTCATTTAGATTTTGATGAAGTTAAAAATTTTGATTTCTCTACAGAAGAAACAATAGTCCCCTCAATAGGAAAAGAGAATTGGAGCAAGGTGGCTCTTTTTGATTTTTTTGCCTTGGGCATTCATCCATGGTATGTTGACCAGCACTCTGATCTTGATCTTGATTTATTAGAAATTCAAATAAAAAAAAACAAACCAATTGCGGTTGGTGAATGCGGTCTTGATTTCTCCCCCAATCATAAATCTAATCAATTGAAACAGGTTTACTTTTTTAAACACCAGCTCCATCTAGCCCAAAAAAATAATTTACCTGTCATTATTCACTCAGTAAAAGCCAACCATGAAGTGATTAGTCATTTGAGTGAAAGAGATAATTATGGAGTAATTCATGGTTTCTATGGAAGTCCAGAAGAGGCAAATAAATTCACATCCATGGGGTTTTTTCTTGGAATTGGCCATGCGATTCTTAAGCCAAACTATCTAAAGATGGAGTCCATTATCCAAACTTGTCCAATGGATAAAATTCTTATTGAAACTGATGATGATAATCCAGGTGATTTAACAAAAATTGCATCTAAAATTTCCTCGATCAAAGGATTGTCTTATGATGAGACGGTTTTGAATTGTGATAATAATGCAAAGAAACTATTTGGTATCTAAATGTCTGGTAGCTGCGCAAGAACAGAAATTTTATTAGGGCAAGAAGGTCTTGCAAAATTAGCTGAATCTCATATTCTGGTTGCTGGACTAGGAGGAGTAGGTGGGATATGTGCTGAGTCGCTTTGTCGAGCTGGTGTAGGTGAGTTAACTATAGTTGATTTTGATATTGTTGAAAAAACGGATCTTAATAGGCAAATTATTGCTCTTAACTCTTCTTTAAATAGGAAGAAAACTGATGTTCTTTTTTCAAGACTCAAAGACATTAATCCTGATATTGAAATCAATCTTATCAATCAATTTATTGATGAAAATTTAGCTATTGAGATTTCAAAAAACTCTGAAATAAATTTTATTGCTGACTGTATAGATTCAATAGCGTGCAAAAAAACATTGATTCTCTCTTGCTTTAAAGAAAAAAAACCAATTATTTCTTCAATGGGAGCTGGTGGAAGACTTGATCCTAGTCAGATTAAAATCTCTAAATTAAATAAAACTTTTAATTGCTCTTTGGCTAGAGAAATGAGAAGAGAATTACGAGGTTGCAAATCTTGCCTCAGTCTTCCAGTTGTGTTCTCTACTGAGCAGCAAATTAAGGCCCTACCTCACACAAAAAACAAAGATTCTGAAGGGGTGCCCTCAGGAAGACCTAGGGCAGTTAATGGAGCTATTTCATATATCCCAAATATGTTTGGATTAATGATGGCTGGGTATATAATTCAGAAGATAATAAATCAATAAAATACAAAAATTAATTGAATGGTTAGTACTGAAACACCAGTTTGTCAATTTGACCAACCTGCAATTGACTTTAATCTTCTTGGGGTTGATGGCAAAAGATATAACTTAGCTGAATGCATGGGAGAGAAAGGCTTATTAGTGATGTTCATTTGCAATCACTGCCCATATGTCAAGGCTATTCGTCATAGAATTATCAGAGACGTAAATGAGTTAAATTCATTTGGCATTAATGCTGTGGCAATTATGTCCAATAATCCCGATGAATATGAAGAAGACTCATTTGAGAATATGAAAAAAATCTCTGATGAACACTCCTTTCCTTTTCCATATTTAATTGATGAAACTCAGGAAATTGCCAAAGCTTATGGTGCAGTTTGTACACCTGATTTCTTTGGCTACAATTCAAATCTTAAACTTCAATATAGAGGTCGATTGGACGAATCTAGGAAAGAAACTGCTCCTGAAGATGTAAGAAGGGATCTATTTGAAGCAATGAAAGAAGTAGCCATATCAGGTCAAGGTCCTAGAGAACAAATTCCATCTATGGGTTGCTCAATAAAATGGTTCTAGCAACTCTAGATTAAATGACATGATATAAGGGGGAAATCATGAATTACAAATCAATTAATCCATTCAATGGTGAAGTTAATCTTGAGATTGATTGCTGGAACAGTGATGAAATTGAGAATGCTTTACAAAGATCTTATCAAGTTAGAGATTCATGGCAAAAAACACCTCTAGACAAAAGGTGTAAACTCCTTAAACAGGCGGCTAATACCTTAAGAGATCAAAAAGAAGTTCTGGCCAAAATGATGGCTTCTGAAATGGGAAAACTTATTGATGAGGCAAAGGCAGAGGTTGAAAAATGCGCCTGGGTATGCGAATTTTATGCACTTAATGCTAAAGGTTTTTTGGCAGATAGGATGATTCAATCAGATGCCAGCAAGAGTTTTATTACCTACCAACCTCTTGGGTGTGTCTTGGCCATCATGCCATGGAATTTTCCTCTTTGGCAGGTGTTTAGATTTGCCGCACCTGCGCTTGCAGCGGGCAATGTTGGTTTACTTAAACATGCCGAGAATGTCCCTGAATCTGCTCTTGCCATTGAGAAGATTTTTCGTGATGCTGGATTCCCTGATGGTACCTTTATTTCCATGATGATTAGTCGTGACGATACAGCAAAAGTAATTGCTGACTCTAGAGTCCAAGCAGTGACACTAACCGGCAGTGAAATTGCAGGAAGTAAAGTTGCTGCAACCGCAGGTGCCAATCTCAAGAAAACAGTCCTTGAACTCGGAGGATCAGATGCCTTTATCGTTCTTGATGATTGTGACGTGGATCAGGCGGTTAAAGTTGGAGTTGCCTCGCGCTTTTTAAATGGTGGTCAAAGTTGTATCGCCGCAAAAAGATTTATTGTTTTAGATTCTATTGCGGACCAATTTATTCCCAAGTTTAAAGAAGCGGTTGAAAATTTAAAAATTGGTGATCCTCTTAATAATTCTACAAATCTTCCTCCAATGGCAAGGCAAGACTTGAGAAATGAACTCCACCAACAAGTTCAGGATTCTATCAGTCAGGGTGCTATCCCCTTATGCGGATGTGAGATTGATCAGAATACACATGCAGGATACCCTGCTTCAATTATCGATCATGTTAAACCTGGAATGCGTGCTTATCAAGAGGAATTATTTGGTCCTGTAGCAATTATCATCCGCGCGAAAGATGAGGATGATGCAGTTAGAATTGCGAATGATTCCCCTTACGGGCTTGGAGGCAGTGTTTGGACTGAAAACCCATATCGCGGTGAAGATGTAGCTAGACAAATTCAATCAGGTGCAAGTTTTGTAAATGGCATTGTGAAAAGTGACCCAAGACTGCCTTTTGGAGGGATTAAAAACTCAGGATATGGAAGGGAATTATCAGAGATTGGTATGCATGAATTTGTGAATATCAAAACCATTTGGATTAAATGAAAACCCTTTTCAAATAAGGTTTATTAAATTCTAAATCTAATATAAACTTGTCAACACTAGTTTTCTAGTATTTGTTTTTTTTGGAGTATTGATTTAATGTCAACTTATACAGGTAAGGTCAAGTGGTTTGACGTAAAAAAAGGTTTTGGTTTTCTTGAAAGAGATGGTAGTGAAGATATCTTTGTTCATTTCAGATCTATCCAAGGAGGTGGATTTAAGAAACTTGACGAAGGTCAAGAGGTTGATTTTGAGGTTGAAGAAGGTGATAAAGGTCTTCAGGCAGTAAACGTAGTTCCAAAATAAAGTTTCTTTGTATAATTCATTTAAATATCTTTTATAGAATTTAAATGAACTCATATCTTTGGTATGACTATGAGACCTTTGGTATAAATCCAAAGACCTCTAGAATTTCCCAGTTTGCTGCAATAAGAACTGACCTCAATCTGAATAAGATTGAGGAATTTATGTTTTATTGCAAGCCGACCAATGATTGCTTACCTTCTCCCCAGGCATGCGCAATAACAGGAATCACTCCTCAGATTTGTGAAAATAGAGGAGTTATTGAACATGAATTTATCTCAAAAATAAACACAGAATTTTCAAAGCCAGGAACTTGTGTTGTAGGCTATAACTCTAATCAATTTGATGACGAATTTACTCGTTACACTCTCTACAGAAATTTTCTAGATCCATATGCTTGGCATTGGAAAAATAATAACTCGAGATGGGATATTCTGGATGTTGTCAGGATGTGTTATGCACTTAAAAAAGATGAGTCTTTGAAATGGGTTCATGATGACTATGGCAAGCCCATTTTCAAACTTGATCGATTATCAATCGCTAATGGTATTGAGCATTCTAATGCACACGATGCTCTTGCAGATGTTCGAGCAACGATTGCAATTGCCAGAAAGATTAAAGAAACCCAGCCAAAATTTTATGAATATGCTCTCTCTCTTCGAGATAAGAATACAGTCAATAACCAATTAAAACTTTTTGAACCCACCTTATACACTTCTAAAAACTTCCCAAACTCTTTAAGCTGCACTAGGATTGTTCTGCCAGTATGCTATCATCCTATTCAAAAAGATTGCGCCTTGGTCTTTAATCTTGATCAGGATCCAAGTATTCTTCTTGACCTAGAAGTTGATGAATTAAAGTTGTTGGCCTTTACACCTAAATCTAAACTTCCGAAAGGGCTTGAGAAACTACAAATACATTCTATTAAATTCAATTCAAGTCCAATGTTTGTATCGAACATCTACAAACTTTCTCCAACAATTCAAAATCAACTCAAGCTAAATATGTCTGATATTCTTGAAAAAGTAGACTTCATGAAAAAAAATGCAACTGAGATTGAAAGGATTATTCAAGAGCTCTTTTCTGATGACGAGATGAATTATCCAAAAAATGATGAAGATCAAGCCCTTTATGATAATTTCATGAGCGCCCATGATAGGAGAGTTTCTGATGAAATACAAAATCTAAATGAGGCAGATCTTGTTTCTTTTCAGCCTCGGTTCGAGGACAAGAAACTTAATAAACTTTTTCTTAATTTCAAGGCTCGCAATTATCCTAAATCACTTGATGAGAACGAAAAAGAATTGTGGTTCGAAACTGTGCAATCAAGAGTTCATAACGGCGAATATGGATACTTAAACATTGACGATTTTTACAAACAGCTAGCCAAAATGAAAGAAGAAGGAAAAGTAAATCTATCTGTTATTCAAGAACTTGAAAAATACGGTGATTCGTTTCTTTAAAATTGCTGAAGTTTGTGAAAAAAGAAAAATAAAGGTATAATCTACGCTTCGCGAAAAAGTATGAAGTAAGGTTAATGAACGCAGAAACAAGAGAGGAGATGTTTGGTCGTCTCCAGAAAAAAATACCTAACCCAACAACTGAATTAAACTACTCGACACCTTTTGAGCTATTAGTTGCTGTCACCCTTTCAGCTCAGGCAACGGATAAAAGTGTTAATCAAGTAACTGATAAACTCTTTCCAATGGCTAATACACCAGAGGCAATTTTTGACCTTGGTGAAGACAAGCTAAGAGACACTATCAAAACTATTGGCTTGTTCAATTCAAAAGCAAAACATATTATTCAAGCATGTAGAATCTTGATCGATAAATACGATTCTCAAGTGCCTGAATCTAGAAAAGATCTTGAAGCGCTCCCTGGAGTTGGTAGAAAAACAGCTAACGTAGTTCTCAATACCGCTTTTGGGCATCCAACTATAGCTGTCGATACTCACATTTACAGGGTGGCCAATAGAACCGCTATTGCCAGTGGAAAAACTGTTCTCGAAGTTGAAAAGAAATTGGTTAAATTCATTCCGGACGACTATAGAGTTCCTGCTCATCACTTGATGATTCTTCATGGTAGATATACCTGTAAAGCAAGAGCACCGCTTTGCAATGAGTGTGTTCTTCTTGATCTTTGCGAGTACGAAGAAAAAAATCTCTAATCGATTTACCCCTATAATAGGGAAATGCTTTATAGCCAAAACCGTAGTGAGCAAAGAGCATTCTTGTCAAATGCCTGGGTGAAATTTCAAAATAATGAGGGCCTTGATCCCATGGAGTTTCAACTCGTAGAAATCATCAAGCTTCATCCCGAGTATCATCATCTAATACAAACTACTGATGCGGAATACTTTCCTGAACATGGTCAGGTTAACCCATTTTTACACATCAATCTTCATCTAGCCCTAAGGGAGCAATTATCTATTAATCAACCGATTGAAGTGAGATTGGCATACGACTCTCTTCTCGAAAAAATTAAAGACCCTCATGAAGTAGAACATACTCTGATAGATTGTATTGCGGAAATGATTTTCTCAGCTCAGAAGAATCATTCATCATTTGACTATGAAAATTATAAGAGATGTTTAAATAATAAATGTATTTAGATGAGCTGATTCAAGAGCACACCCATCAAGAAATTAATACTTATCAATCGATTGGTACTGGATTATTCGACTCTTATAAAGTTAATTTGAAGAATAATTCCAATGTGTTTATCAAGATACAAAATAACTCTAATAATGATCTTATTCATGAAGCAGAAGAGCTACGAATTCTTGGAGAACATGTTAAAACACCTAAAGTTATTGCCTCAACAACTCATTGCATAATCCTTGAATGGATCGAACAATCCTACAATCCATCCATCCAAAAAGAGCTCGGAAGAAGTCTGTCTGAACTTCACCTGAAACACAATGATTATTTTGGTTTCATCTTTGATAACAAGATTGGATCTACACCTCAAAAAAATGCAACCAAAAAGAACATTAAGAACTGGGCTGATTTCTTCTGGAACTATCGTATTAAATTTCAAATTGATCTTGCAAAGAAAAACAATCTGCTGGAATTAGAACAATACAAAAATTTAATGAATCTCAAGGATTCTATTTACAGGAAATTAAATATTCAAATTCGCCCAACTCTTCTTCATGGTGATTTATGGTCAGGCAATTATGTTGCGACCTCTAGTGGACCTTACTTTATTGATACTGCATCCTACTATGGTCACTCAGAGGCTGATTTTGCCCTTACCTATATGTTTGGTGGGTTTTCAAAAGAGTTTTATCAAAGCTACGAAAAGAGATCTCCTTTCGAAGAAAATCATGAGGAAAGAAAACCAATCTATATGATTTATCATTACCTAAATCACTTAAATCTCTTTGGTAGATCCTATCTAGGTGGAGTGCTAAATTGTTATCAAAAAATTATTAATTAACTTGCCAGTTAACAAAATTTTCCAATAATTTCAAACCGTCTCTTTGTGACTTCTCAGGATGAAACTGGACAGCAAAAATATTACCTCTTGCAGCAGCAGAACAAAAGTCAATACCGTAATTTGTTGACCCAACTTCAACATCTGCTGAGGGATTCGCATAATAACTATGGACACTATAAAAACGTGCATTATCATTAATACCCTCCCATAATTGATGTTCTTTAGTTTGACGCACTGTATTCCAGCCCATATGAGGAACTTTTAGTGAATTACTTTGGAAATGATTGACTGTGCCTTCAAATATAGATAATCCATCAGTACCGCCATTCTCTTCACTCCAATCAAAAAGCATTTGAAGCCCCAGGCAGATTCCCAGAAGAGGTTTTTCATTGGCAGCTTGTTTAATAGATTCTGTAAGGTCCAATTCATTAAGAACCTTCATACAGCCTCCAATAGCGCCTTGACCTGGAAAAACCACCCTATCAGAATTTTCGATATAGGTTCTATCATGAGTCAGTAAGACTTCATCATCAGGAGATACAAATTCAATCGCTTTTTGAACTGACCGAACATTGCCCATGCCATAGTCAATAATGGCTATTCTTTGCACTTATAAGGACCCTTTAGTCGAAGGAATTACTCCAGATTGTCTAGAATCAGGCGAAGCTGCCATTCTAAGAGCGCGACCAAATGCTTTAAAAATGGTCTCTGCTTGGTGATGCGCATTAACACCTCTAATATTATCGATATGAACAGTTGCCAAACAATGATTTACAAAACCCTGGAAGAACTCACCAATAAGATCAACATCGAATTTGCCAATCATGGCTCTGGTAAATTTAACATTCAACTCTAAGCCTGGACGACCGGAGAGGTCTATTACCACCCTAGAAAGAGCCTCATCAAGGGGCACATAGGAAAAACCATAACGCGTCATGCCTTTTTTATCCCCAATTGCTTTTGCAAATGCCTGTCCAAGAGTTATGCCAACATCTTCAACGCTATGATGATCATCAATATCAGTATCTCCATCACATTTAATCGTCAAATCAACTAAGCCATGACGAGCGATTTGATCCAGCATGTGATCAAGGAATGGGACACCCGTATTGATATCTGACTTGCCAGTACCATAAAGCTCAAGCTCAACTGTTATGTCAGTTTCGTTTGTTTTTCTATCAACCTTTATCATCTTATAGATACTTCTCGATCAAAATTTCTGCAATCTGAATTGTATTTAGGGCAGCACCTTTTCGAATGTTATCAGAAACCACCCACATATTTAATCCTCTTTCATGAGTAATGTCTTCTCTGATTCTGCTCACAAAAGTATCATCCTTGTTAGTAGCCTCTTCAAATGGGGTTGCGTAACCACCATCTTTTCTATCATCCATCACAGTAACGCCACTTGCTTTGGATAAAATCTCTCTAGCCTCAGAAGCAGTGATTTTTTTCTTTGTTTCAATATGTACCGCTTCAGAATGACCATAAATGACTGGAACCCTGACAGCAGTAGGATTGACAAGAATATTGTCATCCTCGAAGATTTTCTTAGTTTCCCAAACCATTTTCATCTCTTCCTTGGTGTACCCATTATCTTGGAATACATCGATGTGAGGAATCACATTAAAAGCAATTTGTTTTGGGTAAACCTCATTTTCAACATCCTGACCATTAAGCAACTTAGCTGTCTGTTCTGTAAGTTCCGTAATAGCAGCTTTACCCGTTCCTGATACAGCTTGATAGGTTGCCACATTAATACGCTCAATACCCACGGCATCATAGATTGGCTTCAGAGCCACTAACATTTGAATTGTTGAACAATTTGGATTCGCAATAATATTTCTTTTTGTATAACCTGCGATTGCATGAGCATTCACTTCAGGAACTACCAAAGGAATATCCTCATCACGTCTAAAGTGAGCAGTATTATCAACAACGATACAGCCAGCTTCAGCAGCCCTCGGGGCATACTTCTCTGAAATAGAACCTCCTGCAGAGAAAAGCCCAATCTGAGCTTTTGTAAAATCGAAGGTGTCTAGGTCCTGAACAGTCCAAGTCTTGCCCTGACATTGAATCTTCATTCCAGCTGATTTGCTAGAAGCAAGTGGGTAAAGATTATTGATAGGGAAGTTTCTTTGCTCTAATATAGAGATAATAGTTTCGCCCACAGCACCGGTGGCACCTACTACTGCAATATCAAATTTCTTGCTCATAATTATCTGTTTGAAAAAAAGCGCATATTATACCAGTCAAGTAAAAACTATACATCATTTGGTATTTCTACATATTCATGCTCTAAATTGAATTTCTCAGCTAGAAATTGACAAAGCGCTTGAACACCATATCTTTCAGTGGCATGATGCCCAGCGGCCATATATGAAACACCTGATTCTTTGACCATAGCAGGTATTTGTTCAGAAATTTCTCCGGTAATGAACAAATCAACACCTAGATTAATCGCATCATGGAAGTATTTCTGTGCACCCCCAGTACACCACGCAACTTTTTTGATTCTAGACTTTAAGTTTCCAAATACTTGAGGAGATCGACCCAATTTTTTTTCAACTAATAATGAAAATTCATCCAGGGTATTAGCATCTATTTCTCCAGTCCAAATTAGTGAGTTTGGAATAGGTTCAGGATTACTAATTCCCAGAGTTCTTGCCAACTGAATATTATTGCCTAATTCTTTGTGATCATCCAAAGGTAAATGATATGCGAAGAGATTGATATTTGAGGCTAATATTCTTTTTATTCTTTGTGATTGATAACCAGCAATTATCATGGGCTCATTTTTCCAAAATATCCCATGATGAACGAAAATCGCATCTGCCTTTTTTTTAACAGCTATGTCTATCAAATCTTGATTTGCAGAAACTCCTGAAATTATTCTTTTTACATTTTCAACTCCTTCAACTTGAAGCCCATTGGGGCAATAGTCATCAAATTTTTCTGGCAGAAGAATTTCATTGCAATATTTTTGGATTTCGTAATTACTTATCATTAGAAGCGACTTTTAAATTAACATTTTCTTACAGAAGTTTAATATTTCTTCTACTGACTCTTTAACAGATTGGGAATGGGTTTTAATATTGAGATCTGGATTTACTGGGATTTCATAGTTCGATGTCTTTCCTGTAAAGTTTTTTACTTTGCCAGATTTTGCTTTTTTGTAGAGTCCCTTAGTGTCTCTTTCAGCGCATTCGTCATAACTGGCATTTATGTATACTTCGTAAAAATCATCGGAAGGAAAAAGACTTCTTGCAAAATCTCTATGCCTCTTAAAAGGGGAGATAGTTGCCACAATAACTATCAGACCAGAGTTGAACATCAACCTTGCTGTTTCAGCTACTCTCCTAATGTTCTCATCCCTTGCGCTATCACTAAAATCCAAGTCACTACATAAGCCTGATCTCATATTATCGCCATCAAGAATGTAACAGTGTTTACCATCTATCGTAAGTTTTTCATCAAGTGCGTTTGCCAGAGTGGATTTCCCTGAGCCAGAAATTCCAGTGAACCAAATAATCTTTGGCTTCTGTTTCTTTTGATTCGCTCTATCAATATTTTTAATAGTGATTTTTTGTTCAAAAATTTCAATTTCTTTATTCATAAATATTTTTTAATATCTTCCAAAATACCTCTTGCGCCAACAATGAAAAATGGATTCAAAATTGATTCTTCTTTATTGTATTTGAGTTGATTAAACGAATCTATTTCAACAACCTCACCCCCTGAACCGATCACCACTGCATGAGCTGCAGCTGTATCCCATTCAGATGTCAGACCAAAACGCGGGTAAATATCTGCCATACCATCTGCGACCATACATAGTTTTAATGAACTTCCCATTGATACAATTTCTGGCTCAACAAATCTAGAAATAAAATCACTGAAATCTTTGCTCTGATGAGACCTACTTCCAACAACTTTGTAATTTTGTTTTTTCGTTTTATTGCTAGTCTTCATAGTTTGTGGTGGATTATTTTTAAATTGTTTTCTTGAGATTCCTTGCCCACCCCAATAAATAACATCTAATGCGGGTGCATATACAACCCCCCAGAAAGGCTTATTATTATGAATCAAAGCAATATTGACAGTAAACTCATCGTTTCTATTAATAAACTCTTTTGTGCCATCGAGAGGATCTATCAGCCAATAAGTATCCCAGTTATGCCTATCCTGATCAAGTTTAGACTCTTCAGATATGATTTTTATATCGGGAAAAAATTTCTTTAATTCTTTGGTTATTAGGTTGTGCGACTTAATGTCTGCCTCGGTTAATGGGGATGAGTCTTCTTTAAAATTAACAGAATAAGTGTTGTTATAAATTCTAAGAATTTCCTTACCTGCTGATTTTGCAATTTCGATAACTTGATTTTCATTATCCAAAGAGAACATATTTATAGTTATGAGAAAAACTCATCAAGGGCTGAGCTAAAAATTGAATTGTCTTGCTTGGATCCGATAGTAATCCTTAAGTAATTTTTGAGTCCTTTCATTTTTGATAAATTTTTAATTAATATTTTTTTCT
>VMDI01000034.1 GCA_008080915.1 Gammaproteobacteria bacterium | reverse complement strand
AAGCAGGGTTGGTTAGAAGTAAGAATACCGCAGAAATTCTTACAAAAAACATTGGTCTCTATTCCATAGCATGTATCGCTTATCTTGTAATAGGTTATGCAATTATGTATGGAGGAGGATATTTTTTAACTGGTATTGAGTCTGTTGATGTTGAATCTACCTTAAAGGATTTTGCAGGTAGGGAAGATGGTTTTCATGGAGGGTCAATCTACTCAGGTGCATCCGATTTCTTTTTCCAGGTGGTCTTTGTAGCTACAGCTATGTCTATTGTTTCAGGCGCTGTTGCTGAGAGAATGAAACTATTTGCATTTTTCTTATTCGCAGCAGTGTTTACGGCAATCATTTACCCACTTGAGGGTTCTTGGACTTGGGGTGGATCAGATGTCTTTGGGTTATATAATCTTGGTGATTATGGTTTTTCAGATTTTGCAGGTTCGGGGATTGTTCACATGGCAGGAGCAGCAGCTGCACTTGCAGGTGTATTAGTTCTTGGTGCAAGAAAAGGTAAATATAATAAGGATGGATCATCTAACGCTATTCCAGGTGCAAACCTTCCTCTTGCCACACTAGGTACTTTTATCCTATGGATGGGTTGGTTTGGTTTTAATGGCGGATCCGTTTTGAAGCTAGGTGATATCGCTAATGCTCATTCTGTTGCCATGGTATTTTTGAATACTAATACAGCAGCTGCTGGTGGTGCAATCGCTGCTCTCATTTTTGCCAGAATATGGTTTGGTAAAGCTGATTTAACGATGGCTTTAAATGGTGCGTTAGCAGGACTTGTTGCAATTACTGCTGAACCGTCTACTCCAACTGCACTAGAGGCAACATTGATCGGTGTTGTGGGAGGATTGTTAGTGGTTGCCTCAATTGTCATGTTGGATAGATTGTTCAAAATTGATGATCCAGTCGGTGCTATCTCTGTTCATGGTGTTGTCGGTCTTTGGGGTCTATTAGCAGTTCCACTGACTAACACTGGAGCGACATTCTTTGGACAAATAGTTGGTGCAGCGACGATCTTTGTATGGGTTTTCGGAGCTTCATTGGTGCTTTGGTTAATTCTTAAGGCAGTCATGGGAATTCGAGTCTCCGAAGAAGATGAGGTTTCAGGTGTAGACCTCGTTGAATGTGGCATGGAAGCTTATCCAGAATTTACTAAGTAAATTAAACAGCTCATTAAACCGCAGATTATCCTTAAGATGGTCTGCGGTTTTTTTTGATTCATATAAAATGAATACTTTTTTTAAAAAGTTCTTAGGTATGAGTGGAACAACCCCTCTTAAAATTATCCTTGTTGATGTCAATGCAGGTCGATCTGCAATGCTCAGAAGAGCACTTCAAGATAAGGGACATGAGGTTATTAGCCGAATGACAAGTTCTGCAGAACTTCTTGATAGTAATGAGATGACTCATGCGGATGTCATTATTGTGAACTCTGATATTCCTAATGAAGAGGTGTTTGCAAATTTAACTGATGTCAATAAAGCAAAACCCAAACCAATTGTTATGTTTGCTGATGAATCCAGTTCAGAGATGGCAAACTCAGCAATTAAGTCTGGGGTAAATGCATACATTGTAGATGGACTTGAAGAAAATCGTGTACAGCCTATTATTGATGTTGCGATGGCAAGGTTCAGAGAGTTCCAAGCGCTAAAAGATGAACTTGATGCAACCAGAAGTCAGCTATCTGAAAGAAAAGTGGTTGAAAAAGCGAAAGGACTTCTCATGAAGCATAAAAAGGTTGATGAAGATGCTGCTTATCAATCTCTTAGAAAAATGGCAATGGATAAAAACAAAAGAATTGTTGACGTTGCTGAGAGCGTTATCAATGCGTTCGAACTACTAGATTAGTTCTTTCTTTCAAACTCATCCATTTCCGCTTCAATCTGATCAAACTCATCATCCAAATCATCTTGGTTTTCATTCTCAGAATCCTGTGAATTAGTTTCCTCTTTCTCATCCTTTTTAATTTTCTTGAACATGGGAGAGAAAAAGAGACCCGCCTCAAATAGAAGCCACATTGGAATAGCGATTAAAGTTTGAGAAATCACATCCGGCGGTGTTAGTAGCATTCCTAAAATAAAAGCACCAATAATGACATAGGGACGATTCTTTTTTAATTTTTCTGCAGTTGTTGCGCCAAATATAATCAATAAAATAGTGGCCACAGGAACCTCAAAAGCAACACCAAAAGCAAATGAGACTTTCAATACAAAATCTAGATAGTATTGAATATCAGGGGTAAAGTTGACAATCTTGGGTCCTATACTAGTCAAAAAACCAAAAGCAACGGGAAACACCACATAGAAAGCAAACATCAATCCAGCATAAAACAAAATAGTGCTAGAAATTACCAAAGGAAAAATTATTTTCTTTTCATGTTTGTATAAAGCGGGCGCAATAAATGTCCATAATTGATAGAGTAGGAAGGGCATGGTGATGTAGACTGCAAAAATTAATGCCATCTTAAGTGGTGTTAGAAATGGCGATATTACGCCAATTGCTATGATGTTTCCATCGCTTGGCAGAACTTTAAGAATTGGATTAGCGATAAAGGTATACACTTCATCAGCAAAAGGAAATAGACAGACAAAGACGACTAATATGGCAATGACTGACTTAATCAGCTTGTCTCTTAATTCAACAAGATGCCCAATAAAAGAGAGTTCTTTTTCAGAATTGGTGGTCATTACTTGTCAGCACTTTTCTTGATTTGATCAAGTTCTTTTTTTGCATCATCAAGGATATCGACAACACTTGCAGAATCATCCTCTAACGATAAGTGTTCTTTAAGTTTGTCAGATTCCAGTTCACTTTTGACATCTTCTTGGATGTTGTTAACAAACTGTTTGAACTTGCCAACATAAAGTCCAGCTGTTCTTGCAATCCCAGGTAATCTTTCTGGGCCAACCACAATTAGTGCAATGACACCAATTAAGGCAAATTCCCAAAAACCGACGTCAAACATAAGTAGTTATTTTGATTTTTTACTGTCTTCTTTAACAACTTTGGCCTCAATAACATCGTCTTTGTTATCGATTTGCTCCTCACCATCTTTCATGGATTTTTTGAAACCTTTAATGGCGCTACCTAGGTCACCACCAATATTTTTTAATCTTTTACCACCAAAGATTAAAAGAACAATCACCAAAATAATAATTAACTCAAACGGTCCTGGCATCATTTTCTTTCTCCTCTAATTACTTATTTCTATTTTTTTTCTCTTCAATACCTGAGGTACCAAAGCGATTCGATAATTCTTTTCCAATTTCATCTGTAGAGATATCCTTATACCCTAATAGCACCAAAAGGTGAAATATTAAGTCGGCAACTTCGTGAATAATTTCAGATTTGGAATCATCTTTTGCAGCCATGATGACTTCACTTGACTCCTCAGCTATCTTTTTTAGAATCGCATCAACACCCTTTTGATTCAAAGAGGCAACATAAGATTCATCAGCCGATGCTGATTTTCTACTGAGAATTACTTCTTCAACTTTCTTGAAAATATCATCCATAAATTTCTTTAGGGTCCTTAATAACTGGTTTAGTAATTTCTAATTTTTCACCATTAATCTTTTGGAAAAAACAGCTCTCTCGTCCGGTGTGACAAGCAATACCACCAACCTGCTCAACTTTTAGAAGAATGACATCATTATCACAATCAGTATAGACATCCTTAACAATTTGCATATTGCCAGACTCTTCACCTTTAAACCAAAGTTTATTCCTTGAGCGAGAAAAATAGACTGCTTGTTTCTTCTCAAGCGTGAGTTCAAATGCTTCTTTATTCATCCAGGCAACCATCAAAATCTCATTGGTCTCAAAATCTTGAGCGATTGCTGGTATTAACCCGGCCTCATTAAAGTTAATTTTTGCGCTAATTGACATGCTAAATTTTATAAATAACTAATCGGTATGATACAAGACTTTATCGTCACTATCTCATTGTCACTAACTCTTCTGCGCTTGTTGGATGGATAGCCACAGTATCATCAAACTGCTTTTTCGTGGCACCCATTTTGATGGCAACTGCAAAACCTTGAAGCATTTCATCAGCGCCATGTCCCATGATATGACAACCGACAACTTTCTCATTATTATTCACGCAGACCAATTTTAGTGCGGTAGTTGTTTTATGATCTGATAGCGCATCTGCCATTGGAGTAAATTGAGATTGATAAACTTTTACATTTTTAAATTTTTTCCTAGCCTCTTCTTCAGTCATACCTATTGTTCCAATGGGAGGATGCGTAAAAACAACAGTAGGAATATTTTCATAACTGAGGCGTCTGTTTTTCATGTTGTTATAGAGTCGATCAGACAGTCTTCTGCCAGCCGCAATAGCAACAGGAGTGAGTGGCGCTCTACCAGTCGCATCTCCTAATGCATAGATATTACCGATATTAGTTTTTTGAAACTTATTAGTCAAAATAAAACCACGTTGATCTGTTTTTACACCAGCATTTTCTAGTCCCAAATGTTGAGTTAATGGATCTCTTCCAACGGTCCAGATGATTTGTTCATATCCAGAAAAATCTCCCTTATTGGTGTGAAGCGTTTTATCTTTGGAGATCTTATCAATCGAAGTTCCAAATTCAATTTTTATTCCATGTTCCCGATAATCATTTTCTAAGGAAGACTGAATAAGCTCATCGAAACCATTAAGTAACTTCTGAGATCTAACAAATAAGCTAACTTCACTGCCCAAACTGTTTAATACGCCTGCTAGCTCAACCCCAATATAACCACCCCCGACAACAGCAACCCTCTTGGGAAGTTCATTAAGTTCAAAAAAACCATCAGAGGTGATTCCATATTTGGCCCCCTCTATTTTCGGGACTGAGGGTTCACCTCCGGGAGATAGAACAATAGTATCCGCAGTGAGATTTTCACCATTTACTGAAATAGTATTTTTATCTATGAGTTTTCCAAAACCATGAAAATAGTCGATACCGAGTTTTTCCAGATACCCGTCATACCATTCATTAATACCATTAATATAGTTCTCTCTTCCGTCTTTAAGTTTTGTCCATGAAAAATCATTAATTGAAATATCAAATCCAAATCCGTTTGAGTTTTTAATTGTTTGTGCAGCATTCGCAGCAAACCACATGACTTTTTTTGGAACGCAACCAACATTTACACAGGTTCCTCCAACCTGATTGACCTCAACAACAGCACATTTTTTCCCATATTCTGATGCACGTTCAACCGCAGAAAGACCTCCCGAACCTGCCCCAATTGCAATCATGTCATAGTGTTTTCTCATAATTAATAACCTGCTTTTAAGCTTGCTTCAATAAATTTATCTAAGTTACCATCTAACACATCTTGAGTGTTAGAACTTTCAATACCAGTTCTGATATCTTTAATCCTTGACTGGTCTAGGACATATGATCGAATTTGGTGACCCCAGCCAATATCAGATTTAGAGTCTTCTAATTCTTGTTTTTCCTCATTTCTTTTTTGAATTTCAAGTTCATAAAGTTTAGATTTCAGTTGTTTCATAGCCTGATCTTTGTTGGCATGTTGAGATCTTCCATCTTGACACTGAACCACCGTAGCAGTTGGTAGATGAGTTATTCTTACGGCTGAATCAGTTTTATTAACATGTTGACCTCCTGCCCCAGAAGCACGATAGGTATCAATTCTTATATCAGCAGGATTGATATCTATTTCAATATTGTCATCTATTTCAGGAGAAACAAAAACAGAGGAAAAAGAGGTGTGTCTTTTGCCATTAGCGTTATAAGGAGATTTTCTTACTAATCTATGAATACCAATTTCTGTCCTAAGCCATCCAAATGCAAAATCACCATCAAAGTGAATGGTTGCAGATTTAATCCCAGCTACCTCGCCAGGAGAAACCTCCATCAGCTTGACTCCAAACTTATGCTTTTCGCCCCATCGAAGATACATTCTTAACAACATCTCTGCCCAATCTTGTGCTTCTGTTCCACCAGAACCGGACTGAATATCCAGGTAAGCGGAGTTTTTGTCCATCTCACCACTAAACATTCTCTCTAATTCTAATTTTGAAATCTCTATCTCAAGATTTTCAAGATCCATCTCAATGCTTTCAATAGCGTCATTATCATTCTCGTCTGATGCCATTTTGATAAGTTCCTTGGCGTCATCAAGAATTGCAAAACCAGAATCAAATGTGTCAATCATTGAATCAAGCGATGATTTTTCTTTGGATATTTTTTGCGCCTCATCTTGATTGGACCAGATATCAGGATTCTCTAGAATTCTAGCAACCTCTTCTAATCTCAATCTTTTTTCATCAAGCTTTAAATGAGACGATAAGGATTCAAACCTTTCTTTTAACTCATCAACTTTTTGGACAATTATTGCAACTTCCATTTTCTTCAGACATAAAAAAAGCCCCAGAGGGGCTTAATTATAAATTAGTTAAAACTACTTTCTTAAACCAAGTCTAGAAATTAAACTTGCATAAGAATCAAGATTTTTATTCTTTAAATAACCAAGTAATTTCTTTCTTTGAGAAACTAATTTCAGTAACCCTCTTCTAGAATGATGATCTTTTTTATGAGTCTTAAAGTGCTCAGTTAGATGCTTGATTCTAGCTGTAAGAAGGGCAACCTGAACATCAACAGAACCAGTGTCATTCTTGTCTGTTTGATATTCTTTAATAATTTTTTGAGTGTCAATCGACATATTTTCTTAACTTGTTAAATTTCAAAAACGCGTATTATACAAGACTATACTAGAAAATGATACGCCTTTTTCTTCATGCATATCATAAGTTTTCATAATAACTAGTCTCACCATCTGGCCTGGTTTTAAATCTCTTATGGATCCATAAATATTGATCAGGATATTTAAGGATTTGCTTTTCAAGTATTGCATTTGTTTTTGAGGCATCCTTGATAGGGTCTTTGGTTGGATAAGATCTAAGAGGTTTCAGAAATTCCATGATGTACTTATCTTTTTGCCTATTAAAGTGGTAAGGAATAACAACTGTATTACTATTTTGTGCCAGCCTTGAAGTTGCCGAAACTGTTGCCGTGTTAATATTGAAAAACGGAGCAAAAATTGTATTTTTAGGACCAAGATCTTGATCAGGCGCATACCAGATTGGAGTTTTGCTTTTGATTGCTTTTAACATGGATCTGGTGTCGCTATTTTTGATCATAATGGCTCCATTATCAACAAAACCTCTTCTCATAACTTCATCAAAAAATTGATTGTTTTGAGGACGATAAATATTCGCTATGCTGTAATTCAAAAGTAACGCTCTCGAACCTAGCATCAACGAAAGAAAATGCGACGCAAGAAGAATGATGCTTTTTCCATCCTGAATTGCATCTTGTAGATATTTATCATTTTTAATGACCAATCTTTTTGATATCTTGCTGTTGTCAGCAAAATAAGCATTGGCAGTTTCAAAAATTGAAATACCCATTTCTTCAAAATTTTTCTTCAGTAGAAAGGTGATTTGTTGCTTATTTTTTTCTGGAAAACATAGGCCTAAATTTTTTTCGGCTACTTTTTTTAAATGACCTGAGAATATAAACATCAATCTTCCAATTAATCTTCCAATCTTGAGTTGAACTTTGAAAGGGATTTTGGTCGAAATTTTCATCAAGAAAACTAAAATCCAGGTAGGATAAAATTTTGGGTGTAAGAAATTTTTATTCTTCATTAAAATGAAATCTTAGTCTTCAAGAGTTATCAAATGCCATTTATCGATAAAGATTTTATCAATGATTTATCCTCAAGAGTTGATATTGTCGAAATCATTAATAAGCGAGTCAATTTAAAGAAAGCCGGAAAAGACTATAAGGCATGCTGTCCTTTTCATAACGAAAAAACACCCTCTTTTACCGTGGCGCCTGATAAACAAATTTTTCATTGTTTTGGTTGTGGCGAAAGTGGAAGCGCAATTGACTTTGTCATGAAACATGATCATCTGGATTTTGTTGGTGCAATTGAGACTATTGCTAATGAATCTGGTTTGCAAGTAGTCTATGAAAAGAGTGGTGATTCAAATTATTCAAAAACCCAAGAATATTTTGAAATCATGAAGAAGGTGAGTGATTTTTATTCCCTGCAAATTAGATCTAAAAAATACCAACCTATTATTTCAGCTTACGCAAAAAAAAGAGGGTTGAGTGGAGATGTGGCCAAAAGATTTGAGATTGGATATTCCTCTCCTGATTGGAGCACCTTATATGATCATTTTAAAGACGATGAGGTGAGTATTGAAAAATTAGTGGAGATGGGTCTATTAGTAAAAAAAGAAAAACAAGAAGGGTATTACGATCGATTTAGGGGTCGCTTGATGTTTCCAATTCATAACTTCAAAGGTCAGGTGATTGCATTTGGGGGAAGATCAATTGATGAGGACAATCAGCCGAAGTATCTTAATTCTCCAGAAACTCCGTTATTTTCAAAATCCAAAGAACTCTATGGACTTTTTCATGCTAGAAAGTATTCGCGTTCTGTTGAACATATCATTGTTGTCGAAGGTTACATGGATGTTGTTAGTCTACATCAGCATGGAGTTACTAATGCTGTAGCTTCTTTAGGAACTGCAACCACACCTCAACACATTGATATTCTCTCAAAAACTTCTAATAACATCGTCTTTTGTTTCGATGGAGATAACGCAGGAAAAAATGCTGCGTGGAAAGCGCTTAATATCGCACTTCCAAAGATTAAAGCAGGATTGATAATTAAATTTATGTTCCTTCCAGATGGTGAAGACCCTGATTCAATTATTAGAAAAGAGTCAAAGTTGGCTTTTGAGAAAAGGGTGGATAACTCAATTACACTAAGTCAGTTCTTATTTGATCATATTAAGGAGGCTGTTAATTTTGAAACCATTGAGGGTAAAACTCAATTTTTGGAAAAAGCATTCGACTTAATTAAAACGATCAATTACGATGTATACGCCAAGCAAATTCTAGAAGGGGTTGCAAACCAGGTTTCACAAGATGTTTCAAAAACTGAAGAAATGTATCAGGACTTTAAGGTTAAAAATCCAATCAATTTTCAACCCAACACTTCTAATACTGTTGCAGAAAAAACGACTCCAACATCCAATGATGGTCATAAAAAATTAATGGGAAGAATGATTCAGCTAGTCTTAAACTACCCTTCGATTGTTAATGACAATATTGAAGAAAAGGTCAGGGGAATTGAAAATAGTGCTGTCTTAACTGACATTATCAGATCGGCTTTACTTGTTGAAAATTTAACCAAGGATGAGTTGATAAGACCTTTTAAAAATCAAGAACAAATTTTCCAAAGGTTGCAATATCTATCAAAAGATCTTAATCCTTATTTGAATGAAGAGCAGGCCAGAAATGAATTGTTGTCAGCAATTGATAAATGTGCAAACATTCAAGCCAAGGGGCAGAGATCTTCATACCTTAGGAAAAATTTAGAAGTTGAAGATCAGGCAAGAATTGTGGAAGAAATTAAGAAATCAAAAGGAATTTAGTTTCCAGCAAGTTGCAGGTCATAATTGCCATTGTTTAAAATTTTATTCATTGCTTCATTAAAAGCTATGGCTGCAGAGTTCGACCCTTCGCACTTAAAAGGCTTATTGGTGTAACCTCGAAAGCATTTTTTTGGTTTATTTAAATTGATTGACATGAAGTATTTTGGGTTCTCTACAGGAGAAAATCCAGAAAAATAGGTATTAACATTTCCTTTTTTGCTATAACCACCAGAAGCTAGTCTTACATCCACTGTTCCAGTTTTTCCAGCCACCTCATGACCTCTCATCTTGGCTCTATATCCAGAACCATTTTCAACAACTGCCTTTAGATGATTTGCGATATTTGAGACAGTTTCTCTTTTGAAAACTTTGACATTATCTTCGTCAAATTTATTGAAATTTTGAAAAAGTTTTAGTCTTGGCATACTCCCCTCATTTCCAAAAACTAGATAGGCTCTAGCCAATTGGGCAAGGTTTGTATTCATTGGACCATATCCAAATGAGGCAGTGCGTTTATCAGCGTTTGACCATTCATAAGGAAGTTTTAAAACGCCCGGGGTTTCTATGGAAGGAATTAAAGCCAAAGGCTTGCCAAAACCTAAATTACTCCAAGTTTCATATACAGTTTCTTTATCCAACTTTTCCATGACATTAACTGTTCCCAAGTTATCTGACTTTTGCAGTATCTTCTTAACGGTCATGCATTTGTATATTTTTTTGTCATTGTATGTGGGTATTACATGCCCAATTCTCTTAGTAACATCAAAACACTCATCTTCTGTTGCTGTAATTTTCCCTTGATCAAGTGCCAGAAGCATTGTAAATGGCTTCATGGTTGAACCAGGCTCCAAGAGATCGGTTAGGATTCTGTTTTTGTAATTCTCTGGAATATAAGTAGATTTATCATTAGGATTATCAGCAGGGTAGTTAGCCATAGATAGTATCTCGCCATTAGGGGAGAGAATAATTGCGGAACCTGACTCTGCATCATGTCTTTTTACTGAGTTTTTGATAGCGTCATAGGCCATAAATTGGATATTTGCATCAATAGTAAGTTGAATATTCTTACCATTTTGTTTCTTGGTTACAACTTTTGGATTGAAATATGAGCCTGAGTCACTTGAGGTAGAAATTTCTTTTTCCCCATCCTTGCCTTTTAAAAGGTCATTGAATTCTTGTTCTATGCCGGCAATCCCATCTCCATCAGAATTAAGTCTTCCAATCAAGGGGGCAAGCGAAGCCCCTCTTGGATAATATCTTTGTGTATATTTTTCAATTTTGACACCAGCTAATTTTTGTTTTGTACATCTGTTGACTTTGATTTTTTCATTAGGATATTCCTGGACTCCAATTTTTGACAGTATTCTTTGATGAAGCTTTAATTTCTTATCCACAATCATTTCAGCGCATACCTTTCTTCGATCTGTAATTAGACTTTCTATGTCGCCAATCATTTGACTATTAAGAGAAATATCGTCTTTTATAATCCAATATCGCCTTCCGCGTTTTTTTGATAATTGAGAATCCATCAAATCCTTAAATTCAGTCTCTGAGAATTCTAGAGCTTTCGCCAAATCAGATATAAATTCCTTTTGAAGGATAGTAGGGTCAATATTAATTTTTGCTCTTAGTAAGCTAGTTGCTAAAATTTCACCATTTCTATCTAAAATATCACCTCTAATTGCTTTTTCACTTACCTGTCGAAGCGCTTGACTATCTGCTTTTTCAATAATTGAACCTTTTTGAGTTTGAATAGAATGAATATTGATTGATTGAACTATAAAAACGATCAATAGAATAGAAAGAATGAGCCATATAAGCCAATTTCTAGTCCAATACCCCTGGGTTTTTAGTGCTACCATTCTTTAATCCTTATTTCTTTTTTAATATCAACCAATCCCAATGTATCGGTTGCAATTTTTTTAATTTCGATCCCGCTTAGTCTTTCTGAGTAATCAGTGTTGTTTTGTCGATATTTGGCTGAAATTAATTGATATTCACTCTCAAGCTTATCCTCAAGAATATAAAAATCTCTATGTTTTTTATTTAGAAATATTGAGAGTACAGACAAAAGAACTATCACAAGGGCAAGTAAATAATTTCTATGTATAAGAATCTTTCTCAACATTTTTCTGCAACCCTCAAAATAGCGCTTCGAGATCTTATATTGGAATTAATCTCTGACTGAGTTGGAAATAGTTTGCCTAAATCTTTTAGGGATATTGTTTCTTCATTATTTTGAATTGGCATCCCTTTAGGTATGGGACTGGGTCTAGAATTTTTTTGTATAAATTTTTTAACAATCCTATCTTCAAGCGAATGAAAACTGATTATGCAAATTCGACCATGAATCGATAGTACTTGTATTAGTTCCTCAAGAGTAGATTCAAGTATTTCAAGCTCTTTATTAATAAAGATTCTTAAAGCTTGAAAAGTTCTTGTTGCAGGATGTTTCTTTTGGTTTGATTTGACAACCGTTTGAATAATATTACTTAATTCAAAAGTTGTTTCAATAGGTTTATTCTCAATAAATTCTTTGATTTTTTTAGCAATCAATCTAGATTTTTTTTCTTCTCCATAATGGTATATCACATTGGCTATTTCACTCTCTTTAGCTTTTGATAACCATTCGGAGACAGTTAAATTATTTCCTCTATCCATGCGCATATCAAGAGGACCATCTTTATTAAAACTAAAACCTCTCTCGGCATTGTCCAATTGTGGAGAAGAGACTCCTAGATCAAACAAGACACCATCAATTTTTCCATTCAAATCAAGATCTTTAACCACTTGTGCAAGCTCGCTAAAATTTTTCTTGAAAAATTTCAATCGAGGATCATTAAAGTTTTCATCAAAATAAGATTGGGCATCATCATCTTGATCAAAGGCAATTAATCTGCCATCCTCATTTAGACAATCTAAGATTTGCTTCGAATGTCCACCTCGACCAAATGTGCAATCAATATAAATTCCAGATTTTTTAATATCTAACCCCTTAATTGCCTCATCAAGAAGAACAGGAGCGTGAATATTCATAGCGTAAGTTGAGTTACTTCCTCTGGAATATCAGTTTTCAGGGTAATATTATCCAGCTCTGATAATTGAGAATTCCATAAAGACTCATCCCATATTTCAAAACTTTTGCCTTGGCCGCTTAAAACTATTTTTTTATCAAGACAGGCAAGGGATCTTAATTCAGTTGGGATTAGAACTCTAGATGCTTTATCGAGTCTACATTCAGTTGCATGACCAATGAGTTTTCGACGTATTCTTTTGGTATATGGATTTAATGAGGGAAGTCGATTAACCTTTTCTTCAATTTGTAGCCATTCTGGAATGGTGTAAAGAAGTAAACAGCTATCTTCTGGGTGAATGCTTAGAACTACTTCTCCCGATGAAACTTCAAGAATAGTTTCAGAGTGTCTTTTTGGTAACTTAATTCTCCCCTTTGCATCCAGGGAGACATTGTGTAACCCACGAAACATTACAAGACAGAGACCACTCCAATTGAGAAAGTGATGATTGCTGAAAGGTAGATATAAGTTTTAAGAGCTGTCTCCATAGTTGTTCCCCATTTAAGTCCAAGAATTAATTATTTGGAAATTTTAAACCACTTTTTCCCACTTTGTAACACTTTTTAACACAATTGCATTTTTTAAATAATTGTTAACAATTAAGCAAAAAATTACGAATATTTACTAATATTTTGTGGAATTTAATAAAAACTGTTAACAATTTGAACTAAAAACAGGTATCCTACTTGGAAAAAATATTTTTAAATTTATGCCTTACCATAAGATTAACAAAAGTTCTTTGCCAAGCGTTATCGCTAAAGCAAAGCAGTATCGTTCTTTGTTAGAACCTGACTTGGCAATAAGTATTTGCCTTGACGTTTTTGCTGTTGATCAAAACAATCAGGAAGCGCTAGTAATTTATATTCTCTCCTTGACTGACTTATATTCTCACGATGTAAAGGTAGACCAAGAAAAAATACTTTCTGCAATTAACCGTTTAAACTCAGATTTTGAGAGGAATTACTACATTGGATTAATGCATGAAAGAAAAGCAAGATCTTATTTAAACAAACACATGTCTAGGTCGTTTGCTTTTGAAGGTCTTCAAAATGCGATGGAGTATTATGAACTTGCTGAAAAACTTCAGCCAGAAGATATTTGTGACGCTAATTTGAGATATAACAGTTGTCTTAGAACAATTGAAAAAGAGAAGTTAACTCCAAGACAAGAATTCAATGAATTATATTAAGAACAGTATTGTCCAAAAAAAATGGTTAGTATTTGCCGGAATACTTTGGATTGCTTATTTGCTTTTTCATATGTTGACTTTGCTTAATTTCCATCAGGGAAGCGAAGCATTCAATAATTTTTATCTATGGTACGAAGATTCATTGCTTCACTCGCTAATCATTCTTTCATTAATTCTATCGTTAGTCGTTCATGTTTTTATTGCTCTCAAGAGACAACTATCTAATCATCAAGCCAATGGTAAAAC
>VMDI01000062.1 GCA_008080915.1 Gammaproteobacteria bacterium | reverse complement strand
GAGAAGGCGGACGTACTGTTGGTGCGGGTGTTGTATCTAAGGTGCATAATTAGTTCCGTTAATTGGTATTTATTAAAGGCTTAGGCATTTTTATGTCTAGGCCTTTGGAGTTTTTATAGGCGAGTAGTTCAATTGGTAGAATAGCGGTCTCCAAAACCGTTGGTTGGGGGTTCGATTCCCTCCTCGCCTGCCATTAAAGTTAAGTGATGAAAAAACAGGTTGATAGTAAAAAAAGTGGTTACTCAATAAATACAATCTTATCGATTGTCATCTTGGTAGCCTCTCTAGCAGTTTTCTATTTAAACCCGCTTGCATTAACAAGTTTACTTTTTAAAGTTTTAATACTTGTTGCAGGTCTAGTGGTGGCTGGCCTTGTTTTTATCAGTGGTTCTGAGGGTAAGAGTTTTGTTTCTTTTATGAAGGAAACAAAAATTGAACTCAAAAAAGTTGTTTGGCCTACAAGAGAAGAAACAACTAAAACTACTGGAATGATTATTATCGCTGTGATTATTGTGTCGATCTTTCTATGGATTGTAGATGCATTTTTCACCTGGATGGTACAGTTACTAACACATTGAATTATTAAGGAGCTCTATGTCAAAGAGATGGTATGTTCTTCACGCTAGAAGCGGATATGAGGCAAAAGTTAAACTTGCAATCGAGGAGTTAGTTGCTCGTGAAGAATTACAAGACAAGATTGGAGATATCTTAATTCCTACAGAGCAGGTAGTTGAGATCAAAAATGGCCAGAGAAAAAACACTGAGCGTAAATTTTTCCCTGGATACATGATGATTAACATGGATCTTGATGATACTGTTTGGTTAAGACTTAAAGGAACGCCTAATGTTATGGGCTTTATTGGTGGATCTTCTGGCAAACCTTCCCCTATTAGTCAGAAAGAAGTAGATCGCATCATGGCTCGTGTTCAAGAAGGTGCTGATAAGCCAAAACCAAAAGTTGCCTACCAGCCTGGAGAAGAGATATTGGTTATCGATGGTCCTTTCAATGAATTTAATGGTGTTATTGAAAGTGTTGATTACGAAAAGAGTTTATTGAAAGTTGAAGTTCTGATTTTTGGAAGAACAACTTCGGTAGAGCTAGAGTTTTCTCAAGTAGAGAAAACATAATTAATCGGGGAGCTAATTAAATTTAGCGTTTGCACCCATAGGAGAAAAAAATGGCTAAAAAAATTGAATCTTATATTAAGCTTCAGGTGCCTGCACAAGACGCTAATCCGTCACCACCGGTTGGTCCAGCTCTAGGACAACATGGTGTTAATATCATGGATTTCTGTAAAGCGTTTAATGCACAGACCCAAGATATCGATAAAGGAACCAAGGTTCCCGTCATCATCACAGTATATAACGATAAGAGCTTTACTTTTATTACCAAATCGCCACCGGCTGCTGCTTTGATTCTTAAAGTAACAGGCATCAAAAAGGGCAGTGGAGAGCCACATATCAATAAGGTTGGAAAAATTACTCGTGCCCAACTTGAAGAAATTGCTGCGATGAAGATGAAAGATCTAAATGCGAATGACATGGACGCAGCTGTTCAAATTATTGCTGGTACTGCTCGCTCTATGGGCATTAAGGTGGAGGGTTAATTATGGCTAAGCTAACTAAAAAACAAAAATCTTTCGCTGAAAAAATTGATAAGAATACTAAGTACTCAATTAATGATGCACTTTCACTTGTTAAAGATTGCGCTTCTGCAAAATTTGATGAGACCGTTGAAGTGTCTATTAATTTAGGAATTGACTCAAAAAAATCAGACCAAAATGTTCGTGGATCAGTAGTCCTTCCGAATGGTACTGGTAAGTCGGTACGTATTGCAGTTTTCACTCAGGGTGATAACGCTAAAAAAGCTACTGATGCTGGTGCAGACTCTGTTGGTATGGAAGACTTAATGAAGACTATGCAAGATGGAGACTTAAACTATGACGTCGTCATTGCATCTCCGGATGCGATGGGTGTTGTCGGTAGACTTGGACAGGTTCTTGGTCCTAGAGGCTTGATGCCTAACCCTAAGGTAGGAACCGTAACTCCTGATGTTGAAACTGCAGTTAAAAACGCGAAGTCTGGTCAGGTTCAGTACAGAAATGACAAGGCAGGAATTATTCATGCAGGTATTGGTAAGGCTTCTTTTGATGTGAAAGCGTTAGAAGAAAATATCAAGGCGTTAATTGAGGCATTGAAGAAAGCGAAACCTAGCTCAGCAAAAGGAACTTTCTTAAAGAAAATGAGTGTTTCATCAACAATGGGTCCAGGACTTGGCGTTGATATTGCTACGGTAGATAGTTAAAAAAATTAAAGAATTCTTTGGGTCAACAACAAAGATATGCTGTGAGACCTCAAAGACCATAGGTGCAAGTTGGTTCGATTTGTTTAATTGCTGAAAAGCGGCCTATGTAGAGGGTATGTAAATACTCTGGCGGAGATAGTGAGAACTATTTCCATTTTTGTTAAATAAATGTTCAGGAGAGACTATGGCTCTAAATCTTGAAGCAAAAAAAGTGATCGTCAAGCAGGTCAATTCACTAGCAAGTGATGCGGTTTCTGTAGGCGTAGCTGAATATCGCGGATTGACAGTTGAACAAATGACAAATCTTCGCGCTGCTGCGATACAAGCGAATGTATCTCTTCGTGTAGTGAAAAACACTCTTGCTAAAAGAGCGTTAACAGAAACTACATGTGAGTGTGTAATGCCTGTGTTAAGTGGACCGGTAATTCTTGGTTTTTCTCAAGAAGACCCTGGAGCGGTTGCAAGAGTTTTTAAGGATTTTGCAAAAGAAAATGAAGATTTGATTGTCAGAGGATTAGGCGTTTCAGGCGAGTTTGTTGATGCAGACCAAATCAAACGCATTGCTGATCTTCCGACTAAGGATCAAGCTATATCACTCATGATGGCACTTATGTTAGCGCCTGTTGAGAAATTGGCTAGAACCCTAAACGAGGTACCAACGAAAGTTACAAGAGTTGTTGCCGCTGTTCGCGATCAAAAACAATAATTTAAGGAGAAAAAATCATGGCTTTATCTAGAGATGATATCTTAAATGCAATTGCAGACATGTCTGTAATGGATGTTGTTGAATTAGTTTCAGCAATGGAAGAAAAATTCGGTGTTTCTGCCGCTGCTGTTGCAGCTGCTCCAGCTGCTGCTGCTGCTGGTGATGCAGGTGCTGCTGCTGCAGAACAATCTGAATTCAATGTTGTTCTAACAGGTTTTGGTGACAAGAAAGTTGGTGTTATTAAAGCAGTTAGAGAAATCACTGGTCTAGGTCTTAAAGAGGCTAAGGACCTAGTAGAAGGCGCTCCACAGCCTGTTAAAGAAGGTGTGGAAAAAGCTGAAGCTGAAGAGATTCAAAAGAAACTTGAAGAAGCTGGCGGTTCTGTAGAGTTGAAATAAAGAACCAACAACAAAGAGATCTAGGCTCCTAGGGGTCTAGATCTCGTTTTGTTTAAAGATTTATACGATTTGCGATAAAGAGTTACACAAACAAACTACTTAGAAGAGGGATTAATGGCATATTCATTCACTGAAAAAAAGAGAATCAGGAATAACTTTGGAACGAGAGAATCTATTCTCCAAGAACCTGATTTACTAGGAATCCAAATAAATTCATTCAAAGAATTTATTGAATCAGGAAAAGAGAATGACACAGGACTTCATGGAGTATTCAACTCAGTTTTTCCTATTACTGCGGTAAATGGTTATGCTGAAATTGAATATGTGGATTTTGAACTACAAGAACCAAAATTCAACGTTGAAGAGTGTAAGTTAAGAGGCGTAACTTTTGCCTCAACCCTAAGAGTGAAGCTTAACCTAGTTCTATTTGATAAAAATGGATCTGCACTTAAAAAGAAAAGAAAAGTAAAACAAGTCATTGAAGAAGATGTATATCTTGGAAATCTTCCCCTTATGACTGATACAGGTACCTTTGTAATCAATGGTACTGAAAGAGTAGTTGTTTCTCAACTTCACAGATCACCTGGTGTTATTTTTGAGCACGATAAGGGTAAGACTCATTCATCAGGAAAAATTTTATTTACCTCAAGAATTATTCCATACAGAGGTTCTTGGATTGATTTCGAATTTGATCATCATGATAACTTATTTGTCAGAATAGATAGAAGAAGAAAACTTCCTGTTACTACTTTATTAAGAGCAATGGGACTTGATTCAAATGCAATCCTTGAATTATTCTTTGAAAAAACTTCTATCAAACTTAACGCAAAGAATTGCAGCATTAATATTGACCCAGCAAAATTAGTGGGTTCAATTGCAGAGTTTGATATTCTAGCGGGCAAAGACGTTATTGCTGCGAAGGGTAGAAGAATTAATGCGAAACATAAGAAGGAACTTGAGGCTGCTAAAGTCACATCTATCCAAGCTCCTTTTGAATACCTTTTCGGTAAGGTTATTGCTAATGACATTATTGATAAAGAAACAGGTGAGATCCTTTTTGAGGCTAACACTGAAATCAATGAAGAAAACCTGGAGAAGCTTCAAGGCGCTAAAGTCAAGGCATTTGATATTCTTCATATCAATGAATCACAAGGCGGTCCTTATATCTCAACTACATTAAGAGTGGATGACACTGCTACTGAGTTAGAGGCTAGAGAAGATATCTATCATGTCATGAGACCTGGAGAGCCGGCAACTGAAGAGGCTGTCAATACTTTATTCAACAACCTGTTTTTCAATAACGAAAGATATGATCTTTCAAAAGTTGGAAGAATGAAGCTTAATAGAAGATTGGGCGTTGATTCTGAAGAAGGTGAGTTGGTTTTAACAAATGAAGACATCATTAGCGTTATTAAATTACTCATTGAGATTAAAAATGGTAATGACTCTGTTGATGATGTTGATACGCTAGCAAACAGACGTGTAAGAGCAATAGGCGAGATGATTGAAAATCAATTCAGAATTGGTTTGGTTCGTGTCGAAAAAGCTGTAAGAGAGGGTTTGAATTTAGCAGAAACTGATGAGCTTACCCCTCAAGATTTAATCAACTCTAAACCAGTCTCTGCTGCCGTTAGAGAATTTTTTGGTTCATCGCAACTTTCACAGTTCATGGATCAAGTCAATCCTTTGTCAGGTGTTACTCATAAAAGAAGAATTTCTGCATTAGGTCCTGGTGGACTGACTCGTGAGAGAGCAGGATTTGAGGTTCGTGACGTGCATCCATCACATTATGGTCGTCTTTGTCCAATTGAGACTCCAGAGGGTCCAAATATTGGTCTTATCAATACACTTGCAGTATATTCAAGAACCAATGGTTACGGTTTCTTAGAAACTCCTTATCAAGTCGTTAAAAATGGTGTAGTTACCGATGAAATCGTTTACATATCAGCCATTGATGAAACACATCAAATCATTGCTCAGGCAAATGCAACTGTTGATGCCAAAGGGAAGATAACCGATGAGTTAGTTTCTTGCCGACACAAGAATGAATTTGTTTTAGTAAATCCATCAGAAGTCACTTTGATTGATATAGACTCAAAACAGATTGCTTCTGTAGCTGCATCACTGATTCCTTTCTTGGAGCATGATGATGCGAACCGTGCACTTATGGGCTCTAACATGCAACGTCAAGCAGTCCCAACACTCAGAGCTGAAAAGCCATTGGTTGGCACAGGAATTGAGAGAGTGGTGGCAACAGACTCTAGAGTTTGTGTTACTGCAAAAAATGCCGGAACTGTTGAGGCAGTTGATGCTGGTAGAGTAGTTATTCGTGTCGATTCGAATCAAGCTACGGATAGTGAGCTAGGTGTGGATATCTATAACCTAACTAAGTATGCAAGATCGAATCAAAATACATGTATCAATCAAAAGCCATTGGTTAAGCCTGGTGATGTGGTTGCAGTTGGTGATGTCCTCGCTGATGGTCCTTCAACGGATATGGGTGAATTGGCTTTAGGTCAGAATATGATGATTGCTTTCATGCCATGGAATGGATATAACTTTGAAGACTCAATTCTTATCTCAGAAAAAGTGGTTCAAGAAGATAGATTTACCACCATTCATATCGAGGAATTGACAGCCTACGCAAGAGATACCAAGTTAGGTCCTGAAGAGATTACTGCGGATATTCCTAATGTCAGTGAATCTGCTTTATCTAAACTAGATGATGTTGGTATTGTCTATGTGGGTGCGAGAGTAAAAGGTGGAGATATACTTGTTGGAAAGGTAACTCCTAAGACTGAAACTGTTTTATCTCCTGAGGAAAAACTTCTTAGAGCTATCTTTGGTGAGAAAGCTAACAATGTCAAAGACACTTCTCTTAGAATGGGCGCATCTAAATCAGGTGTTGTGATTGATGTTCAAGTCTTTACTCGAGATAGAGTTGAAAAAGATTCAAGAGCACAAAGTATCGATCAGGAACGTCTAGATAAAATCAAGAAAGACATTGATGATGAATTTGGAATCATTGAAGGTGATATCTTTAGACGTATTCGTGAGAAGCTGTCAGGTCAAACTGCTAAGAGCGCAGTTGGTTCAGTTGCGAAGGGTAAGAAAATTACTCTTGACCAGTTGAAAGACATTGAGAATGCTTCAATTGCAAAAATTAAGGTTGAAAGTGATGCAATTAACAAAGAAGTTGCGGCACTGGTTAAACAAGCCAAAATTAAGCAAGAGGAATTTGATAAGTTCCTTGAAGAAGAGCGCAAAAAGATCAACGAAGGCGCAGAGTTACCTCCTGGAGTGATGAAGATGGTTAAAGTCTATGTCGCTACTCGTAAAGTTCTACAGGTGGGTGATAAGATGGCTGGTAGACATGGTAACAAGGGTGTTATCTCAAGAGTTTCTCCTATCGAAGATATGCCTTATTTAGAAGACGGAACCCCAGTTGATGTGGTACTTAACCCTCTTGGTGTGCCATCTCGTATGAATGTTGGTCAGGTACTTGAGGTTCATTTAGGTTGGGCTGCTAAAGGACTTGGTTATAAGATTGGAAATATTCTTGAAGCCAAGAAAAAAGATATGGTTAAAGAAATCCGTACCTTCCTGGACAAGATTTATAACAGTTACGGAAAAACTGAAGATCTTAATTCTCTGACTGATGATGAAATCATAGAATTAGCTAAGAACTTGAAAGCCGGTGTGCCAATGGCAACTCCTGTTTTTGATGGTATTAAGGAAAAAGATGTTAAATCTTTACTTGAACTGGCTGATCTCCCTGAGTCTGGACAAGCGCAATTATATGACGGTTTAACTGGCGAGAAATTTGATCGTCCTGTCACTGTTGGATACATGCACATGCTGAAACTGAATCACCTAGTGGATGATAAGATGCATGCCCGTTCTACTGGACCTTATTCACTAGTTACTCAACAACCACTTAGCGGAAAAGCTCAGTTTGGTGGTCAAAGATTCGGTGAGATGGAGGTCTGGGCATTAGAAGCATATGGTGCGGCTCATACTCTACGTGAAATGTTGACCGTGAAATCTGATGACGTATCAGGAAGAGCAAAAATGTATAAGAACATTGTTGATGGAGCAAACTTGACGGAGTCAGTGATGCCTGAATCATTTAACGTACTTGTTAAAGAAATCAGAGCGCTTGGCATCGATGTTGAGCTTGACCAATACCAATAGGAGAAAAGAATGAAAGACTTAGTAAAAATTCTTAATAACCAAAATAAAGATAAAGAATTTGATGCAATCAGAGTGGGTCTTGCATCTCCTGAAAAAATCCGTTCTTGGTCATATGGTGAAGTAAAGAAACCAGAAACGATCAACTATAGAACTTTCAAGCCAGAGAGAGATGGTCTGTTCTGTGCAAAAGTATTTGGACCGATGAAAGATTTCGAATGTATTTGTGGTAAATACAAGCGAATGAAATATAGAAATGTAGTGTGCGAAAAATGTGGCGTTGAGGTTACTCTTTCAAGAGTTAGAAGAGAGAGAATGGGTCACATTGAGCTGGCTTCACCAGTTGCGCATATCTGGTATTTGAAATCGCTTCCATCAAGATTAGGTCTTTTGATGGATATGACATTAAAAGATATTGAGAGAGTTCTTTATTTTGAAGCATTTATTGTCACTGATCCTGGTTCAACTCCACTAGTGCATAAACAACTTCTGACTGAAGAGATGTACTATGATGCGCTTGATGAATATGGAGAAGATGAGTTTGAAGCAAAAATGGGCGCAGAGGGAATTCAGCGCATCCTTGCTGATCTTCAATTAGAAAAAGAGGCTGCAAATCTTCGTGAAGAGGCTCAAACTACTAAGAGCCAAACTAAACTGAAGAAAACAAATAAACGTCTTAAGCTGATTGACTCATTAATTCAATCAGGCAACAAGCCAGAGTGGATGGTTCTTAATGTTCTTCCGGTGCTTCCGCCAGATTTAAGACCACTAGTTCCGCTAGATGGTGGCAGGTTTGCCACTTCAGATTTGAATGATCTATACAGAAGAGTGATTAATAGAAATAATCGTTTAGCTCGTCTATTAGAGCTCGATGCACCAGAGATCATTGTCAGAAATGAGAAAAGAATGTTGCAAGAAGCGGTAGACTCTCTAATCGATAATGGCAGAAGAGGTAGAGCGGTCATGGGTAATAACCGCAGACCACTTAAGTCAATTGCGGATATGATCAAAGGTAAGCAAGGTCGCTTCCGTCAAAACTTACTAGGTAAGCGTGTTGACTACTCAGGTAGATCTGTTATTGTTTGTGGACCATACCTCAAACTTCATCAGTGTGGACTTCCAAAGAAAATGGCACTAGAGCTATTTAAGCCATTTATCTACAACAGACTTCAATCCAACGGTTATGCTTCAACGATTAAAGCTGCGAAGAAGATGGTGGAAAGTGAGATTCCTGAAGTTTGGGACATTCTTGAAAAGGTGGTTCATCAACACCCAATTCTTTTAAACCGAGCTCCAACTCTTCATAGACTTGGAATTCAGGCATTTGAACCTTTGTTAATTGAAGGTAAAGCAATTCAACTTCATCCATTAGTTTGTAGTGCGTTTAATGCCGACTTTGACGGTGACCAGATGGCTGTTCATGTGCCATTATCTGAAGAAGCTCAACTTGAAGCAAGAACATTAATGCTTGCGTCTAATAACGTGCTTCACCTAGCAAGTGGTGATCCAATTATTGTTCCATCTCAGGACGTGATTTTGGGTCTTTACTACATGACTAGAGAAAAATTTAATGAACTTGGTGAAGGAAAATCATTTGCAAATCCTACCGAAGTAATTAACGCTTATGAATCAGGTGCTGTTTCTTTACATGCGCAGATTAAATTAAGAGTCCAAGATTATGAGAAGACAGAGGATGGATATCAACCAACCTCTACACGAATTGTGGATACAACGGTTGGTAGAGCAATTTTCTCGAGTGTTCTTCCTGCAGGTCTATCATTCGATTTAATCAATACTGCTTGTACTAAGAAGGTGATTTCAAATTTAATCCATGTTTGTTATCAAGAGCAAGAACTAAAACATACTGTGATCTTTGCTGACCAGATGATGTATATGGGATTCAAGTATTCTACTAAATCAGGCATTTCATTTTGTTCGAATGATATGACAATTCCTGATGCAAAAACAAATATGGTGGATGCTGCAGAATCACAAGTTAAACAAGTTCAAGATCAGTTCTCACAAGGTGTTTTAACTGATGGTGAGAGATATAACAAGGTGATTGATATCTGGTCTAAAACTTCAGAAGATATTGCAAAAGCAATGATGGATGAAGTGGGATATGAAGAAATTACAAATTCAGAAGGGAAAAAAGAGAAAAAACCTTCATTCAACTCAATCTACATGATGGCTGATTCAGGAGCAAGGGGTTCTCCAGCCCAGATCAGACAGCTTGCTGGTATGAGGGGTTTGATGGCGAAACCTGATGGTTCAATTATTGAAACTCCGATTACTTCAAACTTCCGTGAAGGTTTGAATAATATGCAATACTTTATCTCAACTCATGGTGCGAGAAAAGGTCTTGCTGATACAGCGCTTAAGACTGCTAACTCTGGTTATCTAACAAGACGTTTGGTGGATGTTGGACAAGACTTAGTAATCACTGAAGAGGATTGTGGAACTGAAGAAGGATTAACAATTAAAGCCACTATTGATGGCGGTAATGTGGTTCAAACATTAGGTGATGCGACAATGGGTCGTGTGACTGCAGAAGATGTGTTGGTTCCAGGATCTGAAGAAGTACTTCTTCCTAAAGGACATTTAATCAAGCTCAAAGATACTCATAAGATTGATGAGTTGGGTGTTGAGTCTATCAAGGTTAGATCGTCTATTACTTGCGAAACTAAGTATGGTGTTTGTGCGAATTGTTATGGTAATGACATGGCTCGTGGTCATCAGATTAGTGTTGGTGAGGCAGTGGGTGTGATTGCAGCGCAATCTATCGGTGAGCCTGGTACGCAGTTAACGATGAGAACCTTCCATATTGGTGGTGCAGCTTCTGCTTCAACAGCTATCAATAGCATTAATATTAATAACAATGGTGTTGTTCATTTTGAAAACTTAAAATCAATTACGAATGATAAAGGTGACTTGGTAGTTATCTCAAGATCTTCAGAAGTTTCTGTTAGAAATGAAAAAGGCCAAGAAGTAGAAAGATATAAGATTCCTTATGGCGCATTTGTTCACGTTCAAGATGGAGGCTCTGTAGAGTCAGGAACTAAGATTGCCGACTGGGATCCTCATACTCACCCAATCATTGCGGAACAAGCAGGTCTAGTGGTATTTGAAGATTTTGTTGAGGGTGTGACTGTAATGAAAAACAGTGATCCTCTCACAGGACTTTCTTTTTATCAAATCATTGATGAAGCTGAGAGAACTTCAGCAGCTAAAGGCTTGAAGCCGGTAGTGAAGTTGAAGAAATCAGAGAGTGATGATGAGGTTGTTTCTACACATTACCTTCCTTCAAATGTGAAGATTAATCTTGAAGATAAGCAATCCATTAAAGCGGGTGAAGTTCTTGCCAAGATTCCTAAAGATGTTTCTAAGACAAGTGATATTACTGGTGGTCTTCCAAGAGTTGCTGATTTATTTGAGGCAAGAAAAGCTAAGGATCACGCAATCCTAGCTGAAGCATCGGGTGTTGTTAGTTTTGGTAACCCTACCAAGTCTAAAGATCGCTTGATCATTACTGACGAAGAAGGCAACGAAACAGAAATGATGATCCACAAATGGCGTCAGGTCAATGTCTATGATGGTGAGACGGTTGAGAAGGGTGATGTGATTTCAGATGGTCCTTCTAATCCGCATGACATTCTAAGACTACTTGGTGTTCAACCATTGGCTCAATACATTGTCAGAGAAGTACAAAATGTATACCGCCTGCAAGGTGTAAAAATTGCTGATAAGCACATTGAAGTTATCATCAAGCAAATGTTAAGAAAATGTGAAATCATTGATGCAGGTGATTCTAACTTTGTAAATGGCGAAACTGCCGAATACTCAAAAGTGATTGAAGCTAATAAACAGCTGAAAGCACAAGGTAAACAAGAGGTAACTTTTGAGAGACTTCTAATGGGTATTACTAAGGCTTCTCTATCAACTGAGTCATTCATTTCAGCAGCGTCATTCCAAGAGACTACTAGAGTTCTAACCGAGGCTTCTACGACGGGTAGAGTTGATGAGCTTCTAGGTCTTAAAGAGAATGTAATTGTTGGAAGGTTAATTCCTGCAGGTACGGGTTTTGCTCAGCATGCTGAAGCAAGACGTCAACGTCAAGAGGAGAGCATGTTGTACTCAGAGGCTGAGGAGGCTTTATCGGCTGAACTTAGCGATGCTGAGACCGAGCCTGAGCCAGTCGCTGACTCTGAATAGGTAAATTAAATAAACCCGCTTTTGCGGGTTTATTTATAATTTGAACTACGTATTATCACAGCCAATAAATGGATCTCAATACTTACAATCAATATGTCGCTGAAGGTTATAACCATATTCCTGTCTTCAGAACTGAGTCTATTGATACTGAAACAGCTTTAAGCCTTTATCTTAAACAAGGCAATAAACCCTACTCTTATCTTTTTGAGTCTGTTGAAGGGGGCGAGAAATGGGGTAGATTTTCTTTTGTAGGTATCGGTGCCAGTAAGATCATTAAGGTTGAAGACTTTAGAGTTACCATCGAGGCCGGCAGTCAAATTCTTTCCTCCGAAGAAGTTGAGAATCCTCTTGATTGGATTGAAGATTATCAAAAAGAATTTAAGGCTCCAGAGATTGAAGAGCTTCCGATATTTAATGGCGGATTGGTAGGCTATTTTGGTTATGAGATCATTCGATACATTGAGCCCAAACTCTCCAAAATTAATAAACCTGATCAATTAAATGTTCCAGATATTTTGTTGATGGTCTCGGATGAGCTCATGGTTTTTGATAATGTCAAAAATCAAGTTTTTATCATTAACCACATCAACCCTTCTGAAAAAACTTATGAAGAGGCTCAAGAAAGATTGGAGGAAATCTACCAGGAAATCCTTAAACCGTTATCTGAAGGTCAAACCAAACCAACAAAACATTCTCATAATTTTAGATCCAGTTTTGGCGAGGAAAAATTTAAGAAATCTGTAGAAAAGATTCGTGACTACATTATCGCAGGTGATGTCATGCAAGTGGTTCCTTCACAAAGACTAGAGGCTGACTTTGATGCATCGCCCATTGAGCTATACAGACAGCTAAGAGCATTAAACCCATCTCCCTATATGTATTATCTGAATTTATCAGATTTTCATATTGTCGGCTCCTCCCCTGAGATTCTTACTCGAGTGGAAAAATCAAGGAAAGCAACAGTAAGACCTATAGCGGGAACTCGACCCAGGGGTAACAATCAGGAAGAGGATCTGGCCAATGAAAAAGATCTATTGGCAGATAAGAAAGAGATTGCAGAGCACTTAATGTTAATTGACCTCGGTAGAAATGATCTTGGCAGAATTGCAAAAACTGGCTCCGTTAAGCTAACCGAGAAGATGAAGATAGAAAGGTACTCTCATGTGATGCATATCGTCTCCAATGTGGAGTGTGAAATCAAAGATGAGATGTCAGCAATCGATGTGCTCAAGGCAACTTTTCCTGCAGGCACACTCTCAGGCGCTCCTAAAGTAAGAGCCATGGAAATTATTGATGAGGTGGAGCCCTTAAAGAGAAATATTTATTCAGGCGCTATCGGTTATTTATCATGGGACGGCTCAATGGATACAGCCATTGCCATTAGAACTGCGGTCATTAAAAACCAGAAAGTTTATGTCCAAGCAGGGGCGGGTGTGGTCTATGATTCAAAGCCACAAGCGGAATGGGATGAGACGATGGCCAAAGCCAAAGCAATTGTTGCAGCAGCAAATTCAATTGGCGGAAATTCATAAGGGATTTTTTTTGAAAATTGATATTGCAAATTCATACCAATTCATTATCATAGAGGTTTTGGTGCGGCTTATTTCAACCAAAAATGAGCTATAAATTTATTTTAATGAGGAGAGAGATAATGAAAAAAACAATCTCAATAATGTCTGGTTTGGCATTGCTAGCTTCTTTATTTGTGCTTCCTACTCAAGTAGGCGCGAAAGAAGAAACGGGACAGGATGTGGCTTTTGGTAGAAAAGCAGGTAACTGTCTAGCTTGCCATATGATTCCAGGTGGTAACCTTCCTGGTAACATCGGACCACCATTAATTGCTATGAAAGCAAGATACCCTAGTAAGGCGGATCTTAGAGCAGTAATTTACGATCCAACTAAGAAGTTCCCACATACTATAATGCCTCCGTTTGGTAAGCATGGTATTTTGACTTCGGCACAAATCGACAAGTTAGTCGATTTCATTCATTCTAAATAAGTTAGGAGTAATAATAATGAAAAGAAGATTATTTTTAAAAAGTGCAATGGCTGGTTCAGCTGTAGCGACTGCTATTGGTGCTGGACTTCTAGCTCCACGTGCTGTAATGGCAAACTCTGATGCGTTCAAAGCGATTTCATCTAAGATGGATGCAGCAGCAGCGTCAGCAGGTAAAGGTTCTTTCACATTCAAGGCGCCAAAAATTGCTGAGAATGGTGCGGTAGTTCCAATGACAGTAGATGCATCTAGCATGGCTGATGTTTCTAACATTTCAATCTTGGTAAAAGAGAACGGTACTCCACTATGTTGTTCATTCAACATGACTGGTGCTAATGGTGAGGTTTCTACTCGTGTTAAGATGGGTAAAACTTCAGCAGTAACTGCTCTTGTAACTGCAGGTGGTGCTACGACTGCTGTGACACAAGAAGTTAAAGTAACTATTGGTGGATGTGGCGGTTAATCGCTGATCAGTAATTTATTAAGGAGAAATTAAAATGGCATCAATTAAATTAAAGCCTAAAGCTAGAAACGGAAATATCGATATTAAATTGCTTATCAAGCACCCTATGGAAACTGGTCTTAGAAAATCTAAGGGTAAATTAGTTCCTGC
>VMDI01000019.1 GCA_008080915.1 Gammaproteobacteria bacterium | reverse complement strand
CTTCTAAAACTAAAGGCATACTGTGACTTTACTAAGATAGCGGGTAACCTTGTTACTAAAGATATTGTTGAGAAAGCCCTGGGTGATATCATTAAACCTCAAATATTTAAAATAGATGTAAACGACATACAACGACAAACGGCGAAACATTACGCGGTAACTGTTTCAGATTTGTCTTCTAAAAGCAGAAAACAACATAATGTCTTAGCCAGACAAATGGCTATTTACATAACTCACGAATTAACAGGTTTATCCACTGTAAAAATTGGCAATAATTTTGGAAACAGGGACCACACAACTGTTCTCCATGCAATTAAAAAAATCAATGCTGACATGGCTTCCAGCGAAGATTTACGAAATGATTATGAGGTTATAAAATTAAAATTAGCCAACTTATAAATATTTTTACACAGGGTGTTAATAATTAAATTGTTAATAGGTCTAATAACTATTAAAATCGATAGAGAGTTATCAACAATTCACAATTAATTCACATGGTTAGTAACAAAAATTTAATCAATGTAACATAATGATTAATAAAAACTTTTTAAACTTATCCACAGAAAAAATAAACACTAATAATAATAATAATTTTTAATTAAATGGAAATAGAGTTAAAGGTCAAAGATATATACCAACCACTACAAGGAGTTATTGGAGTTGTTGAAAAAAGACAAACACTTCCAATCTTATCTCATGTATTAATTAGTTTAAAAGACCAAAAAATAACACTAACAACCACAGATATGGAAATTGAAATTAGTGTTACAAACCAAACAATTTGCGATGCAGATACATCCTTTACTGTTTATGCAAAAGATTTAATTGATATTTTAAGAAACTTAAAAGAAGATTTAAAAGTACAAATAATTATTGAAGCTAACAAGTTATATATCAAAGCCAACAAAAACTCATTTGAATTAAATACGTTTAACCATGAAGATTTTCCTTCACTTCCATCAGTTGAAGATTATGAAAATATTCAAATTAACAAAGAAGATCTTAAAAACCTCATAGAGAAAACCAGCTTTTCAATGGGCAATCAAGATATCAGGGCATACTTAAATGGTTTATACCTTGAAACAGATAATCAAAAAATAACCGTTGTAGCATCTGATGGTCATAGACTATCTATTGGTGAAATTAAACAATCAAATAATCTTTCCAATACGAGATCTGTAATCATTCCAAGAAAAGCTGTAACAGAATTAACCAAAATCTTAAATAGAGATATAAACGAAATAGTCACAATTCACCTTGCTGAAAACTACTTCTTTTTAAAAAGTGAAACTGTAAAACTTGTAAGTAGACTAATAGATGGTAATTTTCCAAACTACTCACAAGTTATCCCTACAAACTTTGACAACACTGTTCTTATCAACAGAGAAGATTTTTTAGATAGTCTTCATCAGTCTGCTATATTTGTTGATGAAAGAAACAAAGGTGTAAGACTCAAATATAAAAACAGCGATTTATTTATCTTTTCTCAGTCAGAAAGAGGACAAGCAAAAACTCAAATCTCTACTGAGAATTTTGATAAAGAGATTGAAATTGCTTTTAATATTCAATATTTAATTTCAATTCTTGAAAAAATTTCTAGTACTCAAATTGAGATGGTTATTCCAAGTAATGAAAACCAGTCTTGTTTAATATCTGGAAGAGATGACGATAAATTTCAATATGTAGTTATGCCGATGCGCATTTAACATGTCCTCATTAGAAGTTTTATACATAAACAACTTTAGAAATTTTTCAAATCAAAGTATCAATCCTTCACACAAGATAAATTTCCTTTTTGGAAATAATGCTGAAGGGAAATCCAACTTTATTGAATCTTTGTATTACTTAGGTCATAACAAATCATTTCGCACATCAAGAACTATAGATGTTATTCAATTTAACAAAAAAGAATTTCAAATAGCTGCAAAGACCAAAAACAACACAATCAAAATAAACAAATCAAACACAAACTTTAAAATTTTAATTGACGACCAAAAAATAAAAAATTCTTCTGAACTTAGTCAAATAGTCCCAATACAACTTATCACTCCAGACAAAGGTTTTATAGTTAATGGACAACCAAAACAAAAAAGATACTACATAGATTGGGGTGTGTTTCACGTGAAACGCGAATTTTCAAAAACTATTATTGATTACAAAAAATGCTTAAGTAATATTTATTTACTAGCAAAAAAAAACCAAAAAGATCAACTTGAATACTGGATTGAAGCTTTATCTGGCTACGCCTATGAGGTTAATAAAAATAGAGTCAAATACTTAGAAGAAATAAGAAAAGAGAAGGATATTATTGTTCGATTTTTTCAAGAAGATCTTAATAATCTAAATTTAGATTTGGATTTCAAATATCGAAACGGCTGGTCTTTCAATCAAAATATATCTTCTAGAGAAGAAATTAGAGACTCTTATTTGTCAAATATAGATTATCTATTAAAGAATAAACAATTTCAGTATGGTCCAAGCAAAGCTACGTTAGATTTTGTTTTGGGTGAAAAAAAAGAAAATTTTCTCTCTCGAGGCGAGCAAAAAACACTTTCAATTATTTTTTGGTTAACCCAAATTGTTCACTTGATGAAATACAACAAAAAACCAATTTTACTTATCGACGATCTGGTATCTGAGTTAGATGATAAAAAGATAGAAATATTGCTAAATTTTTTACAAAAATTAGACATCCAAGTTTTTATAACAAACATTAAAGAATCTGAGCAGTTTCAAGGGTTTGAGAACTCAAAGTTATTCATAATACAAAAAGGTGAAATTACTGAAAAATAATCAAAAAAAACACCCCTTAAAGCCTTAAAAATAAAGTAAAAATGTTATAATTAAAATAAATAGTTTTACTTATGTCACAAGAGTACCAAGCCTCCAATATTAAAGTTCTCAAAGGTCTAGATGCAGTAAGAAAAAGACCGGGAATGTACATCGGGGACACAGATGATGGAACGGGTCTTCATCATATGGTTTTTGAGGTTGTCGATAATGCAATCGATGAAGCCTTAGCTGGTCATTGTTCTAAGATCAAAGTAACTGTTCACGAAGACAATTCGGTTTCTGTATCCGATGATGGTCGCGGTATCCCGGTAGATATTCATCCAGAAGAAGGGGTTAGTGCTGCAGAAGTCATTATGACAGTTCTCCATGCTGGTGGTAAATTTGACGATAATTCATACAAGGTATCAGGCGGCCTTCATGGTGTTGGTGTTTCTGTGGTAAATGCCCTCTCAGAAAAACTTGAATTAGAGATTCATAGAAATGGCGGTATTCATAGACAATCCTATAGCCTTGGAGTTCCAGACGCACCTCTTAAAGAAGATGGTAAATCTGATTCAACTGGAACCATAATCAGGTTCAAGCCCAGTGCCGATATTTTTGCAATAACAGAGTTTAAATATGAAACCCTTGCTCATAGATTAAGGGAGCTCTCCTTTCTAAATTCAGGTGTTCACATAGAAATCGAGGATTTAAATACAAAGAAATCAGATGTGTTTAGTTATGAGGGTGGAATTGTTGCTTTTGTTGAACACCTAAATAAAAGTAAGAACCCGATTCATGAAGATATTATCAAAATCGATGCTATTAAAGATGACATTACAGTTGATGTTGCCCTTCAGTGGTCCGATACTTATCAAGAAGGTATTTACTGTTTTACGAATAACATCCCTCAACGTGATGGTGGTTCGCATTTGGCCGGGTTTAGGGGGGCACTCACTAGGACACTCAATAATTATATTGATTCATCAGGTCTTGCAAAAAAAGAGAAATCAAATATTACTGGTGAAGATACCAGGGAAGGTTTAACAGCAATTGTATCGGTTAAGGTTCCAGACCCTAAATTTTCATCACAAACAAAAGATAAACTTGTTTCATCAGAGGTTAGAGCGCCAGTTGAGTCTGCAGTTGGGGAAAAATTAAATGATTATCTTCTAGAAAACCCTAACCAAGCAAAAATAATTGTTGGCAAAATTATTGAGGCATCAAGAGCTAGGGATGCCGCCAGAAAAGCTAGAGAAATGACCCGTAGAAAAGGGGTTCTAGATATTGCTGGCCTTCCGGGTAAATTAAGCGATTGTCAAACTAAAGATCCAGCTGAAAGCGAACTTTTCTTGGTTGAGGGTGATTCCGCAGGTGGTTCGGCCAAACAAGGACGAGATAGAAGAACCCAAGCCATTCTTCCACTAAAAGGAAAAATTCTAAATGTTGAGAAAGCTAGATTTGAAAAAATGCTTACCTCTCAAGAAGTTGGAACTCTTATTACTGCTCTTGGTTGTGGAATTGGCAAAGAGGAATATGATATCGAAAAGCTAAGATATCACAAAATTGTTATCATGACTGATGCAGACGTTGATGGTGCGCATATACGAACCCTATTGCTTACCTTTTTCTACAGGCACCTTCCTGAAATTGTAGAAAGAGGGTACTTATACATTGCACAGCCACCGCTATACAAGATCAAAAAAGGTAAACAAGAAAGATATTTGAAGGATGATAGCGAGTTACAGGATTATCTTTACCAAGAATCTATTGCGAGTACTGAGTTTTATCCAACCACCGACTCCCCTGCTATTTCAGGAATGGCTTTAGAATCAATGGTGAATCAATATAAAAAAATATCTAAAGTTATACAAAAACTCAAAAGCAAATACACCCCAGAATTGCTTGAAGCACTTCTAAGCTGTAAACCAGTTGAAAAAGCAAATGATAAAACAGGCTTGGAAAGATTGGTTAAAGACATAACAACATTTTTAAACCGTGGCGCTATCCCCTCAGAGGAGCATGAAATACTACTTGATGGAGATAATAATATTACACACAATGTTAAAATATACGGTGTAATCGCCTCATCAATTGGGTTAGATAAATCATTCTTTGATTCTGGTGATTACGAACAAATTAAAAAGTATTTCAAGGAAGTACAATCACACTTCTCTTCAGAAAGTAGAGTAGAGAAAAACGGTAAAACAGAAAAAGTTTCAACTTTTTCAGAGATGATTGAATTCCTAATGGATGAAGCTAGAAAAGGGCAAGGATTTCAAAGGTATAAGGGTCTGGGTGAGATGAATCCAGAACAGCTTTGGGAAACCACAATGGATCCTGAAAATCGAAACCTGCTTAAGGTTAAGGTTGAAGACACCATTGCAGCCGATGAAGTTTTTTCTACCCTCATGGGAGATGAGGTAGAGCCGAGAAGAAACTTTATTGAAGATAATGCTTTGTCTGTTGAAAATCTAGATTATTAGGAGAAAACATGTCAAAGAAACACCCTGTAGTTGCAGTGACCGGTTCTTCGGGTGCGGGAACCACTTTTGTTAAAAGAGCTTTTGAAAAAATCTTTCAAAATAAGAGCCTTAATGTTGCTGTAATCGAAGGTGACAGTTTTCATAAGTATGAGCGTGCAGAAATGCGTGTTCAAGTAGAAAAAACTCGAGAAGAGGGTCAAGTTCTTACTCACTTTGCAGAGGATGCGAACCACTTTGACAAACTAGAAGCATTATTTAAAGAGTATGGAGAAAGTGGTAAAGGCCAAAGAAGATACTATATTCATTCAGATGAAGAGGCTGTTGAGCATAATGGTAGACTAGGAACAGATCTAGAACCAGGACAATTTACTCCTTGGGAGGACATTGAAGATGGAACAGATCTTATGTTTTATGAAGGTCTTCATGGTGGTGTTAGAACCAAAAATGCTGATGTTGCATCACAAGTTGATTTATTGGTGGGCGTTGTTCCTTCAGTTAACATTGAGTGGATTCAAAAAATTTATCGAGATACTTCAGAGAGACCTTATACGCCTGAACAGGTAGCTGAGATAATTGTCGATAGAATGCCAGACTATGTTGAATTTATTACACCACAGTTTGAGAACACACACATCAATTTCCATCGCATTCCTTTAATCGACACTTCAAATCCTTTCAGTGGACAAGCTGTACCACCGCCAGAAGATTCTATGGTGGTTACCACAGTTCGAGTAGATTGTGACTTAGCCCAGATAGTTAAAAAACTACCTGCTGAAGCAATGGCCTTTTTACAAAATGAACAAACTCTTGTTTACAAGGGCGATTTTATGGTCGAGGTCATGGACTTGTTGTTAACTCCAATGATTGACAGGTTAGTGAGCTCAAGTTAGTTGATAAAAAATAGTTCTAAACTAGAAAGAAGCTAATAACCCCATATTTTGATTTTAAGACTTCATTTAGTCTTTTTTATCTAATGGGTAATTTAAGGTATATAAAGTTGTTGTATGACGAAAATTTGAACCCGTTTTTAAGCCAACTTATTTAACAACAATATTAACAAGCTTGTTGGGAACGATAATGATTTTAACAATTTCATTATCAGAAATAAATCTTGAAACATTGTCATCTTGCATCGCTAGTTTTTCCAATTCAGAATTTTCGAGATTGACACCACAACTAATTTTTGCTCTTAGTTTTCCGTTAACCTGAACAACCACTTCAATCTCATCTTTCACAAGAGCTATTTTGTCTACTTTTGGCCAAAAAGTATCAACAATTGCTTCTGTATTTCCAAGCTCTTTAAATAGATGATGACAAATGTGTGGAGTTATGGGGCTTAGCATTTTTAGAAGAATGTTTATAGCCTCATACTTTATGGACAAGGAGTTTGCATCAGTTTTATCAAACCTCACAAGAGAATTAGTTAATTCCATCAGTGCAGCGATAGCTGTATTGAATGAGTGCCTTCTATCCAAATCATCCGAGACCTTTTCAAGAGTGGTATAAACTTTATTTCTAATTTCTTTTTGTACAGCATTTAACCCGGTCAGATCGATATGGGAAAAATCGGCACCATTAGTATCAGAAATAAAAGAATTAACCAGCCTGAATATTTTCTGCACAAAACGATGAGAGCCCTCCAGTCCTTGGTCACTCCATTCAAGGTCTTGTGTTGGGGGGGCAGCAAAAAGAATAAAAAGCCTCACTGTATCAGCACCATATTTGGAGATCATCTCTTGAGGGTCAACAGTATTGCCTTTAGATTTGCTCATCTTTGATCCGTCTTTAAGGACCATACCTTGAGTTAAAAGATTTTTAAATGGCTCGTCATTCTCTAACAAACCCTCATCACGCATTAGTTTATTGAAAAATCGAGCATAAAGAAGATGAAGAATTGCATGCTCAACTCCACCCACATATTGATCAACCCCATTTTTTAGCCAATATTTTGCTCTATCGTCAAGCATTCCAGATGTGTTGTCTTTACAAGCATAACGTGCGAAATACCAAGACGACTCAAAGAAGGTATCAAATGTATCAGTTTCTCTTTTTGCAGGCTTGCCACATGAAGGGCAGTCGCAATTATAAAATTCAGGCATTTGTTTTATTGGAGAGCCAACCCCATCAAAAGAAACATCTTCTGGCAATATAACCGGTAAATCTTTTTCCGGCACAGGCAAAGACCCACAAAACTCACAGTTAATTACAGGAATTGGACAACCCCAGTAACGTTGACGAGAAACCCCCCAGTCTCTCAAACGAAAGTTTGTTTTAATCTTTCCTAGTTTTTTAGCAAGTAAAGATGCAGAGATTTTGGAGAAGGCCTCTTTAAAATTAAGCTCGTCAAACTCACCAGAATCAAACAAAACCCCTTTTTCTGTAAAAGCCTCTTTGGAAATGTCTACATCAGAATCCTTAGGCTTAATGACGGGTTTAATATCAATGTTGTACTTCTTGGCAAATTCATAATCACGCTGATCATGAGCAGGAACACTCATCACCGCACCTGTTCCGTAACCCATTAAGACAAAGTTTGCAATCCAAACCTCTATTGGTTTTCCAGTAATAGGATGATCACAGTAAACACCAGTTGCGACACCCTTTTTCTCCATGGTTTCCATAGCGGCTTCACTGGTTTCCATGGTTTTACATGATTCAATAAAAGCCGATATTTTGTCATTATTTTGGGCGATTTCTATAGCCAAAGGGTGTTCGGATGCAATGGCAAGATAGGTGACACCCATCAAAGTATCGGGTCTTGTCGTAAAAACGGTGATTGGATTCTTTCCTTCAATTGTGAAATCAACCTCTAATCCTTTGGACTTGCCTATCCAGTTTGTTTGCATTAATTTAACCGCTTCAGGCCAACCCTTTAATTTATTAATGTCTTGTAATAGCTCATCCGCATAATCAGTAATTCTCATAAAATACTGAGAGATTTTTTTCTTTTCAACTAAAGCTCCAGATCGCCAACCCCTTCCGTCAATAACTTGTTCATTGGCTAGAACAGTTTGATCTACTGGATCCCAGTTAACCTCGGCATCTTTTTTATAAACAAGACCTTTCTCAAACAATTTTGTAAACAGCCACTGTTCCCAGCGGTAGTATTCTGGATGACAAGTTGCCAGTTCACGCTCCCAGTCATATCCAAAACCAAGTTCGACAAGCTGACCTTTCATATAATTTATATTTTCATAGGTCCATTTCGCAGGGGGGACTTTGTTCTGTATGGCGGCATTTTCTGCAGGCAATCCAAATGCATCCCAGCCAATTGGTTGGAGGACATTTTTGCCCAACATTTTCTGAAACCTGGAAATCACATCCCCAATAGAATAGTTTCTGACATGACCCATATGAAGCTTTCCAGAGGGATAAGGAAACATTGACAAACAATAAAATTTTTCTTTTTTAGTGTCTTCTTCTACATTGAAAGTCTTATTTTCAAGCCAGTATTTCTGTGCAGATTCTTCAATGGTTTTGAAATCAAATTCCATATTTATGAGTCACAAGGTGAAGAGAAATCATTTAGTTGAAGAGAACCAACAAGTTCGCTAATATTTTTGATATTGTTTCTAAGCAAGTAATCACTGATGCCATCATTAATTTTGTGGCAGATTAACGGGTCATAAAACAGAGCAGTTCCAACTCCTACTGTTGTTGCCCCGGCGATAATAAATTCGATGGCATCTTCAGCAGAATTAATTCCACCCTGTCCAATAATTGGAACATTATATTTTTTACTAACCTGATAAACCTGATGTGTTTTAAGAAGAGCGATGGGTTTAATTGCAGGACCAGATAACCCTCCTTGGTTGTTGCCGATAAATGGCTTTCTGGAGTCGATATCAATCGCCATCCCCATTAGAGTATTTATTACAGCCAAACCATCTGAACCCGCATCTATGCAGCGCTGTGCACTGTAGGCAATATCTGTTTGATTCGGGGATAGTTTAGTAATTAATGGTTTTGTGGTGTTTTGTCTGCATATCTCTACAACACGATAGGACATATCTGGATCATTTCCAAAGGCAACACCACCCTCTTTGACATTTGGACATGAAATGTTAATCTCAATTGCGTCAATGTCGGTTTGATCAAATTTCTTAGCCAGTTCACCATACTCTTCTATGGTTGAACCTGAGATGTTGATGATAAATTTAGTTTCGGTTTTATCAAGTGTTGGGAGAATGTCATTGATTACAAAATCAGAGCCAGGGTTTTGGAGTCCAATCGCATTTATCATTCCATCTGGAGTCTCATATATTCTATGGGGTTGATTTCCAAGTCTAGGTTCGTTGGTTGTTCCTTTTAAACAAACAGCACCAACATCAGAATTAGAAAAACCATCAATACGGGTATATTCTTCACCAAAACCAACACACCCAGACAATAACACTATTGGGGAGTTAAGCTCAATGCCGCAGTAGTTAACTTTGAGGTTAGAATTCATGCATCGAATTATACTTTAAGCACATGCTGTCAAGCCCAAATCATAAAAGGTAAAATATCTGAATGAAAGGTTTCTTTATAACTAGTAATAATACAGGCGTAGGCAAAACTCATATTGGCGCCAGGATTATAAAATCACTTAAGACAGACATAGACCTAAGCGTTAGAAAGCCAGTTGAGTCTGACTGTAAGGACATTAACGGAGATCTATTTCCTTCTGACGCAAACAAACTCTACGAGGCATCTGGAAGAAATGAGAATATCGACACTGTTTGTCGATTTAAATTTGAAATGTGCGCAAGCCCAAGACTTGCAGCTAAAGATGCCAAAACCAGCCTTACCATTCAAGATCTTTTTGAGGCCTGTCAAACCGACAAAGAATTTCTAATTGTAGAAGGTGCTGGTGGTATTTTGTCCCCTATAGCGGAAGACGGGCTTAATGTTGATCTTATATCAAAGCTCGGATTACCAGTTATTATTGTTGTTAATGATGAACTGGGAGCAATTAATCAGGCATTGTTAACCATTAATGCTGCTGAACAGCGAAGAATAAAGATTATGTGCGTCATTCTCAATCAGATCACAGAGGAGAGGGAAACAAGCCTCAACAATAAATCTGAGCTACAGGAATTTACCAGACATCCGGTATTAAAATATAATGAAAACGGGATAGAGTCTTTTATTGATCAACTCAAAAAACTAATCAACAATTCTTAAATGATCTTCTTTCTTCTTTGTTTTGTCAGGGTGGTTGAACATCATTCCGATTCCGTTTTCAATTGCATAGATTGACTCAATTGCCTCAATAGGCACATAGACATCGTGGGACTTTCCATCGAAACGAGCCTTAAACTTTACATGTTCATTGCCAAGTATAAGAGCACTAGTTGCAGAGCTAGCAATATTTAGAAGAACTTTATCTTGTTCTGAATATGGCTTAGGAAGCTGAACAGAATTATGAGTACAGTTGACTAAAATATGTGGAGTATGGCCGGCATCTTCCATCCATTCCCAATAAGCTCGCAAAAGATATGGATTAGGTGAGGGTGAACTCACTAGTTTAATTCTTTTTCAACCTCAGAAAGACTTTCTTGGAAGGCTTCTCTAGAGAAGAGCTTCTTGGCATAATCATTAATTGGTTTTGCTTTTGCACCAAGATCAATCCCAAGAGCCCCAAGTCTCCATAAAAGAGGAGCAAGACAGGCGTCGACTAAGCCAAATTCTTCGCTTTTAAAATAAGGTTGATAATTGAATAGTGGAATCAACTCAATAAGACCAGAAGAAAGAAGCTTGCGCGCCTCATCTGCTTCCTTTTTATCTCCATTTTCAATAGTATTTGCAAGCTCATACCATGAACCTGCTGCTCTCGTAAATCTGAAGAAAATTAATCTTTTTTCCGCTTTTTCAATTGGGTCAACAGGCAATAAAGGCGGGAAAGGAAATCTCTCATCTAAGTATTCTGTCAGTACATGCAGATCATATAAAACCATACCCCTGTCAAAAAGAGTGGGAAGAATTTCACATGGGTTTAACTCCAAAATTTCTTCGGGCATTTGATCAATTTTGAGATTGATAACCTCACGTTCAATATTTTTCTCAGCCATAACAAGCCTAATTAAATGAGACTCCATCTCATTTGGTGAAGCATAAAGTATGGTTGCTGAAGGATTAGGTTTTGGTAACATTTTTTCCCCTTAAATGAATTGGGTTTATTTGGCTTTCCATTTGCCGTATTTGACATCTTTCCAATACTCTTTCTTAAGCAAATAAGAAAGAACCAAAAGGACAGCTAGGAAAAGCATAACCTTAATACCAAGGTCAACTCTGACCAATTTAGCAGGTTCACCAACATAGTCTAGGAAGTTTGTGATATCTCTTACGTCTTGATCAAACGCTTCCGCTGATTTCGATTGTCTTAGAGACCACAAAACATCTGGCATAGAAGCATTTGCTAGAACATGGTTGTTAACACCAAAAGTTCTTTTTGCGTCAGGATAAAAACCTTTTAAGTATGAGTAAATCCAATCTACGCCTCTTGATCTAGAGGTCAAGGATAAATCAGGCGGAGTACCACCAAACCACTTTGTTGATGCGCTAGTTGAAATTGCGCTTTTCATTTTTTCACCTGGTTTAGAGCCTGCATAAAGTAAATCACTTACGACCTCATCCTCTGACATTCCGAGGTCTTGACCGATTCGGTTATATCTCATAAGTTCAATGGAATGACAACCAGAACAATAGTTCATAAAATGTTTAGCACCTCTTTTTAAAGAATCATAATCAGAGATATCTGTATTGGCTGACTCAAGTTTTACATTTGAGGATGCCGCTATAACGTTTGCCCCGAATAAGACCAAGATGAATGCTGTAAAAATTTTTATATTTTTCATAATTACACTCCTGTTAATCTTTCTGGCACCGGTTTGGTTTGTCCAATAGAGGTAAACCAAGGCATTAATATAAAGAAACCAAAATATGTAGCTGTAAATACTCTTGCCAAGAAAGCATTCATAGGTGTAACTGGTTGCATACCAAGATAACCCAACCAAACAAAACTCACTACAAATATTCCCAATGCAATCTTGTATGGAAGAGATCTATATCTAATTGATTTCACTTTAGATCTATCTAGCCACGGCAATGCAAAGAAGATTAATAATGCCGCAAACATAGCAAGAACTCCAGGGAATTGAGAACCAAACATTGGAGGGATAGCTCTTAGTACAGAATAAAAAGGTGTCAAATACCACAATGGTGCAATATGCTCCGGAGTTTTAAGAGGGTTGGCCTCAACAAAGTTTGCGTGTTCAAGGAAATATCCATTGAGAGCAGGTGCGAAAAAGATGACTGCAGAGAAAATCATCAAAAAAACAACCACGCCCACAATATCTTTAACACTGTAGTAAGGATGGAAAGGTATGCCGTCTTTTGGAATACCATTTTTATCTTTGTTCTTTTTGATTTCAATCCCGTCAGGGTTGTTTGAACCGACTGTATGAAGAGCCACAATGTGAAGGAACACCAAAACTACAAGAATTAGAGGCATCGCAATCACATGAAGAGAGAAGAAGCGATTTAGTGCTGCATCTCCTACCGCATAATCACCTAGAATCCAAACCAATAAGTCTGGTCCAATAACTGGCACTGATCCAAATAAAGAAATAATTACTTGTGCTCCCCAATAGGACATTTGCCCCCAAGGAAGAACGTAACCCATGAAAGCTTCCGCCATTAAAGCAATATAGATTACCATTCCAATAATCCATATTAGTTCTCTTGGTGCCTTATATGAACCATAAATTAATGCTCTATACATGTGAAGATAGACCACTACAAAGAATGCAGAAGCACCGGTGGAGTGCATATATCTTATTAACCAGCCCCAATCAACATCTCTCATGATGTATTCAACCGAGTCAAAAGCAAGTCCAGCTTCAGGTTTAAAGTGCATGGTCAGAAATATGCCAGTTATCAATTGAATAACTAATACAAGGATCGCCAGAGACCCAAAGAAATACCAGAAGTTGAAGTTCCTAGGAGTGTAATATTCAGCTAAATGCTCATTCCAGACTTTAGTAAGAGGAAAACGCTGATCAATCCAATTTTTGTTATTGTCCATTTATTACTCCCTTAATTTATGCTTGTGGATCAACACCGACTCGAATCAGTGAATCATTAACAAAATGATACGGAGGTACCACTAGGTTAGTAGGCGCTGGAACGCCAGCATATACTCTTCCAGCTAGGTCAAATTTAGATCCATGGCATGGGCAATAAAAACCTCCCTTCCATGAGTCACCACCCAGATCAGCTGCACCAACTTCAGGACGATAGGTAGGTGAACAACCAAGATGAGTACAAACTCCAATAATTACCGCGATCTCTGGTTTGATTGAACGCGTTGGATTTTTTGCATATTCTGGTTGTTGCTGTTGCTCATTGTTAGGATCGGCAAGATCGGACTCAAGAGTCTTAAGGTCAGAAATAATTTGATCATCTCTTCTAAAAATCCAAACGGGTTTTTTTCTCCAGAGAACTCTAACAAGTTGCCCAGGTTCGAGTTTAGAGATATCAACATCTACAGGTGCTCCAGCAGCTTTTGCAGCAGCAGAGGGACTCCATGTAGATAAAAATGGCCACGCAACAAATCCTACACCGACAGCGCCTACTACGCTGGTGGCCTGAGTTAAAAATCTTCTTTTCTTGAGGTCTATTTCCTGTCCTGACATATCACTAATTCCTATGAATTTATAGATGCTTGATGTAAAAAATCACCGCGATATTATAGTCTATATCAGTTATCAATAATAGGTAATTATTCTAATATTGTTGTGCAATTATTATTTTAAGAGTTGTTGATCTTGGATCAAAACCAAGAAGCACTAATAAATCATTTTTTTGTTGAGAAGCTTTGAATGCTTGAGATTGGTTTTGAGCTTGTAATGTTATAGTTTCATGAGAAATTGAGCACACTTCGAGCGTATTAAGATCTTTAGGAAAAGTGCTTTTAATTTGTTGAGTAACCACATTATTTTTTTTTGCATTTTCGAAAAGACCGCCCAATTTACCATCAGGAGTATATTTTGAAAGGTTTAATATCGATTTATTGGGCATACTATGAGAAAATAGTTTAATTTTTTGAGTTTCTCTTTCAATGAATATTATAAATAAAGTTGTATCTAAGTTGGTTGGCTCTAGGAACCAAAGGCTAATCAAACAATATTCGAAAACTGTCAACCTAATTAATGCCTTAGAGAAAGAGAATCAAGCCCTTTCAGACTCAGATCTTACAAACAAAACACAGGAGTTTAAAAACAGACTCTCTAACGGAGAGAGTTTAGCCGACCTCCTTCCTGAAGCATTTGCTGTAATTCGCGAAGCAAGTACCAGAACTTTGGGTTTAAGACATCATGACGTCCAGTTGATTGGAGGAATGGTTCTTAATGACGGCAACATTGCTGAAATGGGAACGGGAGAAGGAAAAACCTTGGTTGCCACTTTGCCAGCATATTTGAATGCACTATCTGGCAAAGGCGTTCATATCGTGACAGTTAATGATTATCTTGCTCGAAGAGATGCAGAATGGATGGGCAAAGCTTTTAATTTCTTAGGACTTACTGTTGGAGTAATTACTTCCGATATGCCCCATGAAAACAAACAGAGCGCATATTCTTGTGACATTACTTATGGAACTAACAATGAATTAGGATTTGATTATCTTAGGGA
>VMDI01000051.1 GCA_008080915.1 Gammaproteobacteria bacterium | reverse complement strand
CAAAATCTTCATCGCTAATTTTTTTAGAATCATCAAACTCTTTACAGGCATGACGGAACATCATGGCATCTAGAAATTTATCTTTCATATAAATCCTTTGAATTTTTATTTAGTAAGAGTTTATCTGTAAGCAGCTTAAAAATATAGATTGATTTAATAATTAATAGGTATTTATACCAATGAAAGTAGTTAAAAAATCTGATAGACAACTTAAAAAAACAAAGAAATAATTGCCCGAAATTAACAACTTAAAAATTGGATGAAATTATTGAGAAATATTTCTAGTACAAGTTACGTCATTCTGGTTGCTTTGTATATAAATATTGTGGCAAATGCAACAATGTATAGCAATTTATTTCAGTGGCTCCAAGATAGAAACATAGCCTTGTCTTATGGTATTTCATTATTTTTCTTTCAGTTATTTCTTTTAACTCTTCTCTTATCTATATTGACAATGCATGGTTTATATAAGTATGTACTGTCCCTTTTTCTGCTTATTTCTGCTTTTTCTGCATACTTCATCGATGTTTATGGGGTAGTGATTGATCACAATATGTTAATCAATGCTTTAGAAACAAATACTAAAGAGGCAAGAGGATTGTTGTCTTGGGAGATGTTTTTATATCTCATTAATGTTTTTGTTGCCCCTACGCTTTTTTTATTTCTAACAAAGTCAAAAAAACAAACCTACTTTAAAAGACTGAAGTCACATATTTTTCTTGGCGTATCTTCATTCACTTTAGTAACAATCATTGCATTATCACTGAGTAGTTTTTACGCATCATTTTTCAGGGAGCATAAGGAGTTAAGAGTTCATTCGAATCCACTTTCAAGTGTTTACGCAACATATAAACTAATAAAGAAAAATTATTTTGAAGTGTTACCACCCTATAAAGAAATTGGCATGGATGTAAATATTCAAGAGACTGATGATGATCCTAAGGAGTTAGCTATAATGGTTGTTGGTGAAACTGCTCGCTTAGACCGTTTTTCTTTAAATGGTTACGATAAGCTAACTAATCCTTTATTAAGCAAGCAAAAGAATCTAGTAAGCTTTACTAATATATCCTCTTGTGGAACTAGTACAGCAATTTCTGTTCCCTGTATGTTCTCAATAGATGGTAAAGAGAACTTTTCCGCAAATAAGGCGTCTAACAAAGACAATGTCTTGGATATTTTATGGAGAGCTGGAGTTGAAGTTCTCTGGAGAGATAACAATTCTTCATCCAAGGGGGTTGCAAATTGGGTTCAATATGAAGATTTTAGAACCCCAGGAGTAAATCCAGTTTGTGATGTCGAATGCAGGGATATTGGAATGCTTGATGGACTCGATTACTACATCAAACAAAGGCCTAACAAGGATATTCTTATCATTTTGCATCAAATGGGGAGTCATGGTCCAGACTATTTCAAAAGATATCCTGAAGAATTTAAAAAATTTGAACCTATTTGTGAAACCAATCAATTAAATTCTTGCTCTCAAGAAGAAATCAATAATGTCTATGACAATACGATTCTCTACACAGACTATTTTTTAAATAGTGTTATTGATTTTTTGAAGAAATATGATGCAGAATATGAAACTTCAATGATGTACATAAGTGACCATGGAGAATCACTAGGAGAGGCGAATATTTATCTACATGGGTTGCCTTATTCTCTTGCACCAGATACTCAAACAAAGGTGCCGGGTATAGTATGGTTTGGCTCGGGACATGACGATATTTCAATAGAAAAATTTCAAGAAAATAGAAATAAAGAACTAAATCATGATCATGTTTTTCATAGTCTTCTAGGATTTTATGAGACACAAACAGAGCTTTATCAGAAAGATAAGGATATATTCCAAATAGGATTAATAGATAAATGAAAAAATTAAAAGGATTTAGGCATTTCTTCCACGCATTTAAGTGGTCAGTAGATGGGTTAATATCTGCCTTTAGAGGGGAGTCTGCTTTTAGACAAGAGCTTATATTGGCAGGTCTCTTAATTCCACTTGGTCTTTATCTTGGCAATGGAGGAGTCGAGAAAACGTTGTTGGTTTTTCCAGTTTTGTTGCTCCTGGTTGTCGAGCTAATTAATACTGCAATTGAGTCAGTAGTTGACAGAATAGGAACAGAAAAGCATGAGTTATCCAAAAGAGCTAAAGATATTGGCTCTGCAGCAGTCTTCTTGTCAGTAATCTTACTACTGATAATGTGGACTGTAATTCTAACTTATTGATCATCAAGCCCATCATTTGCCGAATATTTTTTTGCAATACTTTTGTAACAAAAGCTAAATACAATTATACAAAACTGAAATCTTAAACACTAGTCAAAGCACTACAGGCCACGCCTGGAGATTTCAGTTCCTAAATTGTAGATATAAGGATAAACTTGTCCCCTTATTAAAAAATAAATTTTGTAATACATAATAATGGATGTAATTTATTGGCTTATTCCAAGCATGATTATTGTTGGAATGGTTCTAGTTTTTTTTCTAATCCGTGCAATTAGAAAGGGTGACTATGATGATCTCGAGGGAGAAGGTCATAGAATCTTATTTGATGAGGACGAAGAAAAGTGAAAACAATTCTGATAGTGGATGATGAGTTATCCATCCTAAAGATGCTAAGTGATTACTTAAAATCAAAATATCAAATTGTGACTGCTATTAATGGGCAGACGGCCCTTAAATTTATAAAAGAGAAAAAACCAGATTTAATGATAGTAGATTGGATGTTGCCAGACATTGAAGGACCAGAGATTGTTACCAGGGTGAGAAATTTTTCCGATTCCAAAGATATTCCTATCTTGATGTTAACTGCAAAAGGAGAAGAGTCAGATAAGATAAAGGGTTTTAGTTCTGGCGTAGATGATTTTTTAGTAAAGCCCTTTCTATTGAGTGAGTTAGATGCCAGAATTCATTCTCTTATGAGAAGAAGCGGTATAGGGAGTACTGATCAGATTTCTCTCGGAGAGTTATTTTTGGATGATGATAATCATGAATTTCAAATCCATAATAAACCAGTTAAGCTGACAAAGAATGAATTCAGATTAATGAAATTATTAATAAAAAAACCTGGAAAAACATTTTCTCGAGAGGAGATTGTTAATAAGGTCTGGGAGACCAATATGGAAATTTCTGACCGTGCTGTTGATGTTGCCATTTCTAGATTGAGAAAGTTATTAGTGGATAATAACTCAGATAGATTAGAGACGATAAGGGGAGTTGGCTATCGCCTAAATAAATAATGGACAGTAGATCATCAGAAAAAACGAAATTAATAGCTGTTGTTTTAATCGCTTTATTTTTTGGCTTTTTGACAGGTTATTACCTTGAGCTTTTACTAATTGCACTTGCTGGCTATATTTTGTGGTCTCTTGACTTATTGTTTAATTTTGAAAGATGGATTGAAAGAGGTGCCAATGTTGATGAGGCTCCTTCTGGTGGAGGCATCTGGGACAGACTGATTGGTCATGCTCTAAAAATAAGAAAAAGCCTTAAACTTGAAAGAGAGAGAAATACAAAACTTAAGGTACGTTTTAATGAGGTATTGAGATCTTTCCCCTTTCCAACTATTGTTCTAAATGGAAGGAATGAAATACAGTGGATCAATAAAAGGGCAGCAAAAATACTATCTCTGCAAAGAAAAAAAGATGTTGGAATACCTATTCAGAATATTTTCCGATACGAGGAATTATCAAGAAAACTTCGATCTCCTGAAGCTACTGAGTTTGAGCTGAAGTCTCCAAATGGAGATGACACCCTGATGATGACAATCTCTAAACTTACCAGGAATGTTCGTATCATCAGTATTCGTAATATTTCTGAAAGAGTCAGGTTAGATGCTAGCCGCAAAAAATTTATCTCCAATGCTTCACATGAGATGAGAACGCCATTAACTATCATTAATGGTTATCTTGAAATGCTCAAGCAAAATAAAGATCTTGATAAGAAATCTATTGAAATGGTCGATATTGCATATGAGCATGGACAAAAGATGGATGCTCTAATTACCGATTTATTAATTCTTAGTGGTCTAAGAGATGCAGAAAATGCCAATAAGATTAGTAAGTATGTAAATTTTTCATCAGTCATCGATGAATCAATTATCAACTTAAAAAATTCAGTCAAATTCAAACAAAAGATCAACTTGGATATTGATAAAAAGTTAGAGCTTTTAGGGACTGAATACCAGCTTTACAGTATTGCATCGAACTTGATTGAAAATGCGGTCAAATATTCTCCAAAAAATAGCGAGATAAATATCTTTTGGGGTAAGGAAAATGGAGATGGTGTCTTCAAGGTCATTGATCAAGGAATTGGTATTAGTCAAAAAGAGATGGATCAGGTGACTGAGCCCTTCTATAGAACTCCTGATGCCCAAGATCAAAACATAGAGGGTACCGGGCTAGGCCTTTCAATTGTTAATGAGTCAGCAATTCGAAACAATGGAATTTTCAGTTTCAAAAGTGCGCCTGGAAAAGGTTCTGAATTTAAAGTTACTTTTAAATTGTAATTTGTAACAAATTTGTAACATTTAATTTATATACTTTCTCTAAAAGATAAATATTTTATGGAGAAAAAAATGATTTTCAAAAAAGCGATCCTTGCCTCTATTGCTCTGGCAACTTTATCTACATACTCATTGTCAGTTAATGCTAGAGACAATATTGAAATTGTTGGGTCTTCAACGGTGTTTCCTTTTGCAACAGTTGTTGCTGAAACCTTTGGAAATAAAACTGGCATGCCAACTCCCAAAATTGAGGCGACTGGAACTGGTGGCGGAATGAAATTGTTCTGTAAAGGTCACGGATTAGATACACCAGATGTAACAAATGCTTCCAGAAGAATTAAGAAGAGTGAATTCGATTTATGCCAAAAAAATGGCGTTAAGAATATTACCGAGGTGCTAGTCGGTTTTGATGGTATTGCCATAGCAAATGAATTAAATGGACCTGATTTTAATTCTTTAACTTTGAGGTCACTCTATCTAGGTCTTGCTGCAAAAGTTCCAGCCTCAGTTAAGGGCGGTTCGGATTTGGAAATGATCAATAATCCTTTCAAAAATTGGAGTGAGATTGATTCCAAACTTCCGAATGTCGCTATTAAGGTTCTTGGACCTCCACCCACCTCAGGAACTAGAGATGCTCTTCAGGAGTTAGGCATTGAGGGAGGGTGTAAAACTTTCCCTCAGATGAAGGCAATGAAAAAGACCGATAGTAAGCTTTACAAGACTCTTTGTCGAACAGTTAGAGAAGATGGTCATTATGTCGAAATGGGAGAGAATGATAACTTAATCATATCAAAGCTGACAAATGAACCAACTACATTAGGCGTCTTTGGATTTTCATTCTTAGATCAGAATTCGGACAAGGTGAAAGGTTCTAATATTGATGGCAATCCAATCACTTTTGAAAATATTGCCACTGGCGCATATCCTGTCTCAAGACCTCTTTATTTCTATGTTAAGAATGATCACAGAGATTCGATCAAGGGTTTAAATCAATTCATTAATGAATTTGTCTCAGATGATGCGATGGGCGAAGAGGGCTATCTTTTAGATAAGGGTCTCATTCCAGCCCCGGAAGAAGAGCACGCTAAAACAGTAAATAATGCTAGAAATGCTGTTCCTTTACAGCTCTAGTATTCCTATGTATGAAAAATTAAGGGTGGCTTTGTCCACCCTTTTTCAGTAGTGATATATAATTAATTTATTCAGATTTAAATCAATTAAATGACAGATACAAATCTATTTTCTTTGTTAATTGTTAGCTCCTTTGTGGCTTACTTTTTAGCGTTAAGAAAAGCAAGGTCCTGGCAGTTTTCTGAAAATAAAGTATCACTTCATTCACTCCCAACCTATCACGGATATCTTTCAGCTATTACTACTGCATTGCCTGCCTTGATTGTCCTTTTTTTATGGATGTTTCTTGAAAGCAGTGTTGTTTCTGCAAAGATTGTTTCGTCCTATTCTGAGTTGGCATCAATGAATGAGCAATCAGTCAGTTTGGCACTTAATGAAATCAGACAACTTGCAGTCACCGGACTTGGAAATCAAGATCCATCAAGTTTTTATCACTTAGCAGCAAAACAATACAATGAACTCTATGATCAAAGTAATGATTTGAGGTCGATATCAGTAATTGCCCTTTTAGTCATTGGGTTTTTAATTACCTATCTAAGAATTAAACCTGATTCCAGAACTAGGAATTCTGTTGAAAAGTTTGTTACCTACTTTCTTCTAACTTGCGCATTAATTGCTATTGTGACAACTGTTGGTATCGTCTTTTCAGTCCTGATTGAATCAATAGAGTTTTTTAAAAGAGTCAATTTCTTTGAATTTGTCATCGGCACGCACTGGTCACCCCAGATTGCCATTAGAGCGGATCAGGTAAGCTCCTCTGGAGCGTTTGGCGCTATTCCAATATTTTGGGGAACTATATTTATCTCTTTTATTTCGATGCTTGTTGCAGGACCCTTGGGACTTATTTCCGCTATTTATCTTTCAGAATATGCCAATAAAAAAGTTAGAGCAGTTCTAAAACCTATTCTAGAAATATTGGCTGGAATACCAACAGTTGTTTATGGATTTTTTGCTGCATTGACTGTGGGTCCTTACATTAGAGATTTTGGAAACTGGTTGAAACAATTTGGGTTAGATTTTCAAATACAGATCTTTGAAAACTTCACAGTATCTTCTGAGTCCGCTCTTGCAGCTGGTCTAGTGATGGGAATGATGATTATTCCGTTTATCCTCTCCTTATCAGATGATGTTATCTCAGCAGTACCTGATGCAATGCGTGATGGATCAACCGCTCTCGGCGCTACCCGATCAGAGACAATTTGGAAGGTTCTTGTGCCTGCAGCATTGCCTGGAATTGTTGGTGGTTTTCTTTTGGCAATCTCGCGTGCTATTGGTGAGACGATGATTGTTTTGATGGCAGCAGGTGTCGCTGCAAATCTGACTGCAAATCCATTTAATTCTGTTACGACAGTGACCACTCAAATCGTCACACTTCTAACTGGAGATCAAGAATTTGATAGCGCTAAGACGCTTGCAGCTTTTGCACTAGGTTTGGGATTATTTGTCACTACATTGCTGCTGAATATTGTGGCTTTGCATATCACTAGAAAATACCGAGAGCAATATGAATAACAAAGATATTGTTAAGGCAAGTTTAAAAAAGCGTTACGCTAAAGAAAAGCGTTTCAAGTTATACGGCATAGTTTCCATCACTCTTAGTTTTCTATTTCTCGCTTTCTTACTTGCAGACATTACAGGAAAATCACTGCCCGCATTTACTCAAACCTATGTCAAACTTGAGATAGATTTCAGTCATAAGAATCTTAAGCTAAAAGAGAAGGCAAGTTACAGTGAAGATGAGCTATTCAAAGCCTCATATAGGACACTGGCTTCTAAAGCGCTTTATCAACTTTTCCCAGATATTAAATCCAGGAAAGACAAAAAAACCTTAAGAGGTATGGTCAGTGTTGGTGCCCAATATGAGTTGAGGGATATGGTGATTGATAATCCAAATCTCATTGGAACGAAAAAAGAAATTTTAGTTTTGGCTGATGATGATTTGGATTCTTTCCATAAAGGTATTATCGATAGAAGCATTCCTGAGGAGTTAAGAAGGGTTAAAGATAAGCAGGTGAGCTGGATTGACAAATTAGAAGCTGATGGACGAATTGTTACTCGATTCAATTTAAGATTCTTAACTTCTGGTGACTCGAGGGAGCCAGAACTTGCAGGAATTTGGGGAGCACTTAAAGGCTCTTTTTACACAATGGTGATTACTCTCTTGCTCAGTTTTCCTATCGGCGTTGCAGCGGCTGTCTATCTTGAAGAATTTGCACCAAAGAATAATAAATTTATCGACTTAATTGAGGTGAACATTAATAATCTTGCCGCGGTTCCATCTATCGTATTTGGTATTCTTGGTTTGGCTATATATATCAATCTTTTTGGAATGCCTAGATCTGCACCATTGGTTGCTGGTATGGTAGTCTTTTTGATGACTTTACCTAAGATTATTATCCCAACTAGGGCGTCGATTAAATCTGTACCCCCGTCCATTCGGGAAGCTGCTTTAGGTGTAGGTGCATCAAAAATGCAAGTTATTTTCCATCATGTTCTCCCTTTGGCAATGCCAGGAATTCTAACGGGTTCAATCATTGGAATGGCTCAAGCACTTGGCGAGTCTGCTCCTTTATTAATGATTGGAATGGTAGCCTTTGTAGCAGATATTCCTCAAAGCTTTATGGATCCTGCAACAGTCCTGCCGGTCCAGATATTTATCTGGTCAGACTCTCCAGAGAGAGCCTTTATTGCGCTTACTTCTGCAGCAATTGTTGTCCTATTAATCTTTTTATTTTTAATGAACTTTTTAGCGATAATTCTTCGTAAGAAGTTCGAAACAAGGTGGTAAAAATCGATGCCGAATCAAGATGAATTAGAATTATTACAAGAGTTAGGTGATACCGTTGGAACGCCGAAATTAAAAGAAAAAGTTCGCATGTCATGTAACCATGTGGATGTCTTTTATAACGAAACTGCGCAAGCAATCTTCGATGTCAGTGTCGATCTAGGCAAGAATCAGATCCTGGCAATGATTGGCCCATCGGGATGTGGTAAATCCACTCTATTAAGGTGCTTAAATAGGATGAATGATACTATTGACGGTTGTATCGTTAATGGAGAAATTACTCTTGATGGTGAGGATATTTATAACAAGACCATTGATCCAGTTTTGCTTCGAGCCAATGTGGGCATGGTTTTCCAAAAGCCAAACCCATTTCCAAAATCTATATATGACAATGTGGCTTATGGACCTAGACTTCACGGACTGACAAAAAACGCATCAGAGCTAGATGATTTGGTTGAGGAAAGTTTGACTAAAGCAGGCCTGTGGAAAGAAACCAAGGATAGACTCAACAAACCAGGAACGGGTTTATCGGGAGGACAACAACAAAGGTTGTGTATCGCTAGAACCATTGCAGTAAAACCAGAAGTGATTTTGATGGATGAACCCACATCTGCATTGGATCCAATTGCAACAGCAACTATTGAGGAATTGATGTATGACTTAAAGTCATCTTATACAATTGCAGTGGTTACTCACTCCATGCAACAGGCAGCAAGAATTTCAGATAGAACCGCTTATTTCCATCTGGGTAGGTTGGTTGAGGTTAACAATACAGATGATGTTTTCACTAATCCTGAGCATAAGCTTACGGAAAATTACATAACAGGAAGGTTTGGTTAATATATGAATACACAAGACCATATTTCACAAGCATACAACGATGAGTTGGAGGAAGTTAGATCCAAAGTTCTTACTATGGGGGGACTTGTTGAGGATCACTTTCAGGGGGCAACTAAGGCACTACTTAAAGGTGATACTGAACTTGCAAGTGATATTGCAAAATATGACTATAAGGTAAACGCACTAGAGGTCGAGATTGATGATGATTGCACCAGTTTGATTGCTAGAAGGCAACCAACCGCTGGAGATTTAAGAAATGTTTTTGCCGTGATTAAAATTGTCACAGATCTTGAGCGAATTGGCGATGAGAGCGAAAAAATTGCATCATTCGTGACTGAACTTTCAGTCGATACGAAATCCATGACCATTTACAACTCTTTAAAGTCAATGATAAAAACTGCCAGGGAAATCTTGTCAGCGGCACTTGACTGTTATGCTCGTTTAGATGCTAAACAAGCTTTGGAAGTTGCAAAACTTGATGAAGATTTAGACTCTAACTTTAACGATCTGAAGAGAACTCTAATTACTTACCTTATTGAAGATGTAAAAAATATTGAAGACTTTATTAGAGTGATGTGGTGTGCTAGATCCATAGAAAGAGTGGGCGATCATGCAAAAAATATCTGTCAGTATGTGGTCTATGTTGCGCATGGAAATGACATTAGACATATAACAGACCAGAAAGATTAAGAGTAACTTATGACTATAGATGAAATTGAAAACCTAATTAAACAGGGCATTAAAGATTCTGAGGTAACCATGGAAGGCGACGGTTGCAGTTGTTCGACTACCGTTATCTCAAGTGAATTTGAAGGGAAGTCACTTCTTGAGAGGCAAAAGATGGTGCTAGCAACTGTTAGAGCTCAGATTGATAGTGGTGAGCTTCATGCCCTAAGTATCAAAGCCAAAACTCCTGAAGAAGTTTAGTCAATTTCACGATCTTTTAAATCTTTCATGATGGCCAACTTCATTTCGGTAGAAAGATCGATCCATGATCTGATTTCATCCTCATGTCTTTTGCACCCAATACAGTAATTATTTTTATTGTATTTACAAATACTGACACACGGACTGAGCTTGATAATTTTTTTTTCCAAAAGACGAGAAATTAGTGTTTTTGCATAATTTTAATTTATTAAAATTAATCAAAAATACCTTTTAATTATGTCATCTAAGGTCTACGTTCTCGATACTAACGTTCTTCTTCAAAACATTCAAAACTTATACCGATTGTCAGAATCGGGACAAAACCTAATCGTAATTCCTGAAACCGTTCTTCTTGAGTTAGAAGATAAGAAGAAGTTGCCTCAAGAAATTGGCTATCAGGCAAGAAGCTTTGCAAGATTCTTAGCGGCAAGTAAAGTTAAAGAAGTGAAACATAAAAAAGGTTTCAAGGTCATCAAACTCTATAAAGATGACATCAAAATTGATCTAATCTCTAAAGATTCCTACAATGCAGATCTTGAATATAAATATATTGCTGAGAGTAATGATAAAAGAATTATTGAGACCTGCGAGGTAGCTCAAAAATTCTACAAGGGTCAAAAAATTATCTTTGTCTCTCTCGATATTTATGCCAGAGCATACGCGCTATTTAAAAATATAGGAACAGAGACCCTTCATGATGATAGAGATGAAAAACCAAATTTTGAGTTTTTTAGAACAGTTGAAGTTAGCTCTAGCAGTTTTAATCAAATGAACGGTAAAGACATAACGGATTATGTCGAAGATCATCAAAATGAAAATTTCTGTTATGAATTCCTGGCACCAGACGGCAATAAGCAGTATGCAATTATTGTTAATAAAAGAATCTTGGTAGTTGAGGATGCAGATTTTAATCATCTCACTGTTAAGCCTCTTAATCTCAGGCAAAAATTTCTAACGAAAGCCATCCTATCGAATGAATATGATCTGATGGTTGTTGATGCTAAGGCTGGCTCAGGAAAAACACTTCTTGCCATTAGCGGAGCCATGCGATTGATTGATAAGGGGCTCTATGACAAGATTGTCTATGTCAGAAATTCCATTGAATCAATCGATAAGGGCGCTGATGTTGGATACCTGAGTGGCAATGATGAGAAATTCAGAATCTACAACATGGCACTATATGACACTTTGGAATTTATCGCTAAACCTAAGCTTAAAAACCATAAAAATAAAACCAAACAAGAATCGATTGATTCAAAAATTGAAGAACTCAAAGAGCAGTATATGATTCAAACTCTATGGCCAGGTGAGGCGAGAGGTAGAACGTTAAGTGGTGCCATTGTGATTATGGATGAATGGCAAAATGCCAGTGTTAATACCACTCAATTAATTCTCTCACGTCTGGATAATGCTTGTATGGCAATCATGATTGGCTCTAACAGACAGATTGATAATCTTTATCTGAACAAATTCAATAACGGTCTTACTGAGATCCAAAAACAGACCAAAAGAGAGAATGAGCATCTTAAGTTATTTGCAGTTGAACTTACAAAAGCAGTTCGAGGTAAGTTTGCTGAGTTTAGTGAAGAGACCTTCGAGAATAAGAACTAATAATCTGAAACTGCTTCAAGGGAAGTTTCACCATCAAAACCGATAGATACATATATATTGATTGGTTGACAACAAACCGAGCAGTCTTCAATGTAATTGTGCTCTTCTTGAGAAGAGTCAACCAGAACTTCTATCACCTCTCCGCAATAAGGACATTGTATTGAATGTTCTTGGAGCTCATGCATGGTGGATAAAACCCAGCATATTGCTATGCTGGGTTTGATGATTAATAAAGATTCGCTAGTGCGTTTGTAAATTTAGACCATGAGTCTTTATCAGCTTTCTCATTGTAACGAAGATTGCCATACTTTAAACGCTCTCCAATGGCTGTTGCCCCTGGGTTAGTGAATGCATGTACTGTATCCGGATAATTCACGACTGTTAAATCAGCCTTTGCAGCTGACATCTCAGCAATGAAATCTTGAACTTGTTCAAGTTTCACACTTTGATCATCTGCGCCATTGAAAACCATGACCTTTTTGCCAGCAAGAGATCCTGCATCTGCAGCATTATTCGTTTTCAATCCACCATGGAATACGCCAACCATATCTAGATCAACTCCTTTCCTAACCATATCTAAAATAACACCACCACCGAAGCAGTATCCAGCAGCAGAGATTTGCTCAGCGTTGACAGTTTTATGCTTCTTTAAAAGATTTAGACCTGCTTCAAATCGACCTTTACCGGCGTCTGCTTTTTTTCTAACCTCAGTTGCAAAAGCCTTGGCATCTTTTGGATGATCCGTGTTTTTTCCATCACCAAACATATCAAGAGCGATTGCAGTGTAGCCTTCTTTGGCTAACATGTCTGCTCTCTTGCGTGAGTAGTCATTATGCCCCCACCACTCATGTACGACGATTACACCTGGACGTTTACCTTTAATGGAATCATCATAAGCAATGTAACCTTTCATGGTGATGTCACCATCTGTATATGTCACTTCTTCAGAGACAATATTTGATTTGGCTTCACCTACGCAACCTTGGATCGTCAAGAAGGCGAAAGGTGTTAATAGTAATAAAATGTATTTTGAGATCTTTTTCATAATTCCCCCCGTTAAAAAAACTTGATTTTATATCTATTTCTTCTAAAAGATATGATAAAAATAATACATGTATATTTCAATTTAAAGGGAAGACATTTATGACTAAAAATGTAGGTCTAATCGATAAGACAATTAGGATCGCTGCGGGTATTGGCCTAATTGTTGCTACCATTGGTGGTGCACTTCCTGTTTGGGGTTGGATTGGCATAGTTCCAATTGCAACTGGCCTGATGAATTTCTGCCCACTGTACTCAGTAATCGGCATTAAGACGTGTAAAAATTAACGGAGTTTATTATGGAAGATTTAACAAAACTAATTCTACGCTTATCACTTGGCTTCATGATGCTCTCTCATGGCATGGGAAAGTTTGCTCCTCAGAGTATTGAATTTATATCAACAAAATTAACTGCAGTTAACCTGCCAGCAGAGTTAGTTTATGGCGTCTACTTGGGTGAAATCGTTGCTCCAATCCTGGTAGTTATCGGTCTTTTTACAAGATTAGGTGGTTGGATCATGGTGGTCAATATGCTTTTCGCAATTGGCTTGGTTCATATGAATGACATCTTTGCTTTGACAGAAAGAGGTGCATGGGCAATTGAAACTCAGGCACTGTTCTTAGTGGTGGCTCTTGCAGTTGCTGTATTTGGAAGTGGTAAATATGCCATTAAGCCAAATGGAGTTAAGACTGCAGAAGAAAAAGCTGAATAATGAAAAAAGTTTCAGCCCTTTTTATCACTGGTTTCATTCTTCTCCTGGGAGGATGTTTCCAGCCTGATGAAAGTGCTGATTTGATTTTGCATAATGCTAAAGTTCTAACTGTAGATAACAATTTCTCAGTTGCCGAAGCTGTCGCTATTAAAGGCGATCGAATTCTTGCCGTTGGGTCTAATGATGATATTCTCAGTCATGCTGGAGCTTCAACGAGAAAGGTAGATATGGCAGGCAAGACTTTAATGCCTGGCCTTATTGATAATCATGCACACATCATGCGATCCTCTAAACAATGGAGGAATACTCTTAGACTTGATGGAGTTACATCGAGAGCAACTGCTTTGAAAATGATTTCTGATAAGGCTAGAGAACTAGGTGAGGGTGAGTGGATAATTAATGATGGTGGCTTCAGTCCTACACAGTTCATAGATAATGATTCTCCATTAACCCTTAAGGAGTTAGACAAGGCTGCACCGAATAACCCCGTTCTCCTTCAGCATCTATTTTCCATGGCATTTGTTAATTCAAAAGCTTTCCTTGAAATTGGGATTGATGAGGATACCGATATTGCTTGGCTTGAGATTGCAAATGATATCGATATTGATCAAGATGAAAAACCAACCGGTGTTGTAAGAAGTGCCGCGCTCAGGAGAATGCAGGCTAAATTTAATGATTATGGATTTGAGCAACACACCAAGCATGCATTAAAACTCAATCAAGATCTCAACGCATTAGGACTCACCTCGGTGATTGATGCTACTGGAGGGCAGATAGGTACACCCGAGATAGATGTTTATTCAAAACTCGATCAAGAGAATAACTTAACACTTAGGGTATTTCATCTACTACCAGCCCCTGCATACGAGCCTGGCGAAACAGAGCAATTTAAAGACTTCCTAAAAGGAGTTGCCTTTTTGAATGACAGTGATTATTTCCAGAGAATTGGAGTAGGAGAGAGGCTTTACACTCCAGTTCATGACTCCATCAGTCAACCAGCTGCAGACTCTGATGAACACAAAAATGCTTTTAAATCGCTAGCCAGACAGACCGCTGAAGCGGGTCTGCATCTTCATCAGCACACTACTCATATTAAATCTATTAATCAGTTGCTAGATGCATATGATGAGATCGCCAAGGATATCGACATTTCTAAACTTCGATGGGCTTTTACTCATGTTGATGGAATAGATAAACAAGCCATTGAGCGGGCCAAGAAGCATGGCATGATGCTTGCAGCTCAATCAAGAAGGTTAATTGGTGGCTCTAAATTCAAGCACTTTTTATCATTAATTGATTTTGGAAATCCACCAGTCAAGGATCTCAATGATTCAGGCATTAAATGGGGGTTGGGTACTGACACCATGACTGTTGCTCAGATGAATCCTTTTAATACTTTATGGTGGGCTATTACCGGTAAGGCCTTAAACGGAGAGCAGTTGACCGATCAAATGGTAAATCGCAAAGAGGCGCTTATCGCACACACCCGAGATAATGCCTGGTTCATGTTGAGAGAGAATGACCTTGGAAGTATCGAGAAGAATAAGTTCGCTGATATTCTGGTTCTGGAAGAGGACTACATGAAGATTGATGTCGATCAAATTAAAAACATTAAACCACTTGCAACGATTGTAGGAGGTAAGGTGGTATCAGGAAGTTTATAATACGACCTTTTTTGAAATTTCTTTCTATGATCCCAGCCAAATTCCGTAAGATTGTTTTTGCTATGACTATGGCATTATTGATGTCATGTGTTATGTCTTTTGTTATTTCAGCTTATAACTTAGGTTTTGTTGATAATCTTATCCAGATATGGTTGAGCGCTTGGATGTTTGCATTTATTGTTGCATTCCCAACAGTTCTCCTTGTTGCACCTATTGTCCACAAAGTGGTTAATACATTGGTAAAGGAAAGTTAGTTAGGATTTTTTCTATCAAGAATACCGACATCTAGAACTGGAGATGCGTCAATGTCCTCAGCATCCATCATCTGAGCAATGCGTTGAAGAGATGAGATCATCATGCTTTGCTCCCATTCATTTAAGGCTCCAAATTGTTTTGTAAATTGTTCTTGTAGAGGGGCTGGCGCATCCTTAATTAATGCCACTGCATCCTCAGTTAAATAGGCATGAACTTTTCTTTTATCTTTAGTAGATCTCTCACGATAAACGAGACCTTTATCCGCTAATCGATCAAGTATTGAGGTCACTGTTGCTTGACTCAGACTGATTTTTTTTGATATTTCTCCAATAGAAACCTCTCCCATATTTTGAATGGATTGGAGAATTAATAATTGAGCTGTAGTGAGGCCAGTATTTTTCGCAAGATATTTAGAATGTAGATCAGTAGCCCTAATGACCTTCCTTAGTGCGATTAACACTGCATCTATTTGATCCATGCGATTTACATACTATTAAAATTTTTCATTATATAAATAAAAAAACAATTTTCGAATAATTAATTTATATTGACATCTAATTATTATTTCTTGTTATAGATATAAATATATTTGAAATTTATTAAATTTATTGTTCAAAATTATTTAGAGTACTAAAAAAATTACATAAACAATTCTCAGATGTTATGAT
>VMDI01000012.1 GCA_008080915.1 Gammaproteobacteria bacterium | reverse complement strand
GAAAAAACCTCCTTAAATTCAGAAGGTTTAATTAATCGATTGGAGCGACTAAATGTTTGGTTCAAAACCAAATAGCGTAGAATTTATGCAGCTAATCTCTTACGGCCTTTGGCTCTGCGCGCATTAATTACAGCTCTACCTGAGCGTGTTTTCATTCTTGCTCTAAAACCATGAGTTCTCTTGCGTTTTAGTACACTTGGTTGAAATGTTCTTTTCATAATCTCTTATCTTGCCAGAAAAGCAGGCAATTTTACCATATAGTCCATTGAAAAGTATTGCCTAATACAAACTTATAAATTAAATTCAAAATAAATTAAAGTCTGTATATAATCGACAAAAAAGGTTTTTTCACGATTATTTCTTAATTTGCTTGAAAATCAATTAAAAGTCCTTAAATATCTACATAATGGATATTGCAAACTCAAAAGGCATAGCTACCAAGCTTCCTTAGATAACTCTTTTCTTCTTACTACAGGGGTTGATTATGACAAATAGCATTCTTGATGTATTAACTTATATGTTTGATTACATTTTTGAAAGTGCAGATTATGGCTCTTCTTCTAGTGAGATTGATGATGCAAGTCTAAAGGCGCATTTATCTGAAGCAGGTTTCGATAATGCTAGAATTGATAAAGCCCTACTCTGGTTGGAGAATATTGCTGCTGTTCAGGACGGTAAAACAAGTCCAATCAGTGCTTCTATAAATGGCGGTATTAGAATTTACACTGATGAAGAAAAGTCAAAGTTAGATGCTAAGGCTAGAGGTTTTCTATTATTCTTGGAAAACATGGGTCAATTAAATGCAACTCAGCGTGAGACCATAATTGAACAGGTCTTGTCCTTGGGCGATTCAAATATTTCTTTAGATGATCTTAAATGGGTTGTAATGATGGTCTTAGGAAATTCACAAGATGAACTTTCTGAAACAGAATGGCTAGAGTCTGTAGTGTTTTTGGATGAAAATCCAACGCTTCAGTAATGTCAAGCAACCTGGTAATAGTCGAGTCACCTGCAAAAGCCAAAACAATCGAAAAGTTCTTAGGCGGTGATTATGTCGTTAAATCAAGTATTGGGCATATTCGAGATATGCCAAAAAAGGGCATGGGAATTAGTATTGAGAATAATTTCCAACCTACCTATGAAGTTTCTTCAGACAAGAAGAAGGTCGTTAGTGAATTAAAAAAAGCGGTCAAAAACTCCCAAACCGTATATCTTGCAACTGATGAGGACAGGGAAGGAGAAGCTATTGCCTGGCATTTGATTGAATCATTAAACTTGTCAAACGATACACCTCGTATTGTTTTTAATGAAATCACCAAAAAAGCGATTACAGAGGCAATCAAATCACCTAGGACGGTTGATTTTAATTTAGTAAATGCTCAACAGGCTAGAAGAATAATCGATCGAATTGTTGGATTTGAGATTTCCCCTATTCTCTGGAGAAAAGTTTCAGGCGCTAGATCAGCTGGAAGAGTGCAATCTCCAGTTGTTCGTCTTGTTGTCGAGAGAGAGCGTGAGATTAATGCGCATAATCCAAAAATTACATTTAAATCAACAGCAATTTTAAATGATGTTGTAAATAATGAATTAGAAGTAAAGTTAGAGCAAGATTTCTTAAACAAGGATGATGCTATTAACTTTGCCAACCTACTCAAGGATGCAAATCTGGTGGTGAGTTCTGTAACCCAAAAACCCAGTAAAAGATCGCCAAAGCCACCTTTTATCACTTCTACACTGCAACAAGAGGCCTCGCAAAGACTTGGTTTTTCGGTGAAGCAAACTATGAGCATTGCCCAAAATTTATACCGAGATGGTGCAATTACATATATGAGAACTGATTCTTTCCATTTGTCAGACGAAGCAATTGCGGCAGCTTCGAGCGAAATTTCCAAAAAGTTTGGAAAGGACTCTTTGAACATTCGGCATTATAAAACCTCTGATAAGTCAGCACAGGAGGCTCATGAAGCAATAAGACCTACCGATCTTACTAAGTCTCAGATAGTTGGTTTGGATGACTCCTCGGCAAAATTATATGATCTAATTTATAGAAGAACCCTGGCATCACAGATGACTGATGCTGAACTGGAGAGAACAATTATTAATGTTAATATTTCAAATTCAGAGCATTTCTTTTCTGCAGAAGGCGAGGTTTTAATTAAGAAAGGTTTTCTTCAAGTCTATGGTGGCATGACTGATGATAAGTTACTTCCAAAATTGACTAAAGGAGATAAACTGAGTCTAATTTCTTTTCTATCAAGAGAAACTTTCTCAAGAGCAAAAGCCAGATATACAGAAGCATCACTTGTAAAAACTATTGAGAAAATGGGCATTGGGAGACCGTCTACATTTGCAACCATGGTTTCAACTGTCCAAGAACGTGGTTACGTATCTAAAGAAACTAGGCCTGGAATTATCAGAGACTATGATCAAGTTGAAATTACTAATAATGAGGTTATTGAAACTAGAAAATCTGAGTCAACTGGTGCTGAAAAAAATAAACTATTCCCGACCAATACGGCCTATTTATTGACTGACTTTTTGGTCAAAAACTTTAATAATATTATCGATTATCAGTTCACTGCGAACCTTGAAGATGAGTTTGATATGATTGCTAAGGAGGATGCGAATTGGCAATCCATCGTCGGTAATTTTTATGATCCCTTTCATCAGCAAATTGAAGTAGCCAAAGAGGTTTCTAGAGAAGAAACACATGGTTATCGTGAATTAGGAATAGATCCAAAGTCTGGAAAGACAGTATCTGTTCGACATGGTAGGTATGGGGCATTTGCCCAAATTGGAGATAAAGATAGTGAGGAATCTCCCACATTTGCATCTTTAAAACGGGGACAGGATATTGAAACGATTTCTTTAGATGAGGCCTTAGACTTATTTAACCTTCCAAGAACACTCGGTCAAACTGAGGATGGATTAACGATCAAAACAAACTACGGTAGGTTTGGTCCATACATTCAATATGGAAAAAAATACGTTTCACTTAAAGACGATACACCGGAAGATGTTCAATTAGAAAGAGCACTGGAGCTTATTGCAGAAAAAGAGAAGCTAGATGCAGAAAGAGTTATAAAAACATTCCCAGATTCAGATATTCAGATATTGAATGGAAGATTTGGGCCATATATCTGGAATGGAAAAAAACGCGGAAAAGGTCAAAAAAATATTACTATAAAAAAATTCTTTGAGGATAAAGACCCTTCAAAACTTACCTTGACCGAATGTGAAAAGGCTATTTCTGGCAAACTAACGAGCAAATCTAAAAAGACCAAGAAAAAGAAATAACCCTGATCTAAACACCTCATAATAAATAACGTATAAGATAAACTGACCTGATGTTATTACTTAGTGAAATTATGATTGCTCATACAGATCTGGAATCTTTTGAAGATTTGGTGGCAGTGGTTAAAAAAGTGTCCAAAACCTCTAATGAGCGTTTTTTCAAGATGGACGTTAAACCTGATTATCAAGACACTCCAGACAACTGGGAGGACAGAATAGAAGCAGCATTCTACTAGTAGACTATGGGATTTAAATATTTAAACAAAGGACAAGATATCTTTGATGGCGATGATGCAGAAGATGTTTATGCAAATGAAGAGCAACTTAAGGCAAAACTAGAATACTTTGAGGCGGAACTAAAAAAGTTAAATGACACTCAAAAGAATGAAGAAAAAATCAAGATTCATTTAGAGATTGGTCGAATTCAAGTGGAGTTATACAAAGGCGCTGAAGCCTGGAAACATGGCTTCACTGCATTTGAGATTTCTCAAGAGCTCCAGAATTGGGAACTTGCAGTTGAAGCTTGCGATGTGATGTTCTTATCTGAGGGTCCAGAATCTCTCAAAGCCCTAGGTCATGCAATATGGTTAGGAGTTACTTTTCCGATTGATCCAGAGATCACAGTTGCAATGTTGCAACATTTGATTGAAGAATCTCCTGAAGAGGCAGATACACGTGCTATCGCGGCGGCGGCGGCGCACTACATTACCTCTGTAAGATGCGGACCTGATGATGATTTGACTTTTTTCACTGAACAAATGCTAACAAGCGTTGCCGATAAGCATTCTCACATAACGGACCAATCTACATTTGATGTCTGGAGAAAAACCCTAAAGCTTGACGACCCCGACTCATTCTTCCCTAAATTATCTGGAGCGATTGATCAATTAGTAGGGGATAATTGGTGGATTGATAGGGACAAGATAAGGAATAGCATTCCTGAAAGTGCTTAATGAAGATTAAAATTTGTGGTCTAACCGATCCTGAAAATTCAAAACAAATTGCCTCACTAGATATCCATGCAATAGGCTTGGTTTTCTTTAACGAATCTCCAAGAGCTGTTTCAATTGAGCAGGCCAATGAGATTATTCAAGAGCTTCCGCCCTTTATTAACAAAGTTGGTTTATTTGTTAATGCAAGTTCTAATTTCGTTGATCAAGTATTAAATTCTGTCAATATAGATACCATTCAATTTCATGGAGACGAAAGTTCAAGTGATTGTTCTCAGTTCCAGATGCCTTTTATCAAGGCAATTAGAATGAGAGAAGGCACTAATTTATTAAAACAGGCAGAAGAATTTTCTAGTGCAGCAGGTCTTCTTTTGGATTCATTTGAGGAAGATTCTTATGGAGGAACTGGCAAGTCGTTTGACTGGAATCTCATTAGGGACAATATTGATCTTCCAATTATCCTGGCTGGCGGATTAAACAAAGATAATGTCATATCTGCTATCGAAAAGACTCAACCTTATGCAATTGATATTAGCAGTGGAGTAGAAACTGAAAAAGGCATCAAGGATATTGGAAAAACTAAAGAAATCATTGAGATAGTCAAAAGCATATGAAGAATATATTTTTAATTTGTTTTCTTATATTTGGTATGAATTCTTCCTTTGCCGAAGAAGGGAAGGAAAAGCCAAATATTGAAATGTTCCAAGATTGGATTGTAAGTTGTAATCCTGATAACAAACTTTGCATCGCAAACCAGACCATTAGGACAGATAAAGGCCTACCTGTCGCATTAATAAATATTACTCATGTTGCCGGGAATACAGTTTTGGAGTTCGGACTTCCGTTGATGATGAATCTTCAAAAACCAATTAAAGTTGAGGTTGATGAGAATATGATCTCCACATATGGTTACAACACATGCTCACAAAGCGCATGTTTTGTGATTAGAAACAATGATGAAAAGTTGCTTGATAGTTTTAAATCCGGTAATAAAGCAACAGTTACTGCTGAAAGTATTGATAGAAAAAGATTCGACCTTACCTTCTCTCTAAAGGGCTTCACTGATACGATTAATAAGTTAGAAGGAAAGTAGAGCTACTTTTTCTTCTTCCAGTTTGCAATGACAGATTGTTTAGATCTGCTCAGACCCAGAGAGCCTTCGGGCACATCTTTAGTGATAGTTGATCCAGCCCCAATTACTGAATTTTTACCAATGTTAATTGGAGCAACTAATTCACAATTAGAACCAACAAAAGATCCATCACCAATATGGGTTGGGTGTTTATTAGTTCCATCATAATTACAGGTAATTACTCCAGCACCAATGTTGACATCATCTCCAATATTGCTATCTCCAATATAGCTGAGATGTGACACTTTAGAGCTTTCTCCAATCGATGATTTTTTCACCTCAACAAAATTTCCTATTTTTGCATTCTCACCAATCACTGTTTCTGGTCTGATTCTCGCAAAAGGACCAATACATGAGCCAGCACCAATATTGGAGTTTTCAATCATTGTGTTAGGAAGAATTTGCACATTTGAATCAATAGAGCAATTATTAATTATGCAGTTTGGACCAATTTTTACATTACTCCCGAGAGTTACCTTGCCTGAAAAGATACAGTTAATATCAATTTCACAGTCTTGACCAAAAGATAATTCACCTCGACAATCGAAACGGGCTGCATCCCTTAAGAGCAGTCCATCACGCATGAATTGATCCGCTTGATTCAATTGATGGATTCTCTCAAGTTCTGATAACTGTTTTTTATCATTTACACCAGACACTTCATACTCCTCGGAGGTGGTTACAGACTTAATTTGTCTTCCGCTTTTTGAAACCATATCAACAATGTCAGTCAGATAAATTTCATTTTGAGCATTATTAGATTTAATCCGCGGGAGAAATTCTTTTAATAAGTCACTTCTAATAGACATAATACCTGTGTTTATTTCTTTGACTTTTTTTTGTTCTTCAGAGGCATCTTTTTCTTCCACAATTGATTCTATTTGACCATTCTTGTCTCTAATGATTCTGCCATAACCTTTTGGATTTTCGAGAATACAGGTTAGTATGGAGAAACCAGTTTCAATACTTTCATTTAATAAGAGTTTTAGGGTTCTAAGTGTAATTAGGGGAACATCTCCGTAAAGTATTAAAACCCTTGAGTGATCTTTAATATGCGGTATTACCTCTCTTACAGCATGACCTGTTCCAAGTTGTTGTTCTTGTAATATCCAATTGATATCTTCATCGTTAAAGAAAGACTTTACTTGATCGCCACCATGACCATATACCACATGAATTTTTTTCGAAATATTTTTAGCAGCTTCTAAGACATGCCCCAGAAGAGGACTATCTCCCAAAACATGCAAGACTTTGGGTATGTTGGATTTCATTCTAGAACCTTTTCCAGCCGCTAGAATAATAGTTTCAATTTCTTGCATAAACAACCTCTTATATCAAGATTCATTTTAATGAATTAAACTTGTAATAAGTTGAAATGAAATAAAATTCAATTCATGTCACACCAATGTTTTCATTGCCAATTACCAGTTACTCAAAAGAACAGGGTAACAACTGATATCAATCACCAACAACAAGAATTTTGTTGTCATGGATGTGCCTCTGTTTGTAAAACAATTCATGAAGCAGGACTTTCCTCATTCTATAACTTTCAAGAAACCGGCCTGCTTCCAAAGATAGATTTAGAATTTTCATCCGAGATATACGACTCTGATGTATTTCAAAATTCATATCTAGAACAAAATGATAATGGTATCAAAAGCCTCACTTTAATAAGTGAGACAATCCACTGCGCTGCATGTGTCTGGCTTTTAGAAAAAGCAATTGGCTCTATGAAAGGTATTGAAAGTATAAGGGTCAGTTTGACTGATCAAAGAGTCAAGATTGTCTGGAATGATGAAATTATTCAATTATCGGCAATTGCTAAACGGATGGCTGATTTAGGTTACAACGCTATTCCTTATGAGAGAAATTTAATCGAGCATCGTGAGAGATTAAAAAATAAACAGATGTTGTATCGAATCGGATTTTCCGGCTTCACTATGATGAATTTATTGTGGATATCGATCGCATTATATACAGGCGCTGATGACGGAAAATATAAGGAATATTTTGAGTGGCTTGGATTCTTATTGGCAACACCAACGCTATTCTATTCAGGCTTCCCATTTCTAAAGAATGCCTACATAGGCCTGAAAAATTTTCAGTTAAACATGGACTTGCCAATTTCCATAGGCGCATTGACCACCTACCTATATTCTACTTTGGTTTTATTTGGTTTTGGTAATGGGGGCATCTACTTTGATACTGTTGTGAACTTTATTTTTGTCATATTAATTGGAAGATATTTTGAATCACTTGGAAAACGACAGGCAATCACTGCCTCTTCATCTTTGAAGCAGCTTCAACCAAAAATTGCTTTGGTAGAAAAACACAAAAAAGAGACTATCATGCCTATAAATGCGGTTAAAAGTGGTGAAATTGTAGTTATAAGGCCTGGAGAAATAATTCCAATTGATGGAGAAGTAATTTCTGGCACCACTGAAGTAGATGAGTCATTAATCAGTGGAGAATCAACATTGATCAACAAAACTCCTGGAGACAAAGTTCTTTCTGGAACAGTCAACATGAGTGGAAGCCTCAAAATAAAAGTTAGCAAATCAGTTAATGAATCAGCACTTAATCAAATTATTAACCTAGTTAATGATGCAGGAGTCCATAAAAGCAAAATCGTTTGTACGATAGATCGTTTCATTCCATACTTTGTTCTTTCTACTTTGGGACTTGCATTGCTGTCTTTTGTGTATTGGCTTCCCGAAGGTTTTGATACAAGTCTTATGATCGCAACAAGTGTATTAATCATCACTTGCCCCTGTGCTTTCGGGCTGGCAACTCCGGTGAGTTTATCAGTCGCCTCAGGCATAGCCTCTAAAAGAAAACTTCTAATTAAGAATACAGATGCATTTGAGGTTGCCAATCAAATAACTCATGTTATTTTTGATAAGACAGGAACTTTAACCAATGGAAGATTTCAGATTTCAAAAGTGGTAACTGGGCTTGATGAGAAATATTTTATTAACCTAATATCCTCATTAGAAAGTCTTTCAGAGCATTCTATTGCTAGTGCATTTCCAACTTCAAATAACTCAGAAAAACTACAAGTCGAATCTTTTAAATCTTCACCTGGAAGAGGAATCAGAGGCTTGGTTGAAGGTAATGAAATACGAGTTGGAACGTATGAATTTGTATCTGAAAACATAATCAATGAAGAGAACGAATACTTTCCAATTTCAGATGAAGATACGTCCACTATTTTATGGTGCTCAGACAATAAAAAAATTCTTGGATATATTCTTTTAGAGGATCAAATCAAATCAGACTCCAAGATATTAATTGATAGTTTGAAATCACAGGGGATGAATATTTCAATCTTAAGCGGAGATAAGTTAGGTGCTGTGAAAAATGTCGCAGACAAGTTAGGCATTAATAATTATTACGCTGAACTTATTCCAAGTCAAAAATTAGAACTTGTCAAAAAAATTCAAAAAACAGATAAGGTATTGATGGTTGGAGATGGCATCAATGATGCACCAGCATTAATTCAGTCTGATTTATCTATTGCTGTAGTTGGGGCTGCTGATATATCTGCGCAACAATCTGATATTGTCCTTATTGGCAAAGGTTTGAAATTTATTTCAAGATTGTTTACTATTTCACAATTTACTAAGAGAGTCATTAAGCAAAATATCTATTTTGCTTTCGGCTATAACTTCATTATGATCCCGCTGGCCATGATGGGAAAGATTACCCCACTTGTTGCTGCAATAGCTATGCCAATCAGTTCTATCATAGTCATTCTCAATGCCTTGAGAATCAAAAATAAAGGGTAATATCTTTTATATTTCAATGAATTAAGATATAATTGCGTCTTTTTTTCGAAATAAGATTATGCAAGCAGATATTCATCCAGCATACAATACAGTTAAAGTGGTTTGTTCTTGTGGCAATACATTTGAAACTAGATCTACTCTTGGCAAAGAAGAGCTTCATTTGGATGTATGCTCTAGCTGTCATCCTTTTTATACTGGAAAGCAAAAGATTGTAGACTCCGCAGGTCGTGTAGAGAAGTTCAAATCAAGATACAGCGGTTTCAAGAGATAACTTTCGCAAATTAATTAAAAGCCACTTTATGTGGCTTTTTTTATGTCATTTTTTTATAAACATTTATAATGGATGACTTATAAATTAAGGTCCTTATGTCATTCGATTACTTAAACGCTCTGCAAAAGAAACCAACGTCTAGAACTCCTGTTTGGATAATGAGACAAGCGGGCAGATATTTGCCGGAATATAGAGCGACAAGAAAACGGGCTGGAGATTTTATGTCATTGTGCAAATCACCTGATTTTGCTTGCGAAGTGACACTCCAACCATTAGACCGTTTTGATTTAGATGCAGCAATACTCTTCTCAGATATTCTGACAATTCCTGACGCTATGGGACTTGGATTATATTTTTCTGAAGGAGAAGGCCCAAGATTTAAGAAAAAAATTAGCAATGCTATAGACATAACTAACCTTCCAAGACCTAATATTGGTGAAGAATTGTCATATGTAAATGATGCAGTATCTCAAATTAAAAAAGCATTGAATGGAAGAGTGCCCTTAATTGGGTTCACAGGCAGTCCATGGACACTTGCTACCTATATGGTAGAAGGCGGTTCTAGTAAAAATTTCTCAATGGTCAAAGGTTTGATGTATGAAGATCCAAAGCACATGCATCTACTTCTAGATAAATTGGCTGATAGCGTGATTGATTATTTAGACGGACAGGTTCAAGCAGGCGCCGAAAGTTTGATGGTTTTTGATACTTGGGGCGGTTTATTGAATACCGAGAGTTACGAGAATTTTTCACTCAGATACATGCAAAAAATCGTTGAGGGTATTAAGTCAAAACACCAAGACTCTGTGCCTATTACATTGTTCACCAAAGGAGGTGGAATGTGGGTTGAGAAAATTGCAGCTACTGGTTGCGATGCAATCGGCCTTGACTGGACTATAGAGTTGGGCGATGCTCAGAATAGGGTTGGTTCAAAAGTGGCACTCCAAGGAAATTTAGACCCTTGTGTCTTGTATGCATCCCCTGACAGAATAAGAGAAGAGGCGCATAAAGTGTTGTCGCAATTTACAGGAAATACAGGGCATGTTTTTAATCTTGGCCATGGAATTTCTCCAGATGTAGATCCAGAGCATTTGAAGGTTCTCATTGATTGTGTGCATGAATTCAGGGGGCAAGTCTAGTGTCTAAGATATCTTCTGTTTTCCAGGATTTGAAGGATAAGAATCAGAAAGCTTTTATTCCATTTATTACTGCAGGTGATGGAGGAATGGAGTTGACATTGGAATTGATGCATCAGTTAGTTGACGATGGTGCTTCAATTATCGAACTGGGAGTTCCATTTTCTGATCCGATGGCCGATGGCCCTGTGATTGCAAAATCACATGAGAGATCAGTTGCTAGAGGTTATGGACTGGCAAATGTATTAGAGTTAGTTTCCAAGTTTAGAGAAACGAATGATACTACTCCCATTGTGCTGATGGGTTATCTGAATCCTATTGAAATGTTTGGATATGAAGATTTTGCAAATGCAGCAAGATCTGCAGGAGTTGATGGTGTCCTAGTTGTTGATATGCCACCTGAAGAGTCGCAAGAGTTAAAGCGAATTCTTTCAAATTCTGAAATTGATTTTATTTTTCTTGTTGCTCCAACAACAACTGATGAACGCCTCAAGTTTTTATCTCAAGTCGCCTCAGGATTTATCTATTTTGTCTCTCTTAAAGGGGTTACAGGTGCTGGGAATATTAACGTGGATGAGGTTGCTTCTAACCTTTCAAGAATCAGAAAATATATCAGTTTGCCTGTAGGGGTAGGTTTTGGAATTAAAGACGGAAAGACCGCAAAAGAGATCTCAGCAAAATCAGATGCCATTATTGTCGGTTCAGTATTGGTTTCAATAGTCGATGAGTTCTCTAATGACAAAAATAAATTAATGAGTCAGATGAAGGAAAAAAGTCTGGAAATTTCCCAAGTATTAAGGTAAGGTTAAATTATGAGCTGGTTAGAAAAAATATTACCTACAATCACAAGTGCAGTAAAAAAGAATATTCCTGAAGGTTTATGGAGCAAGTGTCCATCATGTGATGCAACGCTTTATGAAGAAGAGTTAAAAAATAAGTTTTACGTATGTCCCTCATGTGATCATCACATGCGCATCAATGCGCAGACGCGTCTTGAGATGTTTTTAGATGAAGGAAGTTTGGTTGAAGTCGCAGAGAATGTTGAAACTGAAGATCCTTTAAAATTCAAGGACCAAAAGAAGTACAAAGACAGAATTTCCGCTGCTCAGAAAGCAACTAATCAGAAAGAGGCGATTGTTGTTAGGCAAGGAACCCTTAAGGGAATGAATGTTGTTGCCGCTGCTTTTGAATTCAAATTCCAGGGCGGCTCCATGGGTTCAGCAGTTGGGGAAAGATTTGTTCAAGCCGTTAATAAATGCCTATCTATTGGTGCACCTTTAATATGTTTCTCAGCCTCAGGTGGCGCTAGAATGCAAGAAGGACTAATCTCATTAATGCAGATGGCAAAAACTTCATATGCTTTGAATAAATTATCAGACCAACAGTTACCTTTTATCTCTGTATTAACTGACCCAACCATGGGAGGTGTCTCTGCAAGTTTCGCGATGCTTGGAGATTTGCATATAGCAGAACCCAATGCCCTGATCGGTTTTGCCGGTCCCAGGGTTGTTGAACAGACTGTAAGAGAAGAGTTGCCTGAGGGATTTCAGAGAAGTGAGTTCTTGCTTGAGAAAGGGGCAATTGATATGATTGTTCACAGGGCTGAGCTTAGAGATAAAATACATAATCTATTGACTATCATTACTAAATCCTAGTAATGTTTTACAAAATTGAATACAAATTAACCCTGTCTGATGGTCAATTAGTTGACGAGTCAGAGGGATCTCCCCTTGTTTTTGAAACTGGCGATGGCCAACTTCATCACTCCCTTGAGACATGTGTAGAATCTTTGGATGTCGGAAAAGAGGAAATCATACTGATATCTGCCTCTGAAGGATTTGGAGACAGAACTGACGATGCAATTCAAAAGATGGATAAAGATCAATTTCCAGAAGACATTCAATTGAAAGTTGATTCCATCATCGAGTTTGAAACTCCAATCGGCGATCTATATCCTGGAACTATTAAAGAGATAAATGAGAAGGATGTTTTGATCGACTTTAATCACCCACTTGCTGGATTTGACTTAACCTTTAAAGTAAAGATCATAGAGAAAAGTGAGACAAGTATTACTAGCTAATCCAAGAGGTTTTTGCGCTGGAGTTGATCGGGCTATTGATATAGTTGAACAAGCTCTAAAGAAACATGGCGCCCCAATCTATATTCGTCATGAGGTTGTCCATAATCGCTATGTTGTTGAAGATTTAAAAAGTAAAGGTGCAATTTTTGTCGAAAGACTTCGAGAAGTTCCCGAGGGCTCAATTGTAATTTTTAGTGCTCATGGCGTTGCCAAGACTGTCTGGAAAAAAGCCGATGATCTTAATCTTACTGTCTATGATGCAACTTGTCCCTTAGTGACTAAAGTCCACAAAGAGGTCATCAGGAAACAAAATCAGAATACACAGGTCGTATTAATTGGTCATACCGGTCATCCTGAAGTTGAAGGAACGCTTGGTCAGTCTATCGATGGAAAGGAAGTTCTATTGGTTGAAGACGAAAAAGATATTGCCAAGATAGACCTTAAAGATGGACAGAAGATTTCTTACACTACCCAAACCACTCTCTCTGTTGATGACACTCAACAGATTGTGACTGAATTGAAAAAACATTTTCCAGATATTGACTCCCCAAAAAAAGATGATATTTGTTATGCAACTCAAAATCGACAAGATGCCGTCAAACAAATTATTAATCAAGCTGAAGTATTAATAGTTTTAGGTTCAAAAAATTCTTCTAACTCTAATCGACTGAAAGAGATTGCAGAAAAGAATCATGTCGATGCCTATCTTATAGATCATTATTCTGAACTCAAGGATGAGTGGTTGGAAAACAAGGAAACTATTGGGGTAACTGCTGGAGCCTCAGCGCCAGAAATTCTGGTACAAGAGGTGATCGAATATCTAAAATCATTAGGCATATCGAAAGTGACCGAAGTAACTGGTGCAAAAGAGGATGTATACTTCCCACCACCAAAGGAATTAAGAAATTAAGGGAGACAATATGTCAAAGAAAGTTTTAGTTTGTGGCTCATACGCATTTGATAGCATCATGGTTTTTGAGGATCAATTTAAGAATCATATATTGCCCGATAAGGTTCACATGCTGAATATTTCATTTCTTGTTCCAAAAATGAGAAAAGAGTTTGGAGGTTGTGCAGGCAATATCGCTTATTCGCTCAAGCTTCTTGGTGCCGATGTTTTGCCGATGGCAACTGTTGGAGAGGATTTTGCTCCTTATGGAGAATGGCTGAAGAAAAATAATATTGATAGTACCTTCATTAAAGTAGTTGATGGCACATACACCGGTCAAGCATTTATTACTACCGATATGGATGACAATCAAATCACTGCTTTCCACCCAGGAGCAATGGGTGAATCTCATCTGAACTCAGTAAATGATGCCTCAGATATTGCATTGGGGATTGTATCCCCAGATGGTAAGCAAGGCATGATTGAACATGCCAAGCAGTTCTCTGATGCCAAAATTCCTTTCATTTTTGACCCTGGTCAAGGTATGCCAATGTTTAATAAAGACGAGCTATTAACGTTTATTGAACAAGCCAATTACATCACTCTTAATGACTATGAATCTCAACTGCTTCAAGATAAAACAGGTCTTCAAATGAATGAGATTGCTTCTCAAGTTGATGCCTACATTGTTACCAAAGGCTCTGAAGGAAGTGAGATTTATGCTAATGGTGAAGTGATTAAAATTGAGCCTGCAAAAACCTCTATTGCACAGGACCCAACAGGATGTGGTGACGCTTATAGAGCCGGACTTATTTTTGGAATGATCAATGAATTCGACTGGAAAACTTGTGGGCAGTTAGCTGGTCTAATTGGAGCAATAAAGATAGAACATTTAGGAACACAGAATCATTCTTTTACTCTGGAAGAAATTAAAATTCTCTATCATCAACAGTTCAATGAAGAGTTATTCTAATTTGAAGCCACAAGCAGAAGTTATTTGAGAAGTTGTTTGACAGGATGTGACACAAAGTTTATCCCTAACAATTGGTAACAACTCTTTTTCGATTCTAAGAAAAGTCATTAAAAAGTCACTGTATGTTCCACCATCAGGGTCTTCAAAACCAAAATGAACAACTTCTGTTTGTAATGGGAATACAGGGCATAACTCTTTAGCATTGTCACAGACCGTTATTACTAGGTCGAAGCTGATATGCATAATTTCATCTAATGATTTTGAGTGGTAACGACTATCCCATACTCCATATTCTTGAAGAACATTAATAGCATAAGGATTGACTGTTTCCTTAGCATCTACTCCAGATGAGTATGCCTTTATACAAGGCGATAGCTTTGAGTTAATAATGGCTTCGGCCATAATGGAACGACAACTATTGCCAGTACATAATATTAATACTTTTTTCATATTTTAATAGGCCTATAAAAAGACCCGCCAGGCAGACGGGTCCTAATAGTGGATATTCAACTAAAGTTTTAAGTTAGTTGAATTTTGTGCGTCACTCGCAAATTGCTCACGCTTAACTGCACCAGATGGAATTAATCCTTTATCTACAAGGTATCCTTCCTCGCCAAAAGTATCCTCACTTACAAACTCAGCAATGTACTGATTCATTCCTTTGATTTTGCCTCTATGCGAGTTTTTGACATAGAAGAATAAAGGACGTGATACAGGATAAGCTCCAGAAGCAATATTCTCGAAATTCAACTCTTTTCCATCAATATTTGCACCTTTAACCTTTTCACGATTTTGGTCTAAAAATGAATAACCAAAAACTCCAAGTGCTGATGGCTCATTAGCAAGTTTTGCAATGATTAGATTGTCATTCTCACCCATTTCTACATATAAACCATCCTCACGTACAGTTCTGCAAAGTTTCTTGTACTGTTTTTTATCAGTTTTCTTCATTGCTTTCATATGAGGGAACTTCTTACATCCGCCTTCAATAGCTAATTCTTGCAGTGCATCTCTTGTACCCGAAGTTGGTGGTGGGCCTAGAACTTTAATTGCTACGTTTGGCAATTTAGGGTCAATTTCACTCCAGTTTTTGAATGGGTTATCAATCATTTGCTCTTTGTTATAACCTTGTCCTGTTGCACCAGCTGGTACTTTGGCTGCAAGTGCCAAATATAGAGATTTACGGGTAAGTGCATCAAAATTAGGTCCAGATTTAGCATTTGCTATCGCTATACCATCATATCCAACAAGCACCTCAGTGATGTCAGTCACACCATTTTTATGGCAATCTTGGTACTCTGAAAGTTTCATACGGCGAGAAGCATTAGTAATATCTGGAGTTTCGATACCACTACCTCGACAGAACAATTTCATACCACCACCTGAACCAGTTGACTCAATTTTTGGAGTCGGCATCCCTGTCTTCTTACCAAATGTTTCAGCCACTACAGTTGCAAATGGGAATACTGTTGAAGAACCAACAATCTCAATGTGGTCACGTGCTTGTACTGAGACACTTAAAGTTGAAGCTACTAGACCAGCAGCAACCAATGTTCTTTTATCTAATATTTTATTTAACATTTTTTTTCCATAAATTAAAAAATAGTGTCAAGTGCCCACAGGGAGTGTCCCTTGGTGCTTATGTCCAGTAGTTATGGACACTTAACATTTTCAAAGTATAGAAATTCAATGTTTCAAAAGTGTTACAGAACGTTACAAAATTTTTACAGAATTGAAAAAAGATATGCTTATCTATGTCTCAGCTATCTGTTCAAGATACTTAGAAATTTGTACAACTCGATTTAACCCCTCCTCC
>VMDI01000074.1 GCA_008080915.1 Gammaproteobacteria bacterium | reverse complement strand
TCGTACCAACGTTGACGTGTGGTTTGGTTCTTTCGAATTTTTCTTTTGACATTTTAAAAGCTCCTTATTTGTTTAATTTTGCAATAACCTCATCAGCAACATTTGATGGGGCTGCAACGTATTTTTCAAATTCCATTGAATAACTTGCGCGACCTTGAGTCATAGAACGTAAATCATTTGCATAGCCAAACATTTCAGCTAATGGAACTTCTGCTTTAAGTTGTTTGCCTGAAGGGATATCTTCCATTCCGCCTACTATTCCACGACGTCTATTAATATCTCCCATAACATCACCCATGTAATCTTCAGGAGTCACCACCTCTACTTTCATAAGTGGTTCAAGTAATTGTGGATTAGCTTTCTTAACACCTTCTTTCAAACACATGCTTGCTGCTAACTTAAACGCCATTTCATTAGAGTCAACATCATGATACGAGCCATCATAGACTGTAACTTTCATGTCAACCAGTGGGAATCCAGCAATTACACCGTTCTCCATTTGCTCCTGAACACCTTTGTCAACAGCAGGAATGTATTCTTTAGGAATAACACCACCTTTAATTTCGTCGATGAACTCATAACCTGCACCCGCTTCATTAGGCTCAATTCTAAGATAGACATGACCATACTGACCACGACCACCAGATTGTTTTGCAAATTTATGTTCTTGTTCAACAAGAGTCGTAATTGCTTCACGGTATGCAACTTGCGGTGCACCTACATTACACTCAACATCAAACTCACGAATCATACGATCAACAATAATATCTAAGTGAAGCTCACCCATACCAGCAATAATTGTTTGGCCTGATTCTTCATCTGTAGATACTCTAAATGAAGGGTCTTCAGCAGCAAGCTTACCAAGCGCAATACCCATTTTTTCTTGATCTGCTTTTGATTTAGGTTCAACAGCAAGCGCGATAACAGGCTCAGGGAATTCCATTCTCTCAAGCACAACTTTATCTTTAAGGTCACACAATGTGTCACCAGTAGTTACATCTTTAAGACCAATTGCTGCAGCAATATCACCAGCTCTTACTTCTTTGATCTCTTCTCTATTATTCGAATGCATCTGAACAATACGACCAATTCTTTCTTTTTTACCTTTAGATGAGTTATAGACAAAATCACCAGAATTCAAAACCCCTGAATACACTCTAAAGAAAGTTAGATTTCCTACAAAAGGATCGGTAGCAATTTTGAAAGCAAGGGCAGCAAATGGCTCAGCATCGTCTGCGTTTCTCACAATCTCCTCATCAGAATCTTCCTTAAGTCCCTTGATTGCATCAACTTCAGTTGGAGATGGCATGTAGTAGATCATGGCATCTAAAACAGCTTGCACGCCCTTATTTTTAAATGCAGATCCACAAAACATTGGGATGATCTCATTATTAATAGTCTGGATACGAATACCTTCGCGAATTTCCTCTGGAGTTAATTCACCATTCTCAAGGTATTTTTCCATTAATTCTTCATTAGCTTCAGCAGCTGACTCTAACATTGCCTCACGCTTCTCTTCTGCAAGTGATTGAAGTTCGGCAGGAATATCTCTTGCATCATAGGTAGCACCCTGGTCAGCTTCGTTCCAATAAATGGCCTTCATGGAGATAAGGTCTACAACACCTTCGAAAGCATCTTCCGCGCCGATAGCAATTTGCATTGGCACTGGGTTACCACCCAATCTTTCTTTAACCTGGTCACAAACTCTTAAAAAGTTTGCACCAGCTCTGTCCATCTTGTTTACGAAACCGATTCTTGGTACGTTATATTTGTTAGCTTGGCGCCAAACAGTCTCTGATTGAGGTTCTACTCCTCCCACAGCACAAAAAACGGCGCATGCGCCGTCTAATACTTTTAATGATCTCTCAACCTCAATTGTGAAGTCTACGTGACCCGGGGTATCAATGATGTTAATTCTATGCTCATCGAATTGTTGGTCCATGCCCTTCCACATACATGTAGTTGCAGCTGAAGTAATAGTAATACCTCTTTCTTGCTCTTGAGCCATCCAGTCCATAGTTGCACCACCATCATGAACTTCACCAATTTTGTGAGTTCTTCCAGTGTACAAAAGAATTCTTTCAGTAGTGGTTGTTTTACCGGCGTCAATATGCGCCATAATTCCAACATTACGATATCTATTAAGTGGGTGTTTCCTTGCCATCTTATTATCCTAATTTACCAACGGAAATGAGCGAACGCTTTATTCGCCTCAGCCATACGGTGAGTGTCTTCCTTCTTCTTGAAAGCGCTACCTCTATTCTCAATTGCATCAAGAACTTCACCAGCAAGACGCTTATTCATGCCCTTTTCACCACGTTTTCTAGCAGCTTCAATTAACCAACGCATAGCAAGAGCACTTTTTCTTTCTGCTCTGACTTCCATTGGAACTTGATATGTTGAACCACCAACCCTACGTGATTTAATTTCAACCTGAGGGCCAACATTATCTAGAGCTTGTTTGAAAACTTCAATTGGCTCAGCATTCCCTTTAGCCTCGATTGTATCAAGTGCATCATAGACAATTTTTTCGGCTACAGATTTTTTGCCATGAAGCATTAGAATATTTACGAACTTAGCGATTACTGTATCGCCAAATTTAGGATCTGGAAGTATTTCTCTTTTAGGCGCTGATCTTCTTCTCATAACTGACTCCCTTTAACCTTTAGGTCTCTTAGTACCATACTTAGATCTACCTTGAGTTCTTCCATCAACACCAGTTGTATCTAGAGCTCCACGAACAGTATGGTAACGAACACCAGGAAGGTCTTTAACCCTTCCACCTCTAATTAGAATTACTGAGTGTTCTTGGAGGTTATGGCCTTCACCACCAATATAAGTAGTAACTTCAAATGAATTGGTTAATCTAACACGGGCAACTTTTCTAAGCGCTGAGTTAGGTTTTTTAGGGGTAGTTGTATAAACTCTAGTGCAAACGCCTCTTCTTTGTGGGCATGCATCTAAAGCTGGAACGTTGCTTTTAACAACCTTCTTTTTTCTTGGTTTTCTTACCAATTGATTAATAGTAGCCATAAATTATTTAGTCACTCCGTAAACTGTTTTAATATGTTTTTTCCGCCGAAACGAAAGGGGAGAATTATACTTTGGTGAGAGAATTTATGTCAATTAAATTTATGGTTTTTTTTCAGTTCATCCAAGAAAAATTTGGAAGCATCATCCAGCAAACTGAACACTCTATCAAAACCTCCATCAAAATATGGATCGGGGACACTTTCGATTTGAGTGTTAGGAATGTATTTAAGCATCATGGAAATCTTCGTTTGATCCTCTCTGGGACATTGAGACATAAGGTCATAGTAGTTCGATGAATCCATTGCAATAATGTAGTCATAATATTCAAAGTCCAGATCGCAAACTTGTCTTGCTCTTAAGTTTGATAAATCTACATTATGTTTTTTTGCCTCAACCTGGGTCCGACTATCAGGAGAGCTCCCGATATGATATGAATGGGTACCAGCAGAATCAATTTCAAAAAATTGTTCTAAATTTTTCTCAAGAATTAACTTTCTAAAAACGCCTTCTGCAGTTGGAGATCTGCATATATTTCCCATACAAACAAATAAAATTTTTATCTTTTCCATTCGACCCCTCACAATAGAATAATTGATTATAAACAATATCTATTTGCATCACTTATAATGACTATCAAATATCGAATATCTTGGGGGAAGTTTGATGGAATCTGAAATCTATATCAATATTCTTTACTACATATTTGCAATCACATTCGTAGTAGGTTGGGTTGTTCACAAAACTGATTTTTGCACGATGGGAGCTGTTTCCGATTGGATAAATATGGGCTCTACATCAAGATTGAAATCTTGGTTTCTAGCTGGTTTTTCAGCACTACTATTTGTTACTTTATTGGATGCATTAGGGTTTATTGATGGAACATTGACGCAAAGTAATGAAACAGCTAACCCTCCCTACAACACCTCTACATTTGCCTGGTTAAGATACGTTCTTGGTGGGTTAATCTTTGGCATTGGAATGACAATTGGCTCTGGTTGTGGAAACAAAACCCTAGTTCGAATTGGAGGTGGAAACCTCAAGTCCGTAGTTATATTTTTAATGATGGCTTTTGGTGCATACTTGATGATTTTCACTAACTTTGGATATGATGTATTTCTAAGTTGGACCAGTAACTTTGATATCAACCTTTCAAGCTATGAAATCCCAGGTCAGGATCTTGGATCAATTACAAGTCTTATTTTGCCAATTGCTCCAGATATTCTTAAAACAATAATTGGTATTGCTCTGTCATCGATTGTTATATTTTATCTTTTCAAAGATTCCACTTTTAGATCTGATAAAAGGAATATTCTTAGCGGTCTTGTTATTGGAATCGCAGTGACACTAGTCTGGCTGATCACAGCAGGAATGATGGGAGTAAGTCTTCTTGAAGAAGCTGAAATGATGGACGCAAGACCCTATGCCCTTGGAGCCCAATCATTAACCTTTGTTGCTCCCTCGGCGCACATCACTCAATATATCCTTTCAGACTTTGATCTTGCCTACATTACCATCCCAGTCATTGCAGGTACTGGAGTACTCATTGGCTCGTTCTTTTATGGAATCTTCAACAAGGCCTTCCATATTGAGTGGTTCCAATCTTGGCAAGATTTTTTCAACCATCTAGTCAGTGGTTTTCTCATGGGAGTAGGCGGAGTTCTTGGGATGGGTTGCACCATTGGTCAGGGAGTGACAGGTGTCTCAACTCTTTCAACAGGTTCTTTCATTACCCTATTCTTTATTATTTATGGTTCTGCTCTTACCATGAAAGTTAGATACTACAAACTCATGTATGAGGAGGATGCAACTTTTATTAAGGCACTTATGGCCTCTTTAGCTGATTTAAAATGCATTCCGAACAAATGGAGAATGTTAGAACGTGTCTAATTCAATCATTAAATCGGCTAAAGCAGTTATTGCCATTGAAAAAAATGCATTAGAAGATCTAGAGAACAAAATTGATGGTGAGTTCGTTAAAGCTTGCGAACTAATAAGTCAATGCTCAGGAAAAGTAATCGTTATCGGTATGGGAAAATCTGGCCATATTGGTAACAAAATTGCAGCGACGCTAGCATCAACTGGAACGCCTGCTTTTGCAGTTCATCCTGCCGAGGCCGGTCATGGCGACCTAGGCATGATTAGTCGAAACGATGTTGTTATTGCAATCTCTTATTCTGGTGAATCTGATGAAATCTCAATGATTCTTCCTGTCATTCAACGGGCTGGTGTTAAGATTATTTCAATGACTGGAAATCATTCGTCTTCAATAGCAAAAGCTGCTGATATACATATTGATGTCGGTGTCAAGAAAGAAGCATGCCCTCACAATTTAGCTCCCACTGCATCGACTACTGCAACCCTGGCAATGGGAGATGCCATAGCGGTATCACTTCTTACAATGAAAGGTTTTACTCCAGATGATTTTGCAAGATCGCATCCTTCAGGCTCACTTGGCAGACGATTATTAACTTTTGTTACTAATATTATGAAAACCGGAGATGAGATTCCTCTGATTAATCCTAATGCAACATTATCAGATGCGCTTGTAGAGATGACTAAAAAAGGTCTTGGTATGGTTATCATCCATGAGAATATGAACTTAAAAGGCATCTACACCGATGGTGACTTAAGAAGAACCTTAGAAAAAACTCAAAATCTAAATGATCTAAAAATTAATGATGTCATGACAAAGGATTGTTCAGCAATTCTGGATTCAGAACCAGCCATCAAAGCGGTCGAGTTAATGGATGGCAAAAATATTAACTCCCTTCCAGTACTAGATAAAAATAAGAAAATTGTCGGCGCCATCAACATGCATAGTTTGATGCAGGCAAAAGTCGTTTAAATAAACTCTATCCTTTCTAAGCCCCAATATAATCCAATCAATGCAATTAGGATTGATACTGGAATAACCAATATTCCTCTGTGATTGTTAAATTGTTTGTGCACGAAAAATGATATTGATACCACAACAAGAACAATCAACACCTGAGCCAACTCAACGCCCACATTGAAGCTTATTAAAGTGCTTAAGAAGTGCTCCCGAGACATCTCAAGTTGTTTGAGCATCGTAGCAAATCCTAGTCCATGAAGGAGTCCAAAACCAAAAACCAGAATTACCTGACGGATACTGGAACTGTGTCTGAAGAAATTTTCTATGGCAATGTAACTGATTGAGAAAGCTATGAGAGGCTCAACAATTCTCTCATCAAGTGAAACAATCTCATACATCGACATGCCCAATGTAATAGTATGTGCAAGCGTAAATGAGCTAACTAGAATCAGAAGTTTTCTCCATTTAAGTGATGATAGTGCCATACCCACAATGAATAGAATGTGATCCCAACCCATTGGAATGACGTGGTCAAAACCTATCATCGTAAATTTAATCACTCGATCAAAAAGCGACTCAGATTTTGGGAAATTTAAATTAATATCGCCTGAAGATTTTCCATCTCTTAACCACGACCAGTCACTCCAATTGTATTTACCTTCTTCAAATATTCGGAATCGAAACGCCGTATCACCATAGATCTCTGCATACTTCCAGCTGACAACTTCAGGATGCTCATCTAATTGAGCCTCGTAAGTCAAAATACTTTTTCTGGGTCGTTTTGTATACCCCTTATTCCCCACCTTAGACTTCGCAAGTTTTAGAACAACTCTTTTCCCATTAATGTCCAGGTAGATCCTATCTCTAAGAGTAGGCTCAAAACTCATAAACTCTTTCTTGAGTTCTTCACTCTCGAGATTTCTTAATCTGTCATATTGATCTGAGTTCGGTGAAGACTGGGTATTAGAAAATTGGGTCCCCATATCAGTCATTGCACCCTCAATACTCAAATGAAGATCTAAACTTAAAGATCTATCTTTGAATAATGTAAGCTCTGCGAGGACAGGATTGATGACATCAGCTCGAGAAACTGAACTGAGAAAAAAAAGAAAAAATATGAAAAACTTAAACATGTGAAACTTAAAAAACCTCTGCAATGCAGAGGTTCAGAAATAGATTAGATTAACTCTCCAGCGTAGTCTTCAATACCAGGGTTATCTTTAACGCCTTTAATTGTTGGATGATTTACTTTGGAAAGCTTCAAGTTTTTATTCTTACGTAAGTAATCTGCTGCGACATCCCACATCAATCGACCTTCGCCCACCGTATTAACTTGGGCCCATCCAGAAACGGTATATGTTTTTTTCATGTCTATTGGTGTGCCGTTATCATCTTTCATCTCAGAGATTCTTTCTCCTAAGTTTCCATCAGGTTCTATGGTGTAATCAAGTCCACCCATTCTTACCATATCACCGCCAGACTGCAGATAAGGGTCTTTAACAAATAAGTTTTCTGCAATACCTTCAAGGACATTTTTAAGTTGCTCACCGGTCATCTCTGATACATATGTCTCACCATATGTCATCGAAGTATTTGTCATTAAATCTTCCATAGTAACATCGTGACCAGCAGGAACAGATGTTCCCCATCTTACGCCTGCGGACATTGAGAAGTCAGCATTGTATTCCTCTCTTAATGAATTACATAAGACCTGATCCCAAGTACCTTGGAAATTACTTCTTCTGTATAAAGTTTGTTCAGTTGAACAAAGCTTTTCATCAAGAATTTGTCCGTAGGTTTTACCCAAACGACTCTTGTTATTAGAGACCTTCGAACTTCTAGCCTCAATCACATTCTCATCATACTTGGTATTTCTTGTCTTCTCGATAAACGAAACCATCTCAGTATCTGGTTTGATCATATTAGTGAGGATCGGAAGCATTTTGTATTTGTAATCAACAATCTTTTTGTTTTTAATATCAAAGTCCATTACGCCAATGTATTTTCCAGAACATCCTGCGTTAGTCACTAAACAAACTCCGCCATTAGGCGTTTTAACTTCCACTGGAAGTGGCATGCCATCATGTGTATGACCACCAAAAATTGCATCAATTCCGTCTATGGTAGAAGCCATCTTAATATCAACATCCATACCATTATGAGAAACCACAATTACTGCATCTGGCTTTTCATTTTCACGAATTTCTTGAACCAGTTCTGCCATCTCTCTGTCTCGAAGACCAAAAGACCAATCTGGGAAGAAATAGGCTTGCGGATTCGCGTTAGAAGTTCTAGGGAATGCCTGACCAATCACCGCGATTCTATTTCCGCCTACATTTTTAATAACATAAGGTTTAAACGGTCTTGCTTCATCTTCATTGTATAGCCCTCTTCCATCAAATTTTTCAACCATACTGAAGTACTTATCGCCCATCAGAGCGTCCTCTAGAATTCTGACATTCTGACCAAGAAAATCGCCTTTGAAGAAGCCAATATTTTTGAGAGTTTCCTCTTCTTTATAGGTAAATTCCCAATGGCCCACCATCACATCCACTCCAAGAATGTTACAAGCTTCAACCATATCAGCACCACGAGTCCAAAGAGATGTGCCAGATCCCTGCCAAGTATCGCCACCATCTACTGTCAGTGTATTTTGACTGCCGCCTGCACCCTCTCTAAGTTGCTCAAGTACGGTTTTAATTTGAGGAAAACCACCTGTTTTTCCATATTTTGCAGCAAGTTCTTCAAAATCAACGCAAGTAAACGCATAAGCTTCAGGTGAACCAGGTTTGACTCCAATTGACTCTAATTCTTTGAGAAGTTTTTTTCCTACAACATGAGGAATTTTTCCATAGGCATCTCCAAGACCCAAGTTCACATTAGGTTCACGGAAATAATTTGGAAGAAGATTACCATGGACATCAGTAATGTGAAGAATCCTTGCATTTCCAAATTGAGGTACCTCATAAATATTGTCTTGACCTGACAGCGCATTGGATTTATTGAAACATCCAGTGCCGATTAAACCAGTAGCAGAGCCAGCGCCAATGACCTTTAAAAATTCTCTTCTAGATAAGCCCATTTCCTTCCTCAAATTTTTAACAAAAAAACTAATTGTACATTTTTTTAACAAAAAAAATTCAAAAAATACTTATTCTATATGTGTCTCTGTTAAAACATACTCCATGAAATTAAAAGACCTTCTCAAGGACATCATAGATACTGATTTTGATCTTGAAGTTACTGGAATTACCTCCAATTCAAAATTAGTAAAAGAAGGGTATCTATTCCTAGCGCTTGATGGCAAAACTAATCATGGAATCAATTTCCTTGATGAAGCAATAGCTAATGGCTGTGTTGCAGCATTAACTGATAATCAAGTCATTCATTCCTCTGTCCCCCTATTAGAAATTTCTGACCTGAAAGCACATATAGTAGAACTTGCTGGAAGGATTTATCCCGATGCACAAAAAATACCCATCATTGGCATAACCGGTACTAACGGTAAAACCTCGGTAGGTTTTTTTATCAATAAAATTTTGAATCAGTTGGAAATCAAATCTGCCCTGATAGGTACTCTAGGAGTCGAAGATAATGAAATAAAAATCGACCTTACAACACCAGACCTAACTTCTCTATACCAACTACTTCAACGTTATTATGAAAAAGGCATGCAAAGAGTTATTCTTGAAGTCTCTTCCCATGCACTAGATCAAAAAAGAGTTGAAGGGTTAAATATTGATACTGCGATCTTTACTAATATCACCCATGATCATCTCGATTATCACCATACATTTAGTCATTATCTGGAAAGTAAGAAAAAGCTATTTAGGCTTAAAAGTGTCACCAAAGTGATTATCAATAGAGATGATCATTTCGAAGAAATTAGCGAAGCTAGTGAGTCAAAAAAAATACTTGCCTATTCTTTGAGTGAATTTGAGAAGATCCAAAACACAGAAAATGGATTCTTACTAAATTTTAAAGATTATGTTTTCGAACTCAACCTCATTGGCAAGTTTAACCTCAGTAACGCTCTAGCTGCTTATAAAGCACTTGAAAGCTTAGGCTTTAATCAGGATCAAATCATTCCAAAAATATCTCAACTGACCGCTCCTCCTGGTAGATTGCAAAAAGTTAAAAATAAAAACATATGGATTGATTTTGCTCATACGCCAGATGCCTTAGAGAGCATTTTGGTGTCACTTAAAGAACACCTCTTGTCAGAAAAAATAACAGTGGTTTTTGGTTGTGGAGGAGATAGAGATAAATCAAAAAGAGCACTGATGGGTAAAGTTGCTCAAGACCATTCAAATAGAATAATACTCACTAATGACAACCCAAGAAATGAAAACCCTGAAGATATAATTGAACAAATCATGTCCGGAATATCTCACGAAGAAAAAGTTGATCAAATTCTTGATCGAAAAGAGGCTATTAAATTTGCAATCAGTACACTAAAAGAGAATGAGTGTTGTGTGATTGCTGGAAAGGGTCATGAAACGCAACAAATTATCGGCAAACAAGTTTACGATTTCTCAGATTATGAAATAGCAAGCAATGCTTAATATAAATTTAAAAACAATCTCTACAGTCATTCAAAGTTCTTCATTATTAGACAATGATTTCTTTATTACTGGAGTTGGAATTGATTCCAGGCAGGATTTAAACAAAAAACTTTTTATAGCAATTAAGGGTGAGAATTTTGATGGTCATGACTTCATTGATGAGGCAATTGGCAATGGTGCCATAGCAGTTATCTCAGAAAAAGATATTGAGTCCAAAGTTCCAGTTCTCAAAGTCAGTAACTCAATCAAGGCACTTGGCAAGATAGCTAATTGGTACAGAAAGTCACTTGACATTAAAGTCATTGGCATTACAGGAAGTAACGGCAAGACCACAACTAAGAATATGCTTAAAAATATTCTGAGTCAATCTAGTTCGACATTTGCAACACTTGGTAATTTAAATAATCATATCGGTGTCCCACTAAGTTTATTGTCTTTGACAGATAGTCACAAATATGCCGTTATTGAAATGGGTGCTAATCATGTTGGGGAAATTGATTATCTTAGAAAAATTGCCGAACCAGATATTGCTATTGTTACAAATACTTTAGATGCTCATATTGGTGAATTTGGAGGATTTGAGAATTTAGTGAAGACAAAAGGGGAGATTTATTCTAATCAATCGACCAATATTTTTAATACCTCAACCAGTTTTTCTGGAGATATCAGTTTTGGTAGAAATGCTGATATCAATGCATCAGATATCCAAGATAAGTCATTTGTCCTGAATACTCCAAAAGGTTCTATTGACATTAAGCTCTCTTTGGAGGGGCGTCATAATATTGATAATGCTTTAGCATCTTCAGCGTGTGCATTCGCGCTTGATATAAAACTCGAAGATATCAAGCATGGATTAGAGTCAACTCAGCCTGAGAAAGGCAGGTTACAGAAACACTATATTCAAGATCTGGATATTACGTTAATTGATGACACCTACAATGCAAGTCCTCAATCCATGAGAGCAGCAATAAAGACGCTATCCAATTTTTCGGGTAATAAAATTGCTGTCCTAGGTCCTATGGCTGAACTTGGAAAGGATAGTGAAAAATATCATCAAGAAATAGGTGATTATGCAAAAGAAAATATAGACCAAATTTATTCTTATGGGGAACAAGCAAAAGTATATAACGTTAAGCACTTTGATAATCTTAATGATTTATATAAAACATTAACTGAGCAAGGAAAAAATTCAACCATCTTGGTTAAGGGTTCAAGATTTATTAAACTGGATCAGCTGATTGAAATGTTTATTAAATAAACTCATTAAACCTTGACCTTTGCAGATAAACTATCGATAATTACGCCCTTTAGGTATAACAACATACCCTCCGCGCTCGTAGCTCAACTGGATAGAGTACTCGGCTACGAACCGAGCGGTTGCAGGTTCGACTCCTGCCGAGCGCGCCATTTTTTCATATAGAATGTGACCTATGTATACATTGCCCAACATTCTGACTATCTCAAGAATTATTCTTCTTCCGGTATTTGTAATACTCCACTATCTACAGCCTGAATATTCAGAAAATCCAAGCTTTAATTGGTTCAATTTTTCAATCACTGCAACCTATGCAGTAATCAGTATTACAGATTATCTTGATGGCTATTTGGCAAGAAAACTTAACATGACCTCAAAGTTTGGCTCCTTCTTAGATCCAGTTGCCGATAAACTCATTGTTGCGACAGCTTTAATCATTATTGTAGATTTTTATCCAACAAGTACGCATTGGTATTTGACAGTTTGTGCGCTCATTATTATCTCTCGTGAGATTTTAGTTTCGGCACTAAGAGAATGGATGGGGACTATTGGTGAAGGCTCAAAAGTCAAGGTAAGTTTTATTGGAAAATTAAAAACTGGTTTTCAAATTTTCGCCATATTGTTCTTGCTTTATCAACAACCTTTCTTTGGACTTCCAAGTTTTGAGATTGGTGTAATACTTCTTATATCAGCTACTTTTTTAACCCTTTGGTCTGGCTTAATTTACCTAAGAGAAGGTCTAAAAACATTTGACTAGCAAGGAAAAAACACTATAATTTCAAACTTCTGCGGGAATAGCTCAGCTGGTAGAGCGACACGTTGCCAACGTGTAGGTCGCGAGTTCGAACCTCGTTTCCCGCTCCAAAAAAAACAAGCCTGAAAGAGTCAGGCTTTTTTTATTTCTGCATATGGCTGGGTAGCAAAGCGGTTATGCAGGGGCCTGCAAAGCCTTTTAGACCGGTTCGACTCCGGTCCCAGCCTCCACTATTTAAGAGATTTTAACTTTAAGCGCAATGCATTAAGCTTAATAAATCCTTCTGCATCTTTTTGATTGTATGCGCCACCATCATCCTCAAAGGTTGCGATTTTCTCACTGAACAATGAGTTCTCAGACTTCCTTCCGACCACAATCACATTTCCTTTGTAAAGTTTTAGACGAACTTCACCATTCACAACTGACTGAGTTTGATCAATAGCAGCTTGAAGCATTTCACGTTCAGGTGCAAACCAGAAACCGTTGTAAATCATCTTTGCATACTTGGGCATTAATTCATCTTTTAGATGTGCTGTTTCTCGATCTAAAGTAATAGATTCTATTGCACGATGAGCCTTGAGCATTACCGTTCCAGCCGGAGTCTCATAACATCCACGAGACTTCATTCCAACAAAACGATTTTCTACAATGTCGTCACGACCAATTCCATTTCTACCGGCAATTTTATTGAGTGTCTCCATGACGGCAGCTGGTGATAACTTCTCACCATTAACAGCAACAATGTCTCCATTTTGATATGAGAGTTCAATGTACTCTGGTTTATCAGGTGCATTTTCAGGAGAGACCGTCCAACGCCACATATCCTCTTCCGGCTCACTCCAAGGATCTTCTAATAAGTCGCCCTCATATGAAATATGCAATAGGTTTGCATCCATAGAATATGGAGATTTTTTACTTTGTTTCTTGTAGTCAATTTCAATGCCATGCTCTTCCGCATAATTCATCAGAGACTCTCTTGAAGACAGATTCCATTCCCTCCAAGGTGCTATCACTTTTATTTCAGAATTAAGCGCATAGGCATTAAGTTCAAATCGCACTTGATCATTTCCCTTACCAGTAGCTCCATGACTGATAGCATCCGCTCCAACCTCTTTAGCAATCTCAACAAGTCGTTTAGAGATTAATGGACGTGCAATAGAAGTACCTAGAAGATATTCGCCCTCATAGATTGCATTCGCACGAAACATTGGAAAAACATAATTCTTAGCAAACTCTTCACGTAAATCTTCAATGTAGATTTCCTTGATGCCCATTGCTTGTGCTTTTGCACGAGCAGGTTCAACTTCCTCGCCCTGCCCAATATCGGCAGTAAAGGTTACAACTTCGCAATTGTAGGTCTCAGATAACCATTTGGCAATAATGCTTGTATCAAGACCACCGGAATACGCTAAAACAACTTTATTCATTTCTCTTTGTAGTTAAAAGTCTTACTCATCAGGAGTGTTCCATTTGAAATAACATCAACCCTCCATTCACCTGTCCAAGACTTTAAAAAATTCTTTGAAGACCAGACTCTCCACCTAGGTCCACCAATTTTGAAACTTACTTCAGCCATAATTTTATCTTGATAAGACCATCTGTGCTTAACAGTCTGACCCTGAAGATTTCTAATGTTGGTATAAAAGTAGATTTTTTTGTTGGAGTTATTTGACTCTGTTAGGACGTTGACAGGTTTTCTGTCAACCACGTCTGTCGCAAATTCTGCAACTGATATATTTTTATGAGGCCATTCAGCTGCAGAAATAAAAGCGCTAATCAACAATAAACTCAGTAATATTTTCTTCATTCAATCCACCCAATCAATTACATAGTTCATAAAAGTATTTTCTTTGACATCAGCATCTGAATAACACCTACCCCTCACTGAAATTCCTGCATAGTGAACTGTATTTTTATCACCAGATACTAGCGGATGCCAATCATACAGCTTTTTTCTCTCACTTAATAAACGATATGCGCAAGTTTTCGGTAACCATTTAAACTTTTCAGCCCAATCAGCCTCTATGGATAAGCAATTTGGAACCAGTTTTTTTCTCTCAGTGTAGTTTGAACACTGACAAGTTTCTTCAACTAGATATCGACAAACTACATTGGTAAAGAAAACAAGATTACTCTCAGAGTCTTGAATTTTATGCAAACAACAACGACCACAGTTATCGCAAAGTGACTCCCACTGCTCTTTAGTCATTTGATTGAGCGGGACCGTCTCCCAAAAATTATCGCTGCTCATTGCCCGGATTTAGATTTGTGTTATTTTTTAATGATTCAAGAATCACTTGAGCATCAGGTACTTCGAATAAATTCTCAATATAATTCTGTTGGTTAATAGTCGATTGAATAGTTTCAGAGGTTGGAATGTTCTGTCCAAATTCATTACTTAATTTTTCACTAGAAATCTTTTTTAATAGGTTTTTAGCTGGCTCATAATCTTCACTACTGGCAAGTTCCAACCAATAACTTGCATCATGAAATAATTTTTGCTCATAGTATATTTTTCCAAGTTCATATCTTGCCTTTAAATATCCTAACTCAGCTGCCCTGAAAAGATAGACTCTGGATTTGACGGTATCCTTCGCGCCCTGAATGTCATCAGAGAAGATTTCATACAATCTAAAATTTGATAAGGCATGATTTTTGTCGGCTAGTTTTTCAAGAATTTGAATTGCTTTTTTTACAGCCTGATCGTCTGATTTAGCACCAAGATATTTATTTGCCAATGCATAACTGGCCTCTTGGTGTCCTTGCTTGGCAGCCTTATCAAGCCAAAAAAAAGACTCTCGTTCATCTTTGACTACAATGTCTCCCTCATCAAGAAGTTTTGAATAAAGGTATTGCGCTGGAGCATAATCACCCTGCGAGGATTCCTTGAGAAGCTTAAGACCTAAAAGAACGTTCCTAATGAGTGATTGACCATAAATATATCGATTGGCTAACTCATATTTTGCAATTGAGGAGCCAGACTTAGCAGCTCTATCAAGCCAAGACATCGCCTTTTGAATATCTTGATTAACTGACTGACCCTTAATTAACAATCTTGCCATCTCAAGTTGGGCAGGAACATAACCTTGATCTGCAGATGAATGAATAGACAGAATACTTTTTTCTACATCAAAAAATTTAGACTTAGGATCTTGATAAATTTTCCCCAACAGAAACTGTGCCTCTGGATGATTATTTTCGCTTGCCTTGATGGCATATTCAAAAGAGCGATCTAGACTTGAAGGGATTGCCTTCCCTTCTGAATAAACTTTCATTAATAAAAGTTGTGCAGAAGTATTCCCTTGTTCTGATGATTTCTCTAAAAATTTAATTCCATCGGAAACCGACCCTTTTTTTAAAAGGATATCTCCCAACATAAACTGTGCTTCATCATTGTGATTAATTGCGGACTGCTCAAGATAAAAAATTGCCTTATCCTCATTAGCCTCAACATTGATTCCATCAAGATAAATTTTCGCCAGAGTAATTTGAGCTTCAGGAATATTTTGTTTTGACGCTTTGTCGAGATATGTCAGTCCTAATTCAGTATTAAGATACTTTTTTGGTCCAAATATAAATAATTCTCCAAGTTTATATTGTGCTTTTCCGTAACCATTCTTTGCTGACTTTTCATACCATTCAATAGCCCTATCAAGGTCTATCTTAACTCCATTGCCAAGCTCATAAAATGTGGCAACTTTATATTGTGCGGATGGATAATTTTTTTCTGCAACTTGCGAGTACCAATAAAGGGCCAGTTTTTGGTCGGCTAAAACGCCTAAACCTTTTTCATAAATCTTGCCCAAACTAAACTGGGATCTAATGTCACCAGATTTTGCTAATTTATCAACATTGATAAATATGGTTTTAGGGTCATCTAAATCGATAGTTTTATTTTGCAATTGAGATTTAATCACTTTTTGAGCGCCATCATTGGGTTGCAATAATTGCAACTCAGCACTCACTTGAAGACTAGTAAATATAATTAAAAATATAAATTTATTCATTTGTCTAAATTTAATACCTCAAAGAGTCTATCTAAACCTATGGCAACACCAGAACACTGCATTAAATCTTTGCCTTGACTAACAAAATCTTGATCGAAATTATTGACAGTTAGATCCAGTGACTTTCTTTTGCTCAACTCATCATGAAATCTAATTTCATAGTCTTTCATATTTTGCAGTTCATCATATCCATTTGCAACCTCAATACCACCAAGATATAACTCAAATCTTTTTGCTACATTTCCATCTATCTTTGCCAAGGCGCTCTGAGATTTTGGGAAGTCATAAATATAACACGCAGGAATATCTTTCAAATGCCCTTCAATTAAGTGGACAAATAGCATAATCTGTAGATCAGCCAAATCCATCTTTTCAAAACTTAAACCGTTTGCTTCACAAAGTTTCTGTATTTCTTCAAGGTTTGAATGATAAATATCGATATCGGTATATTTTGAGAAAATCTCTTGGTAGCTATATCGAGTAATTTTTTTACTAAAACCAATACTCTTTAATAAATCTTCCAGGTCATCCATTAACTCATTCATATCAAAATTGACTCGATAGTATTCCAACATAAGGAACTCATTAAAATTCCTCTCGCCAAACTCATTGTCTCGAAATACTTTGCAAATTTGATAGATATCTCCAGACCCATCTTTCAAAAGTTTTTTCATTTCAATTTCTGGAGATGTGTGTAGAAAAAACTTTTGTTCTTTAGAAATATTCTTATTCAGAATGACAGAAGCACTATCGATAAATGGGTCGCTAACTGGATAACTTAATAAAGAGTCAGTAAAAACTTCCAAAACGTTTTGATCTGCAAAATAATTTCTAATAAGATGGAGATATTTTGCTCTTTCGGCGAGATAATCAACCATGAGAGTAAAAGAAATTTTTAGGCTCTAGAAACGTAATCGTTGGTTCTAGTGTCTATCTTTAATTTATCACCAATGTTGATAAATAAGGGAACTTGAACAACTACACCCGTATTCATAGTTGCAGGCTTGCCACCTGTTCCTGCTGTATCACCCTTGAGACCAGGATCAGTATCCACAACTTCAAGAATGACATGGTTAGGAGGGGTGACTGAAATTGGGTTTCCATTCCAAAGGGTAACAAGACAAGTATCTTGCTCAACTAGGTATTGAACAGCATCTGAAATCGCCTTAGCATCAATAGCGTATTGGTCGTATGATGCTGGATCCATAAAATGACAATTTTCTCCGTCACTGTATAGATATTGCATATCAGTTTCCATGACATCTGCCCCTTCAAGGGATTCGCCAGACTTGAATGTTTTCTCAAGGACTTTTCCAGTAATTAAATCTTTCAATTTGACTCTGTTAAAGGCTTGCCCCTTTCCAGGTTTGACAATTTCATTATTGACAATAGAACAAGGGTTGCCATCAAGCATTAATTTGAGTCCATTCTTAAATTGACTGGTTGAATAATTTGCCATAACTGTATCAACGTGTAAAATTCTCATGCTATTTTACGCATTTTTTCTAACTGATACATGCACATACACGAATACCAGGCTAAAGAGATATTTAAAAATTTTGGAATTTCAGTTCCAAAATCTTGCCTAGTTTTATCATCTGATGAGGTTGAAAAAGCGTGCAAGAGTCTAGGTGGAGAAAGATGGGTAGTGAAAACTCAAGTTCACTCTGGGGCGAGAGGAAAGGCGGGTGGAGTTAAACTTGTAGGAACTATTGAAGAGGCGAAGGAGATTACCAATCAATTGATTGGAAGTCGACTTGTCACCAATCAAACAGATTCTCAGGGGCTCCCTGTTGAAAAGATCTTAATAGAATCGCCTCAGAGCATTGATCATGAGTTTTATCTCTCATTATTGGTTGACAGACAGTCTAATAAAGTAGTGGTACTGGCTTCAACCGAAGGTGGAATGGATATTG
>VMDI01000064.1 GCA_008080915.1 Gammaproteobacteria bacterium | reverse complement strand
CAGGAATCATCATAGATAGTCTTAACAATGCCACTATCGTCAATATTCATACCAAGACTCTCTAAGTCGCTCATTTTATTTTCTAAAGAAAGTTCAATTCCTAAATACTTGAGCGACTCTTTTATTGGCAAATCTCTCTTTCCATGTAAATAGTTATCAAAAAAACCTTGATAGTTTCTTGTGTCTATCTTTTTGATCTCTTCTTGAATACAATCATCTTCTGTGCCAACAGATTTATGATGACTCCAAATATTCTTGACAATAGTATCCAAGGACATTCGATTCTTTTTATTTGTTCTAATAAGAATATCCAAACAAAAAGCCAATAAAGCTCCATTATTGTAATAACTCACAATAGCATTTGGAGCATTCTCATCTTGCTGATAAAACTTCGTCCATGCATCAAAACTTGATTGAACTAAAGTCTGTCTGTGGCGCCCTTTTGATTTAAAGTAGCGAGTGATATTTGTCGAAAAAAGGGTTAGATATTCTTCCAGTGAGACCAACTTTGCTCTTAAGAGGGTCAATTCATCATAATAGGAAGTAAACCCCTCATATATCCACAACTGATTGGTATGAACCTCTCGAGTTAGGTCAGGATTGTGAAATTCCTTCGGCTTGACTCTTTTGACCCACCACGTATGGAAATATTCATGCGCGCATAGGGCTAGAAACTTAATATAGTTCGGATTAAGTTTCCCATCTTTAATTTTAACTAGGTCCTCTCTTGATGAAATTAAGGCACAACTGTGATTGTGTTCAAGACCACCATATCCTTTACTTTTGACGTAATTCAAAAACAGATAATTTTCAGTTGCCACTTCTTTAAAAAAATTTTCATGATGTAGGCATATAGCAGCCAAATCGGCAGTTAGAGATTCGAGATTCGCCTCATGTTTACCTGACAGAGTCATTTGATAATTAACCTTCTCTGTTGAGAAATTAAAGGCGGTAAAGTCTGCTAATTCAACAGGGTGATCAATTAATTCATGATATCCCTTAACGATGAATGTATTAGATTTGTTTTCGACCAAAGGCATTGAGGTTGCAATAGACCAGTTGCCTATTACTAAGTCTTTATCGGGTAAATTAATCTTTATTTCAAAATCAGCATTATCATATCCCAACGGTAAGAGAAAAACACTTGAGCCATTAAAAAAACCCCTTTCAGCAGATAAGAATGCACTTCTGACCGATGGATCAAACGCATAGATTGAATAATTTAAGGTTAATTCAGAATCTGTTGGCTCAACTATCCAGTGATTTTTATCAATTTTTTTACTTTGTAGTTCCCCATTATTAGCTTCCAGATCAATAATATGTTTTGAAAAATCTCTAATCAAATAACTACCAGGTATCCAAGAAGGCAACTGAAACACCTGGCCAAGAGGATTTGGATCAGTAATTTTTAATCTAACTTCGAAAATATGCCGATTAGGATATTTTGCAGTTATCTCATATTTGATCATGGATTAGCCCATTAAATTAATTGGTCTAAAAGAGCCTTTATATCAATCACAACCTTTTGATACTGTGTGACAGATTTAGCTAAATTTAGACGGGCATTTTGCTCACTATTTTGAGCGCTGATTACAAACTCCATTTCACCATTACCATTGTTGTAATTTTCTCGTTGCTCTCGAGCCCTTTCATTGGCTATTTGAATCTGTTTTTTTCCTAAATTGATTATCTCTCCAAGAGAGTCGATTTGTTGTCTATATTTTCTACCCAAAGTCATTAAATCAATTAATAATTCGTCATACTTTAATTCCAATTGCTGGTTAATTTTTTTGGTCTTTGATAATTTAGATGTCTCTTGAGTTTGTCCAATAGGGAGAGAGTATGTGAGTCCAATATCCCAAGATGAATTTTGATTACTGTTGGCATTTGAAATATTATCTTTTTGGCCTTCGCTGGTAATACCGATATCCAAATCTAGATTAGGCAAAGATTCATTCTCATAAGATGAAATTTTTCTTTCATTAAGTTTTTTCTCAAGGTTAATTGAATTTAGTTGACGAGAATTCGCGACCAAATAATCTTTAATATTATCAAGGTTGATATTAGTGATTCTATAAAGATCAAAATTGGTTGAATTAACTAAAGACTCATTTGTATCGATCAAAAGAGCAATTTCCCCTTGAATGATTGCCAACTCTTGTTGCGACTCAATTAACTGTTTTTTAGAATTTTGAAGCGAGTCATCCTGTAGAAGCATATCGGCTTTATCAATCACAGAGGCTTTAAATTTCTTAGTACTGAGTTCATGCTCACTTTTAGCCAAATTAAAACGCTCTTGATTAATTTTGAGTTGCTCTTCAGCAAAAGCTAAATCAATAAATTTTTTCAAAGCAATTGCTATCGATTTTTCATTCTTCTCAAATTTATCAAGTAAGTGTTTCTCAATTTCAATCTTAGCCAAATCAATATTCAATCTATCGTTCAGACCGAACTTGTTTTTCATTAGAGGCAGACTAATATCCAATGAGGTCTTTACGTTACCTCTATCTGATGAAGCAATAGTTGAATCCGTGATGGTATTTGCTAAAGTAATATCAACCCCGGAATCAACAAACTTTCTACTAGCTGATAAGCCTAGTGTATTAATTTCTGATACCCCTGTGGTAACTCCTGTAAAACCAGTCTTATCTATATCTTGATATGAAGTTGAAATCGACAAATTCCAATCCTCAATGCCTTTAGCATATTCAAAATCAAGTTGTTTGATTTCTGATTCTAGCTCTTGACTCTTAAAAGATGGGTGTGATGACTTATATAACTCAATAAACTCGGATTGTGTCATTGAGTATCCATTAAAGGAAGCCAGAATAAAAATTAGTAAGATATTATTTTTTTTCATTGTTTAGGACCTTTTTAATTTCGTTGATAATGACATAGAGTTTCTTTCCAGAGGTGTCAATCGTCACGTCGGCAGTCTCCTGATACCAGGGCTCTCTTTCATTAACAATTTTTTTGATTGTCTTTTCACGATTATTAGACTTTTCCAAAAGCGGTCTATTCTTTGAGAGTAGCGTTCTTTTGACTAATTGATCGATAGAAGATGAAAGATATATGACAAAAGCATTTTTTTTGAGTAAATCTCTATTTTCTTTCTTGATAATAATCCCTCCACCAGTAGCAATTACCATGTCAGGAATTACCAGAAGCTCAGAAAGAATATTGGTTTCTCTTTCTCGAAAACCCTCTTCCCCTTCTACGTCAAATATATGATCAATACTTACCCCTGTTCGAGCAACAATCTCATGATCAGAGTCAAAAAAATCTCTTTTTAAAACACAAGCCAATCTCCTGCCTACAGAAGTTTTTCCCGAACCCATAGGACCTATTAATGCGATAGATTGCTTAGAGGGCATTTTAAGAGTTATTTCTTTAAGCGATACCTAGCGCCACAATATGGGCAAGAGGCCCTACCTTCTTCGTCAAAAGGGACAAATACCTTCGGATGCATATTCCAACTTGTGGTATTTTTTGGTGGACAGTGAAAAGGAAGTTCCGATTCATCAACCACGTTATAGCTCACATGCTTTTGATCTGACATTACTTGCAAATCCCTCCATCAGTCCATGAAGCATAATCTGGATTATCTCTATTCACGCAAGCAAAATATAAACTCTGAATTTGTTCAGTGATAGGTCCTCTTGTTCCGCTTCCAATGATTCGATTATCTAATTCTCTAATTGGAGTCACCTCTGCCGCTGTTCCAGTAAAGAAGGCTTCATCAGCGCAATAAACCTCATCTCGAGTAATTCTCTTCTCAATAATTTGGTACCCTAAATTCTGTGCAAGTGTAAAGATTGAATCTCTCGTAATACCTGCAAGTGCTGATGTTAAGTCTGGGGTATAAATAATCCCATCACGAACAATAAAAATATTTTCACCACTTCCTTCAGCTACAAAACCATCGACATCTAGAAGCAATGCTTCATCATATCCATCTGTAAGCGCCTCTTGAAGAGCAAGCATTGAGTTAATGTAGTTACCATTTGCTTTTGCTTTAGTCATCGCAATATTTGCATGGTGTCTTGTATAGCTGGATGTGCGAATTCTAATGCCTTTTTTAAGATTGTCTTCCCCAAGATAAGCGCCCCACTCCCAAGCAGCAATTATGGTGTGAACATTTAAATTATCAGCACGTAGACCCATCCCTTCTGAACCATAAAAACACATAGGTCGGATGTAAGCACTATCGAGGTTATTCTTTATTACAGCATCTTTTTGCGCTTGATTAAGCTCTTCCTTGGAATAACCAATATCCATTTTCATAATCTTGGCTGAATTAAATAGTCGATTTGTATGATCTTCCAACCTAAAAATAGCTGGACCTTCATTGGTGTGATATGCTCTAACACCCTCGAAAACACCCATGCCATAGTGAAGAGTATGGGTTAATACATGCGTCTTGGCATCTTTCCAATCAACCCACTCACCGTCATACCAAATTAAACCCTCTCTATCAGCAAAATTACTCATGTTAAATATTCTCCAATTCAAAAGCAGAATGCAGCGATCTTACTGCCAATTCTAAATATTTTTCATTAATGACTACAGAGATTTTAATTTCACTTGTGGATATCATCTCAATATTTATATTTTCGTTGTGTAGGACTTCAAACATTTTTGCCGCAATACCTGCGTGAGACCTCATCCCAATTCCAACGAGTGAAACTTTAACGACTTTATCATCACTCTGAACGCCTATGGCGTCTAATTTTTTACAAATATTTTCTAAAATATTTAATGCCTTATCGTAATCATTTCTATGCACGGTAAAAGCAAAATTTGTCAGACCTTCTCGAGCAGAAACACTTTGGACAATCATATCTACTTCAATATTTGCATCACTAATTGGTTTAAGAATTTGAAATGCAATACCTGGCTTATCCGGCACTCCTATTAAGCTAAGTTTTGCTTCATCTTGATTGTGAGCAATGCCAGAAATAATTGCTTTTTCCATGATATTTTCCTCTGATGTTATGAGCGTACCTTCGGGGTTTTCAATCATTGATGAAAGAACTCTTAAAGGAACGTGATATTTTGATGCAAATTCAACAGATCGAATTTGCAGAACTTTGGAGCCAAGAGATGCCATCTCAAGCATTTCTTCATAACTCATGATATTAATTTTTTTTGCATTAGGCTCAATTCTTGGATCTGTTGTATACACTCCGTCTACATCGGTGTATATTTGGCACTCATCAGCCCTTAAAGAGGCCGCAAGGGCAACTGCAGTAGTATCTGAGCCTCCTCTTCCGAGTGTCGTGATATTACCACTCTCATCTACGCCTTGAAAGCCTGCAACTACGACTACTTTATTTTCACTTAAACTATTTCTGATTCTGTGGTCATCAATAGACTGAATCCTTGCTTTTCCATGAACGCTATCAGTGATTATTTTGACTTGTGAACCAGTGTATGAAATAGCATCACAACCTAAATCATGAAGGGCCATGGATAATAATGAGATAGTAACTTGCTCACCAGTAGTCAATAAAACATCCATCTCTCTAGTTGATGGCTGAGAATGAATATCTTTTGCTAGAGAAGTCAAGCGGTTAGTTTCTCCACTCATTGCAGATACAGTGATGACTAGATCATTACCAGCATCTTTAAATCTTTTGATTTTTTTAGCAACCTCCTGGATTCTCTCTACCGAGCCAACCGATGTACCGCCATATTTTTGTACTATTAAAGCCACTTTAGAAATAATTATAAAAACACTGAATTATACTTTAGCAACAGCGATTTTCAAAAAAAACTACTATAATGAATGATGATATTTATGGTCAATTTTATTTAAGATAAATTTATTTTTAAAATCAAAGAATATGGAATTTTTCACAAGCATTTTTTTACTCTTTCTTTCGATATATATTCTTACCATGTTATGGTTGAATTTTCGACAAAAGAAATCTATTCAGAATTCTTTTAATGTTGTGCCCGCATCTTTCCAAAAAGACATAAGCTTAAAAGACCACCAAAAGGCTGGTTTATATTCACTCGATAAACTCAAAGTTGACAATTTTGAGATTCTCTTCAGTTCTCTTCTTTTGGTTCTTTGGACTATTGGTGGTGGTATTGATTTAATAAATAATTTCTGGGCTTCTCATTCATATGAAGGCTTATCAGGTGGCGTTTTCGTTATTCTGTCCATCATGATTATTTCTTCACTTCTTGGCCTCCCTGTTAATTATTTTCGAACTTTCAAAATTGAAGAAAAACATGGATTCAATAAATCAACAACCTCTTTATTTTTCTCTGATTATGTTAAGCAAACAATCATTTTTACGTTGATATTCGGCTCTTTTATCAGTTTTGTGGTGCTATGGCTCATGAATTATATGGGTCAGTATTGGTGGATCTACACTTGGGTATTTATATCATTATTTTCATTAATTATGATTTGGGTTTACCCAACTTTCATTGCACCTCTTTTCAATAAATTTTCACCGCTTTCCGATAAAGAATTAGAAATCAAAATTAAGTCCTTGATTACGAAATCTGGTTTCCAAAGTAATGGAATTTTCGTCATGGATGGATCCAAACGTTCATCTCATGGTAATGCTTACTTCACGGGAATGGGAGAGAGTAAAAGAATTGTTTTTTTTGATACTTTATTAAAAGACATGAGTCACGATGAAATCGAAGCCATATTAGCTCATGAATTGGGTCATTTTCATCATAAACATATTAGAAAAAATATTGTGTCAACTTTCCTAATAACCCTAATCGGTCTAGCTTTGTTGGGCTATCTTATTGATCAGGAGTGGTTCTTCTCTGGGTTAGGCATAACCGAAGTAAATAACCATAATGCCTTAATAGTTTTCACGATGGTTGCTCCAGTTTTCACTTTTTTAATCTCACCAATTTCTAATATGCTCTCAAGAAAGCATGAATTTGAAGCAGATAATTTTGCAGCAACTCATACTGATGCCAAAAATCTTATTTCTTCATTGATAAAACTATATAAAGAAAACGCTTCCACTTTAACTCCAGATAAGATATATTCAACATTTCATCATTCTCATCCACCTGCAAGTGAGAGAATAGGAGAATTACTTAAATATGCTAATTAATATGAACAAATCCTTTACATTAACTTTATTACTTTTTTCATTATCTGTTTTTGCCAATGAAGGTTATGATCTTCATAAAGAATCTTGCTTAGAATGCCATACGGCTCCTCATAATAAAGACTTCTACACCAGAGATGATCGCAAAGTTAAAGACTTATCTCAACTCCGTGGCCAAGTTTCTCGATGCACTGGCTTTTTCAGGGTTGGTTGGTTTCCTGAAGAGGAAAAAAGTGTGGTTGATTATTTAAATGAAAATTACTATAAGTTTAAAGAATAATTGAGTTTAACTAGACGCCAAGAATGGCGGATAAAAAAAATACAGGACGAGCGTATTTCGCGAGCCAAAAAATCAAGTCAAAAGGCAGATAACCTCTCTGGCACATCCAATAATTTTCGAACTGGAATAGTTATCACCCGCTTTGGGCATCACCTTCTTGTTGAAGACGATGATCATAATCTTTATAAATGTACTGCGAGAAGTAATCTCTCTTCAATCGTTGCTGGAGACCAGGTATTAATTGAGTTAATTAATCTTGATGAAGCGGTCATTTCAGCTCTTTATGATAGAGAAAATTCGTTAAGTAGAGCTAACAAACTAATTGCTTCAAATCTTGATGAAGTCTGGTTAGTCATTGCCAGTGAGCCAAAATATCAGATTGATCTTATAGATAAATATCTGATTGTGGTTCAGAATGCAGGTTTAAAGCTTAATCTTATTTTTAATAAAGTTGATCTAATTAAAGACAAAAATATAATCTCTAATGATTTATCAGCCTATAGATCACTTGGTATTGATGTTATCTTTGTCAGTGCCTATCAAAATGACCTATCTAATTTAAAAGAGAAACTATCTGACAAAAATAATATTTTTGTGGGTCAATCGGGAGTTGGAAAATCGTCCATTATCAATCTCCTAATACCGGATATTAACATCAGAGTAAATGAAATATCAGAAAAGAAAAAATTGGGCAAACACACAACAACTAATACCACTTTGTATCATATCCCATCCGGTGGAAATTTAATCGACTCACCCGGAGTTAGGGAATTTCAGTTAGACCAATTTAGTAAAGAAGAGATTCTATATGGATTTGTCGAATTTAATGAGTTTTCGAACTCTTGCAAATACAGAAACTGCATACATTTAAACGAACCTCATTGTGCAGTGAAGGATGCAGTTAATAGTAAAAAAATATCAAAAGAAAGGTACCTAAGTTACCAAAAATTAATCTCTGAGTATTCATGAAGATCAAACTTCTATCAAGCATGAATATGGTTTCTGCTGATTCCTGGAATGCACTGGTAGTGGACAACAACCCTTTTTGTCGACATGAATTTTTAAAAGCTCTAGAGGATAACCAATGCATTGGTGACAAATTTGGTTGGATTCCTAAACATCTCGCTGTTTTTCATGAAGAAGATCTTGTTGGAGCATTAATTCTTTTTGAAAAGCATAACAATTATGGTGAATTTGTTTTTGATCATCAATGGCAGAATGCCTTTCATAATCATAATTTAAGTTATTATCCAAAACTAGTCTCGTCCATTCCTTATACACCTGCAAGTGGTCAAAGATTCCTCTTTAAAGAGGAATACAAAGAAGAGGTTTTAGAGATTTTATTTGATGGAGTGAGAAATCTATGCAATGACAGTCAATGTAGTTCTTTCCATTGTTTATTTGCGGAAAGTGATCAATTGAATTGGTTAAAGCAAAAAAAACTTTCTATCAGGCAAGATTGTCAGTTTCATTGGTTTAATCATAATTACACTAACTTTGATGATTTTCTGGATCAACTTAAACCAAAAAAACGAAAAAATATTCGCCAAGAAAGAAAGAAGATTCAAAATTCTGATGTTGAAATATTTGCGCTTGATGGTTTCACTGCTAAAGATCAGGATTGGGAAGATTTTGCCAAATTTTACGAAAGAATTTTTTTAGAAAAAAGCGGAATTCCCACTTTAAATGCTGATTTCTTTAAACAAATAGCCAGCAGCATACCTGATCAAGTCCTATTATTTCTTGCAAAAGAAAATAATGAAAGCATTGCAGGCTCATTGATGTTTAAAAGTGATACAAAATTATTTGGTCGTTTGTGGGGCTGTATCGAGCACATTGATTTTCTGCACTTTGAGTTATGCTACTATCAAGGCATAGAGTATTGTATTCAAAATCAAATAAAAGTCTTTGAGCCTGGAGCTCAGGGAGAACACAAAGTAGCTAGAGGATTTATTCCACAAAGGACATTTTCAGCTCACTGGATTAATGCTCTAGAGTTTAGAAAACCTATTGATCAATTTTGCAATGATGAAATTCCTTATATCGAAAATTACATTAATTCAGTGAAAGAGCACAGCCCCTTCAAACAGTCTTAACTCTATTGAAATTCCATTTCTCTGAAAATTCGTTCAGCATTTTGCTTATGAAGCTCATTATAGGTTCCCCAATCTCTATAACGACTCTGGTCAATTAAATAAGCCTCATATAAACCGCCATCATTTTCAAGAATTTTTTCTACTTCGGATCTCATGTAGGTTAAATAATCTTTGGTAAACCTGGTTACAGTTTGTAAATCTGTTGGATCTCCATGACCAGGGATGATAATTTTTGGATCTAATGCAACGATCTTGTCAAATGTTTCGACCCAGCTTTTGGTGTCTGTATGAAGAAAGATCGGCAACATGCGGACATTAAATGTTGTATCGCCACTGATAAGTATTTTCTGTTGAGGTAACCATAGTTGAATATCATCAGGAGAGTGAGACCCTCCAAGATACAAAAGTTCAGCAACAGTATCACCTAAAGAAAGAATCATTCTTGAGTTGTAAGTTTGGTCCGGCAAGACAATTTCAGAACCTTCTATTTTGTCTTTGAGGACTCTCGCGGCTCTTTGATATATATCGTTTCCATGACTTACAATTTCTTTCAATGCTAGCTCGTGCGCAATAATATTAGCCCCCTGCTCCTTCCAGTATTTCGAGCCTAAAATTGCATGAGATTGGGCATTTTCTAGGACAACATACTTGACAGGCAAACTGGTAATTTTTTTAATTTCATTATGAATTGCCTTGGCAATGGAATAACTTCCCCCAGCATTAAAAACTAGCACGCTCTCTGAGCCAATTACAAATGAAACATTATTATTATGATTATTATTTTGATAGGTTGGGGGTTGAGTAGCGCCGATAGCAGAATAAACATTTTCACTGACTTTTACTGGCTTTGAATACAACGCAGTCTCTGGATCTTTATCACTAATATAGACTGGAAGTCCAGCCTCTTTCCATTTGAAATAACCATCAGAATAATTCTTTACATTGGTATAGCCCATTCGCTCTAGTGTTTGGGCCGCTAATGGAGAGCGAAGATTAAGACCACAATACACGATTATCGGAGTGTCTTTACTAGGCGCCTCATCTTCAATTCTAAACTCTAGCCAACCTCTAGGAATATTTCGATTCTGTCCTCGTAAAATTGTTCCTAAATTAATGATTTCTGATTGAGTTCTCACATCAATAAGGACAACTTTTGGATTAGAATCTAGCTCTTTTAAAAGCTCCTCAGTATTGATATTGGTGACTTGCTTATTTACTGATAAAAGCATGTCATTACCATTAATGATTTCATTAGCTGAAGAATTGTTAATAAGGCCTAAAAATACAATGAGTAGAAGAATGGATTTGCGCATTTAAAATTTTTGAAAATTTAAAGAAATTAAATTATCTCATATTGCAATTTTTATTTTTATGATAGACTCTTAATTTTTTTAATAAATGATGAGTAGATTATGAATAAAGCAATTAAAAACCTTATCTTTGTCACTGCAGTTTCAGTAAGTGCAACTTCTGCCCTTGCAAACAACCACTGGAATCCGTTCAACAACTCAGGTAACTGGGGTCCTTTTGGAAATAATAACAATAATTGGGGTGGATCAAACTGGGGTCCTTTTGGAAATAATAATAACTGGGGTCCATTTAACACCAATGGAAATGGTGGAAACTTCAACCCCTTTGGAAATACTAATTTTGCCCCTTTTAATACCAATGGTAATCCATTTGGTTTTGGCACCAGCACCTCACCGTTTAGCTTTGGTACAAGCACTGCACCATTTGGTTTTGATACCAGAACAAATGAATTCGGCAAAATGAATCAACCTAACAACATGCAACCTTTTAATGGCGGTTATGGTTGGAATGCAAATCAGGTTCCAAGAAGCAATTTGAGAAGTGCTCCAAAAGCTCCTGTAAAAAAAAATTAAATAACTCGTCTAACATCTCACCAGAAGCATTTATGTCGATGGTTCTGGTGACAGAGGTCGATGAAGGGATAACAGGTCCTGAAGTCGATGAATCTATCAAATCAATGGCCACTAATGAAAACATCCTTCATGTGGCAATGTTTCCTTTAAGTAAACAAATTGAGTCGGTAACTGGTAAGCCCTACCGTCATCTGAGCATTCATAACATTTGTGATGCCACAACCGCAGCAAAAATTGCTGATATTGATGATCGTTATGCAGTAATACTTCCATGCAGAATTGCTGTTGTAGAGGGCAAAGACAAAAAAATTCGAATGATTTCTATGAATCCAGAAGTCATGCAGGCAATGAGTTTACCTGATGATGCTCTTGGTCCCGCAATGGATGTTGCTAAAAAAATGGACGCGATTATCAAAGGAGCAAAAGAAGGATCTTTTTAAATAGTTTTTTAAATGCCATTTTTTAAGGATAATATCGACCTTTTTATAACTGATCACTTATGAATCAGATTTTAGGATGGAAAGAGTGGGTTGAATTACCTCAGTTAGGTGTTCCACCCATCAAAGCAAAAATTGACACAGGGGCTAAAACCTCTAGTTTGCATGCTGAAAACATTGAATCATTCTCTAAAGATGGGGATGCATATGTTAGGTTCTCTACCAATTTTGGTATTGAAAATTCAAAGTCAATAACTTGTGAATGTCCTGTGATTGACAAAAGAACGGTGGTCAGTTCTTCAGGCCAAGGTGAGTTGCGCTATGCAATACTTACCAAAATAAGATTAGGTGAATGGTCAGGTGATGTTGAGATGACACTGACTTCAAGAAAGAAAATGCAATACAATATGTTAGTAGGAAGAACATCTATTAGGGCTGGAAATTTTCTAGTAGACCCTTCCAAGAAATATATTTTAGGTAAGTAAAAATATGAAGATTGGCATCCTTTCACGAAACAAAAATCTTTACTCGACTCGAAGACTTATTGAGGCAGCTGAGGAAAGAGGTCATGAGGTTCATGTGCTCGATGTTCTGAGGTGTTATATGAACATTACTTCTCATCGCCCATCAATTCATTACAAGGGTGAGGAGTTGTCGGGATTTGATGCTGTGATTCCTAGAATCGGAGCATCAGTTACCTTTTATGGTACTGCAGTTCTTAGACAATTTGAAATGATGGGGGTTTATCCTCTTAATGAATCGGTTGCAATCACTCGTTCAAGAGATAAATTAAGATCTCTTCAACTGCTTGCTAGAAAAGGTATTGGCCTGCCTGTTACTGGATTTGCACACTCACCCGACGACATTCAAGATATGATGAAGATGGTCGGTGGAGCGCCTTCAGTTATTAAACTATTGGAAGGAACTCAGGGAATTGGAGTAGTTTTAGCTGAAACTAAAAAAGCAGCTGAAAGTGTCATTGAGGCCTTTATGGGACTGAAGACCAACATCTTAATTCAAGAATTCATTAAAGAGTCAGGTGGAACCGATATACGTTGTTTTGTTGTTGGCGGAAGAGTCGTTGCCGCCATGAAAAGACAAGGCGCTGAAGGGGAATTTAGATCCAACATTCATCGCGGAGGCTCGGCTACCCTTGTAAGATTAACCCCTGAAGAAAGATCAACTGCAGTTAGAGCTGCCAAAATTACAGGTCTTAATGTTTGTGGTGTGGATATCCTAAGATCCAATCATGGCCCTTTAGTCATGGAAGTAAATTCCTCTCCTGGCCTTCAAGGTATTGAGACAACCACTGAAAAAGATGTTGCTGGAATGATTATCAGCTTCATTGAAAAAAATGCCAAACCTCATAAAACCAGGACTCGTGGAACCGGTTAAGGTCTATATCTAATCAGATTCAACCATCCAAGAATTAACAGCATCCCTCCAACAGGGGTAATAAATACTAAAAATCCAATTTTAGTAAATGTGTAAATTATCAAACTTCCTGAAAAAAGAATAACTCCTGCGATAAATAAGTAAATACTCCAATTGATTACATTTGAGATTCTATTTTTTAGTTTGATTGCTAGAATAAGGATCGCAAGTGTATGAATAAATTGATAAAAAACTGCGGTTTCAATTCTCTCAAGATCGCTTAGATCTATCGAACCTTTAAGAACATGGGCTAAGACTGCTCCAAATATGACAGAAGACGCTCCACTTAAAGCTGTAAAGATCCAGATAAAACGACTCACTAGACTACTTGATAACGATTTCTGGACCCATGACCATGTTTGGAAGGAAGGTTGAAATCCAAGGAACATATGTCACGATAATCAAGAAAACAAATAAAACCGCTAAGAACGGTAATGCTGCTTTTACAACTGACATGATAGGCATTCCCGCAACTCCTGATGTAACGAAAAGGTTTAAACCAACCGGTGGGGTAATCATTCCAATTTCCATATTAACCACCATAATGATGCCTAAATGTATTGGGTCAATTCCCAGCTGAATTGCTATTGGAAAAACTAATGGGGCAACAATCACAAGAAGTCCTGATGGTTCCATGAATTGTCCTCCAATCAATAGTATGACATTGACGATTACCAAGAACATAATTGGACCAAATCCAGCCGATAGGAGTGAATTGGCAATTGCTTGAGGTATTTGTTCATCTGTTAATACATGCTTTAGAATCAATGCATTAGCAATAACAAAAAGAAGCATAATGGTTAACTTACCAGCTTCAAAAAGTGTTTTTTTAGTGTCCTCATGAAATAGAGCAGTAACAAGAGTCTGCGGGTTTTTGTATAATTTTCTATTATCTTTTTTTAGTGGACCCATGTCCTTGTAGATAAAGTTGGCAACATACCATGCGTAAACTGCTGCAACAGCTGCTGCCTCAGTGGGTGTGAAAATACCTCCATAAATACCACCCAGAATGATGACAATTAAGAACAAACCCCAACCAGCATCTTTACCTGAATCTATAACCTCTTTCCAGCCAAGCCAATCCCCTTTGGGTAAATTCTTGTAACGAGCCACAGCATATATCGCAAGCATCAACATAACCCCTGCAAGCAATCCAGGAATAACTCCAGCGAGAAACATTCTTCCGACTGATACCTCTACAGCAGCTGCGTAAACCACCATGACCAATGAGGGTGGGATGAGAATACCTAAAGTTCCTGCATTACTGATGACTCCAGCAGCGAATTCTTTGGTATATCCGACTTTTCTCATACCAGCAATAACAATGGTACCAATTGCCACAACCGTAGCAGGAGAAGAACCTGAGAGCGCTGCAAACAACATACAAGCAAATACACCTGCAATAGCTAGACCTCCTCTGACATGACCCACACATGCTATGGAAAAACGAATAATCCTCTTTGCAACCCCTCCCGTTGTCATAAAGCAAGAGGCTAGAACAAAGAATGGAATAGCAAGAAGTGTATAGTGCCCCTCGAACGCTTCGAATAAGGTACCAGCAATACCTGCCAGTGAGGAATCTGAAAAAACCAAAAGAAATAATATTGAAGAAACACCTAGAGAGACAGCAATTGGAACACCAATAATCAAAAGTCCAATGATTAGTGCAAATAATAGAAAAACGTCCATTACTTAGATTCTCCAGACATTTCTTTTAAGTCCTCTTTTAGACTATCGATATCCCCTTCAGCTTCATGATTGGCAATTAATCTATCTTGATCTCCTTTGTATATTGCAATACCCGCTTGCAAAAACCTGAAAAGAATTAGGAACATGGATAGTGGTAGAACCAAATAAGGTATCAATCGAGGTATCTTTTCATACTCTTCACCTTCATTAAATACACCCTCCATCCAGCTGAGTATATAAGGCATTGGAATATCGTTGACTTCATACCAGCCTTTATCACGATAATTTTCCTCGAACCCCAAAGGAAACCATCTTCCCTCTGTCGCTGGGAGGTTGGCAAAATTTGCCCAATAATCCCAAGATCCTTTAAGCATTAGGAAACTAAATAGCAAACAAAAGAAAACAGCGATAAGACCTAAAATTCTTCTTTTTTGAGGTGATAGCATATTAATTAAGATATCCACCCCTAGATGAGCGTTTTTCTTAATGGCATAAGAGGCGCCTAAAAGCACCATCCATGCAAAAAGAAATACAGTCAGTTCAAGTGCCCATAAGATACTGTCATTAAAAATATATCGGGCAATAACATTTGAAAATGTAGCAACCGTCATAATTCCAAAAAGAATCGCGATTAACGTTTCCTCGAAATTATCTGTTCTACTTAATTTAGACATAAAAAAAGAGGTGCATTGCTGCACCTCTTAGTTTGGTTAATGACGCTTATTGATCTCTTGTGCGTAATCAAGATTATCTTGACCTACGTCATCTTTAAATTGATCCCATACTGGTTTCATTGCATCTACCCATAATTGTCTCTGTTCTGGAGTCAATGTTCTTATCGTACCACCTGCATCTAGAATCATCTGGCGATTCTTCTGATTAACAGCAAATGACTCAGCATTACGAGTTTCGGTCACTTCTTTTACAATCTGTAGAAATTGAAGTTGAACGTCCGGTCTTAGACTATTAAGAAAATCAACCGAGGTAACAAGAAGGTAATCTAAAATTCCATGATTTGTCTCAGTGACACCATCTTGAACTTCAAAAAACTTCTTACCATAAATATTTGACCAAGTATTTTCCTGTCCATCTACGACACCTTGCTGAAGACCACCATAAACCTCAGAGAAGGCCATTTTTTGTGCAGAACCACCCAAAGCCTTCATTTGTGCAACAAGCACATCAGAGGTCATTACGCGGAATTTCTTACCATTTGCGTCCGTAGGTTTTTCAAGAGGAACATTAGCTGACATCTGCTTCATACCATTGTGCCAGAATGCAAGACCCTGAAGACCCTTACGTCTCATAGAGCTTTTCATCTTTTCGCCTTTCTCAGAAGTTTGAAATTCATTCACAGCATCAACATTTTTGAAAACGAAAGGTAAGTCAAAAATTCTAAATTGCTTAGTGAATTTTTCAAATTTTGACAGTGATGGCGCAGCCAATTGAACATCACCATTTAGAAGTGCTTCAAGCACCTTGTTATCGTTGTATAAAGTTGAGTTTGGATAAACTTCCATACACATTACGCCATTTAGTTCTTTATTCACTCTCTCAGCAAGTAAAGAAGCCGCAATACCTTTCGGGTGTTTATCTGTATTTGTTACATGTGAAAATTTAACAACTCTCTCGCCTGGATCACACTGAGCCATTGCAGAAGTTGAAGTAATCATAGCTGCAGCGGTAAATAGAGCAGCGGTTAGTTTTTTATTCATTGTCTCTCCTCATAGAATGAACTAAAAATAAGAGAATACCAAATTAATAAATAAAAATAATTTTTTTTTAGTTTTTTTTGGGAAAGAAAGTAATAAAAAAAAGAAGGTTTTTTTAGCAAATTTTATTCATTCTACTCTTAGTTAAATAATTAATGTTTCAGAAATATTGTTTTTTATCAACTTATTACAAGAGTAAATTATTCAATTAAGTTATATATGGAGATAGATATGCTTTCACATACTAGAGAAAATTTCACTCTTTATCCAACAAATAGGGTTGTAGCATTTGTAGATTCTAAACTTGATGCTGATGAGGTTTGCTGCGAACTAAAGGATGAGGGTTTTGATTCAAATTTGATTGATGCCTCTGTAGGTAAAGAAGGTTTGGAGTTTATAGATCCTGATGGGGTAAGCCATGGGTTTATGGCTAAAGTTATCAGATCGTGGCAAAAACTTGGCTTTGGAGAAGAGTCGGCTTATTTACAAAAGGTTAAAGATCACCTAATGAGTGGCCATGCAGTCATTAGCATTCCTGCCTCTTCAGACGAAGAAAAAGAAAAGGCTAGAAAGGTTTTAAAACAACACCATGCAGACTCAATAAGATTTTATGGACGTTTCCATGTTGAGCACATGGATGCTGCTTGAATAATTTATAACCTATTTAGTGATGATGATGTCCGGGCGTGTGTACATGCCCGTGACTGATCTCTTCAGCTTCAGCATCTCTTATACTTTCTATGGATACATTGAAATGGAGAGTTTCACCAGCTAATGGATGGTTTGCATCAATGACAATAGACTCATCTTTGATTTCTTTGACATGAACCACAAAAGGGTTACCCTGCTCATCCTGTGATTGAAGTTGCATTCCAATCTGCAGATTATCTATTCCCTGAACAGCATCCATAGGGATTTCTTGAACACCCTCATCATGATATTTTCCATATGCATCTTCTGGTTTAACCGAAACATCACAGGTATCACCAACTTTAAGCCCTTCAAGCGCTTTCTCTAAACCGGGGATAATATTTCCATGACCTTGTAAGAATGGCATTGGATCTTTACCATCTGAAGTATCTAAGACTTCACCGGCGTCATTTTTTAGTGTGTAATGCATTTCAACAACTTTATCTTTCTTTACGGTCATGGGTTTCCTTTGTTAATTAGACTTACTTTATACAATTATTTTACACAGACAATTCTATTTAATAATTGATAGAATTCTTTTATGCAAAAAAAATGGCTTGTTTTACTACTATTTTTGTCCGGATTAGTGAGTTCAAATCAGAATGCAAATTTTGATCATGAGATTAAAGTTAATATCAAGGATATCCGTTCAGACTTTAATGAAAAAAATGAAAATTTCTTTCTAACAATTTTGAATGGGATTAAAGGACAAAGAGATAATTACTATTCATTTGACTCTTTAAATGACATAAAGGTGAAGCCACCTGAAGGCTTTATAGTAGATAAAAAAAATAATTCTGAAGTTACTTACTCTCAACAAGAGACAAAAATTTTATCCTTTTGTAGTAAAAAAATTACTTTAAAGTTAGATCCATCTGATGAATATTTCATTACATTAAAACACCTTGATAAGGCAATATTAGGGGCAGATAAAAGTGAATATCCGCTATATGAAAATACCAATCTTGCCATATACAAAAAAGATGAAAAAACTTTAAAAGGATATCTACTTTTACAAGGAAAGGTTATCATTGCTATGTTTGAAGTATGCAACAATAGGTCTTTAGACAAGGACATTTTCATGCTCATAGATTGGCTAAAAAATATTAGAAATGAAAATACTAAATAACTTTGCTATTTTTTTAATTGCTAGTTTTTTTGCTATCTCAACATCTCAAGCAAAAAGTAAAACTGAGTGGTATAAAACTTTTGACAATGAATCAGCAACCTTCTATGTCGATACCTACATGCTCATATATGAGAATGGATATCGAATGTTTTGGTTAGTTGAAGATTTAAAAAAACCTTTTCTTGAAAAATATAATAGCATTCTTAAGTATAAATTTTTAGATTGCAAAGGTAACAGATCAAAAACCTTTCAGTCGTTTGCTTATAAGCAAAAAATGGCAGAGGGAAGAGAATCCCTTAAGCTTCCAAATGACGCCTCTTGGCTCGATAACACAAAAGATCTATCAATGCTATCTTCAAGTAATCAAATTTGTAATGACCCCTATCTTCTATCAAAAACAAGGGGTTTGAAATAAAAAAGGACTTCTACTAGAGAAGCCCTTTAAGAATTAGTGGTGGGTCGTGAGCGATTCGAACGCTCGACCAGCGGATTAAAAG
>VMDI01000082.1 GCA_008080915.1 Gammaproteobacteria bacterium | reverse complement strand
AAACTCGTTCCATGAGATCAAAAGAGGAGGCGAATGACTATAAATATTTCCCTGACCCTGATTTGCTCCCAGTTGAAGTTACTGATGAACTACTTGAACAGATAAAGCAAGAGTTGCCAGAGTTACCTAATCAGAAAAAGGCGCGTTATATTGAGAGTCTAGGGTTAAGTGATTATGACGCTGATGTTATCACCTCTAGTAAAGCAATAGCGGACTATTATGAGAGAATGATTGCAAACAATAGTAATGCTAAACTATGCGCGAATTGGGTCATGGGCGAACTTTCTGGAGCGCTTAACAAGGACCAGTTAGATATTTCTCAATCACCTATTTCCCCAGAGGAACTGTCATTATTAGTTGAAAGAATTTCAGATAATACTATTTCAGGAAAGATAGCTAAAGATGTTTTTAAAGCGCTTTGGAATCAAGAGGGTGGTGTAGACCAAGTTATTGAGTCTAAAGGTTTAAAACAAATTACTGATACAGGTGAAATTGAGAAAATTATTGAAGAGGTGATTTCTAATAACTCTGCGCAGGTGGATCAGTATCGTTCTGGCAATGAAAAAATTTTAGGTTTCTTTGTTGGGCAAATCATGAAGGCAACTAATGGAAAAGCGAACCCCAAACAAGTCAACGATATCCTTAGAGAAAAACTCGCTTAAATTCCTAAGTCTTGGAAAAGAATTCTATTCCAAAATTAAAACTCAACCTCTTGAGAATAATTTTTTAATTCATCAAAACAAAGAGCTCGCTGATAAGCTAGGAATTGATTTGAGTGCAGATGAATTTCTATCGGTTTTTTCGGGAGAAACAAAATACGACAATGTTGATCCAATATCAACCGTCTATGCAGGACACCAGTTTGGCTATTTTGTTCCCCAGTTAGGTGATGGAAGATCATGTTTAATTGGTGAAAAAAATGGATATGAAATCTCACTAAAGGGTGCTGGTATGACCCCATACTCTCGTGCTGGTGACGGAAGAGCGGTATTAAGATCATCAATTAGAGAGTATTTATGTTCTCAAGCAATGAAAGGTTTAGGGATAGCTTCTACCGATGTGCTCTCACTAGTAGGCAGCACAACTGAGGTATATCGAGAAAAAATTGAACCTGGGGCAATCGTGACAAGAGTTGCCAAAAGTCATATAAGATTTGGGCATTTTGAGTATTTTTCCTCTAAAGGAGATAAAGCAAATCTTGAAAAGTTGCTCAATTTCACAATAGATCATTATTTTTCTGAACTGGGTTCAGATAATAGATATTCTGAATTTTTCAATCAGGTCGCAAAATTAACTGCAGAAATGATTGCTCATTGGCAAGCTGTGGGCTTCTCTCATGGAGTCATGAACACAGATAACATGTCAATTTTGGGATTAACTCTTGATTACGGACCTTTTGGGTTTATGGAAGAATATGATCCAAATTTTGTTTGCAATCATACTGATCATCAAGGCAGATATGCTTTTGACCAACAACCAAATGTTGCTCTGTGGAATTTAATGCGCCTAGCTGATGCATTAAGCCCATTCATAAAAACTCAAGATATTAAAAACGGACTAGAGTTCTATGAAAAAACAATGATTAAGACATACTCCAAACTAATGAGAAACAAGTTTGGCATTGATAGTCCCGAAGACACTGATAAAGATTTAATTAGTCAGTTTTTAAAAATTATGTTTGACCTCAAATTAGACTATACCAATACTTTTCTAAGTCTTGCTAAAATTGATAAGGTCAACCCAAAATCAAAAGAGCATGAAATTTGGATTAAAGAATATTGCGATAGGGTTAATTTATCAAATCCTGAAGTAATTGATTTGATTAACTCATCGAACCCTAAATACATTCTTCGGAACTACACGGCAGAAGTTGCAATCCGAGAGGCAGAAGACAATCATAATTACAATGAAATTAGTCAGTTGTTCGACATACTATCAAAACCTTTTGAACTTCATTCAGGTGCAGAAAAGTATCAAAAGGAAGCGCCTTTGTGGGCAAGATCACTTCAAGTGAGTTGCTCATCTTAAAGTAAGTTCGTGAAAATAAAACCTTTAATCGACATACCACTAATTAGAGATAAAAAATCCAAACACCAAACCAATATGGGCCAGATTACAGCTTGAAAAACGCCTAAAAACATAATCGCAATGAGTATGAAGAGTCCATAAGGTTCAAGCTGGTTAAATTGATAAGATAAAGAATTTGGTAAGAGACTGCTAACCACTCGTCCACCATCAAGAGGCGGAATGGGGAGTAGATTAAAAATTGCCAAAAGAAGATTAATAAAAATGCCTGCTCCCGCCATATGTAATAGAAGACTTTGGTCTATTGAATTAGCAATCCATAAGATAACAACCCAAAATATACACATGAGTATGTTTGCAACTGGACCAGCTAGAGCAACCCATAGCATATCTGTTTTTGGAGACCTAAGTGCCCTGGTATTTACTGGGACTGGTTTTGCCCAACCAAATAAGAACCCAGATGACATGATTAATAAACTTGCTGGTACCAAGATAGTGCCAATTGGGTCAACATGTTTAATAGGATTAAGAGTGAGACGCCCAAGCATTTTAGCGCTTGCATCCCCAAATATATTTGCCACCCAGCCATGCGCAACCTCATGAAGTGTTATTGCAAATAGAACCGGTATTGACCAAATAATAAGAGTAACTGTGTCAGGCATTAGGTAAAATCCTCGTTAAATGAATTTTACTAAAGTTTAATCACTTTATGAGAGCTTCAAATCTGCTTATTTCTACCTTCAAGGAAGCACCAAAAGATGCGCAAATTATCTCGCATCAACTTATGTTTCGTGCGGGGCTAGTCTCAAAACTAGCCTCAGGGCTATATACATATCTCCCTTTGGGTTTTAAGGTCTTAAACAAGGTGATTCATATCATCAGAGAAGAAATGAATCGTTCAGGGGCACAAGAAGTATTGATGCCTGTCGCTCAACCCGCAGAACTATGGCAGGAATCAGGTAGGTGGGAGCAGTATGGACCAGAATTATTAAGGTTTAAAGACAGACATGATCGTGACTTCTGCTTGGGCCCAACTCATGAAGAGGTAATCACAAATTTAGCTGCAAATTACATCAAAAGTTATAAGCAACTCCCAATGAATTTTTATCAAATTCAAACCAAATTCCGTGATGAAATTAGACCTAGATTTGGGGTGATGCGCTCAAGGGAATTTATTATGAAAGATGCCTACTCTTTTCATAATGATCATACTTCTTTGCAAGAGACTTATGAATTAATGCATCAAACATACTGCAATATTTTTGATCGTCTAGGATTAGAATACCGACCTGTACTTGCAGATTCAGGTTCTATTGGAGGCGATAGTTCTCATGAATTCCATGTGCTTGCAGAAAGTGGAGAGGATGCCATTTGTTTCTCTGATAGCTCAAACTTTGCTGCTAATATTGAAAGAGCAGAGACATTACCACAGGCATCACCTGCTAGCCCAACTTGCCCCTTAGAAAAAATTGCAACACCCAATCAAAAAACAATCAATGAGATTTCTAAATTTCTGAATATTGATGCCTCTCAGCAAGTTAAGACATTAATAGTTAAATCTGATGAGGGTGGAGTAATTGCTCTGGCTTTAAGAGGTGATCATGAACTGAATGAAGTCAAAGCTGAAAAAATTGAAGGCATTCTTAAACCCCTTACTTTTGCAACCGATGAAGAGACCAAAAAAATCCTTGGCTGCTCTTTTGGCTCCATAGGAGTAAATAATCTACCTTGTAAGCTCATCGTAGATTATGCTGCAGCTGCAATGAGTGATTTCTATTGTGGAGCAAATGAAGATGATCATCACCTCAGAGGAGTCAACTGGGAAAGAGACGTTAAAGAATTCACTCAAGCCGATTTAAGAAATGTAGTGGATGGAGATGTTTCTCCAGACGGAAAAGGCAAATTAAGCATTAAACGCGGTATTGAGGTTGGTCATATATTCCAACTTGGCACCAAGTACTCAAGCGCTATGAATGCAAATATTATCGGAGAGTCTGGCAAAGGGCAGACAATGATAATGGGTTGTTATGGTATTGGAGTTACGAGAGTCATTGCTGCTGCAATTGAACAAAACTATGATGATAAAGGAATCATATTCCCAGAGTCAATAGCGCCATTCCAGCTCGTGATTACTCCTATTAATTATCATAAGTCTCAAAGAGTTAAGAACTTAGCGGACGAACTTTATGAGAATTGCATCAAGGCCAATATTGATGTTTTAATTGATGACAGAAAAGAGCGACCTGGAATTATGTTTGCTGATTCCGAACTTCTTGGAATTCCCCATCGTTTTGTTATTAGTGATACCCATGCTGATAATGGAAATGTGGAATATAAAGCAAGAAATAGCGATGAAAAAATCGAGGTCCCATATCAGGCTGCTGTAGATTACTTGTCTAAAAAATTAATTAAATGACCAAGCTACAATTTCTTCTTCCTCAGCATCTATTATCAAATTTAATGTATCGATTAACCCGGGTTAAAACTACCTGGTTTAAAAATTTTTTAATTAAGAACTTCATTAAACTTTACGACGTCAATATGACCGAGGCAGCAAATGATGATATTAATAGCTATGATTGCTTCAATGATTTCTTTATAAGGGAACTTAGAAAAGATTCAAGAAAGATTGCTAAAAAACAGATTATCTCACCTGTTGATGGTTCTATCTCAAGTTATGGAAGAATTAATGATGGGCAGATATTTCAAGCAAAAGGATTTCATTTTTCTGCAAAATCACTATTAGCAAATAATAAACGATATAGCGACTTCATTGATGGTTCATATCTAACCATTTATCTTTCTCCAAAAGATTATCATCGAATTCATATGCCTTTTGATGGAAAACTGATCATGGCAGAGTATGTGCCTGGCGATCTTTTTTCAGTGAATGATAAAACAGTCAGCTCTATTGATAAAATTTTTTCGAGAAATGAGCGGGTAGTCTGCTATTTTGAAACTAATTTTGGAGAAGTGGTCCTTATTCTGGTTGGAGCTATTTTTGTTGGATCAATGCATATTAACAGTATTGGTCAAATTACACCTCCATACAAAAAAGAAGTAAAACAATATTCTTTTGATGAGCCAATTATTTTTAAAAAGGGCGAAGAATTTGGGCGATTTAATATGGGTTCTACAGTTATTCTATTAAGTCCTGGTTCTGAATTTGCAAACTTACCTATGGATGCAAAAGATGCTATTCAGATGGGTCAAGCTTTGTCACCTTGACAAGCTTAATTGCATTTCCAGAAATTTGAAGAATTTCAATCATGATAGAGTCTACTTTTAGACTGATGTCTCTAGTTGGGATCATCTGCAATTCATCAAGTATTAAGCCGTTCAATGTTTTAGCTCTATCTGGCGAGAAGTCCGTATCAAGCGCATCATTTAATTCTCTGATGCTTACTCTAGGGTCAATTAGATAACTTCCATCATCTTGCTTAATGATCTCTTCAATATTTTCACTTTGATTGGAAGTGAATTGCCCAACAATCTCTTCAAGAATATCTTCTAGAACAATCATTCCCCTGACTTCACCATATTCATTAACTACCAAACCTAAGCGACGTTTCTGCTTTTGGAAGTGTTCTAATTGATCCGATAAGGAAGTGCCCTCTGGAACGAAATAAGGCTCTCTGATTTTATCAATAACATTATCGATGCTAAATTCCTCATTGGCATAAAGATTTACAACATTTCTCATATGAAGAACCCCTGTAATATTGTCCGGCGTGTCTTTGTATATAAGTAATCTAGTATGTTGAACCCTTTTAAGGTATTCGAGAAGTTCATCTTGCTTATTAATATCAACACTGATAAGTTCATTTCTTGGAATCATAATGTCCTCTACACGAACATTTTCAAGATCAATAATATTTTTTAACATCTTTTGATATTTGCTTGATATGACTCTTTTAGCGTCATCAACTACCATTTTGAGCTCTTCAGAACTTACATGTGTATCTTGATCATTATTACTAACGCCCAAGATTTTGAGAATCGATTTTGAAAAAAGAGAGACTAGCCAAACAAAAGGTTTAAATATTTTTATAACTAGACTAATAACCAATGAAGAGGGGATGGCCACTTTTTCTGGAAATTTGGCAGCGAAAGTTTTAGGTGTGGTTTCAGCAAAAATCAGTATGACAAACGTGAGAAGAACCGAGGCATAAATAACACTTCCTTCGCCCCAGAGGTGGATGGCAATAATTGTAGCAATACTTGATGCAAGGATGTTAACAAAGTTATTGCCTAGAAGAATTGCTCCAATAAGTTCATCCACATTTTCTAATAATCTTTGCGTTCTCTTTGCGCCTCGATGTTTTTTTGCAAGTGATCGAAGTCTGTATCGATTTATTGCCATCATAGAGGTCTCACTACCGGAGAAGAAAGCAGAGATGAAAATAAGGATGACCAGTAAAACAGAAAGCCAAAAGATTGAAAGTTCTTCCAAGATTTAGATTTTAAAGTTTATAAAGGAAAGACAGAGAGACCAGGATAAACAGCCTTAGAACCTAACTCTTCTTCAATTCGTATAAGTCTGTTGTATTTTGCCAAACGATCAGATCGAGAAAGAGAGCCTGTTTTAATCTGTCCACACCCGGTAGCAACTGCCAAATCAGCAATAGTAGTGTCTTCAGTTTCTCCTGAACGGTGAGACATGACAGCAGTATAATTATTAGAGCTAGCAATTTTCATTGCATTGAAAGTCTCTGTAAGAGTTCCAATTTGATTAACTTTGATAAGAATTGAATTAGCAACCCCAGCTTTGATGCCATCAGATAGGATTGAGCTGTTAGTGACAAATAAATCATCACCCACTAACTGTACTTTTGAACCTAACAGGTCGGTTAACATTTTCCAGCCTTCCCAATCATTCTCATCCATTCCATCTTCAATGGAAATGATTGGATATTTAGAAACCCAATCAGATAAATAGTTAGCAAACTCTTCTGATGAAAGAGATTTGCCTTCACTTTTCAGATGATATTTTCCATCTGAAAAGAATTCAGAGCTAGCTGCATCAATACCAATAAAAATATCTTTACCAGGAGTATAGCCAGCATTTTCAATCGCCTTCATAATGACTTTTAATGCATCTTCATTTGAGGCAAGATCAGGAGCAAATCCACCCTCATCACCAACAGCCGTATTAAACCCATCCTCATCCAATACTTTTTTGAGATGGTGGAAAACTTCTGCCCCATATCTCAAAGCCTCTTTAAAGGAAGGCGCACCTGCAGGGATAATCATAAACTCTTGAAGATCAACACTGTTATTAGCGTGTTCACCACCATTGATGATATTCATCATTGGAACAGGAAGTTGATAGTCTGTCATACCCTCAAAAGAATGATAAAGTGCAAGGTTCTGACGATTCGCATTTGCATGTGCACATGCCAATGAGACTGCTAAGATAGCATTTGCACCAAGTCTAGATTTAGTAGGAGTTCCATCCAGATCAATCATTTTCTGGTCAATGCTTTGAAGATCATTGATATCAAAACCAATTAATGCTTCATTGATTTCAGTATTTACATTGTTGACAGCAGTTAAGACACCCTTACCAAGGTATCTATTTTTATCACCATCCCTTAATTCTAAAGCTTCTTTTTGTCCAGTCGATGCTCCTGAAGGCACCATAGCTGAACCCATAGTTCCATCATCTAAAATAACATCACATTCAACAGTCGGGTTACCTCTAGAGTCAAGAACTTCTCTAGCTTTAATGTCTTTAATTCTCAATGTAAATCTCTATTATTCAAAAAAAGATTTCATTTTACCAAAGAAGGTGTCAGACTCAGGATGATGTTTCTTCCCACAGCTCTTAGCAAAGTCTTGAAGAATATCTTTCTGCTTTTTGCTTAAATTGACCGGAGTTTCAACTTTGACTTGGCACAGTAAATCACCCTTAGCGCTGTGTCTAACTGAAGGAACACCTTTTCCTCTCATTCTAAAAAGTTTTCCGGTTTGAGTGCCTTCAGGGATCTTGATTTTGACTCGACTATCTAATGTTGGTATTTCAACTGAACCACCTAATGCTGCAGTTGTGAAGTCAATAGGAACTTCGCAATAGAGATCATTACCTTCTCGATGGAAAATCTCATGATCTTTTACATGAACCTGAACATAAAGATCTCCACTAGGTCCACCTCTTAGTCCAGCCTCACCTTCACCTGAAAGTCTGATTCTATTACCGGTATCAACACCAGCAGGAATCTTTACAGATAGCGTTTTTTCTTTTCGGGTAACCCCCTGTCCATGACAAGTTGAACACGGAGATTCAATTTTCTTTCCATGTCCTGAGCACTCTGGACAGGTGCGCTGAACAGCAAAAAAACCTTGTTGCATGGCAACATGACCAGATCCACCACATGTTCCGCAAGTTGAAGCAGATGTTCCAGGCTTGGCACCACTACCATCACAGGTTTCACATTTTTCATTCTTCGGGATTCTGACCTTGATGGTTGTACCTTCAACAGCCTCTTTTAGATTAATCTCGACATCATATTGCAAATCAGCACCACGATTATCGCGATGAGAACCACCACTTGAGCCAAAGATATCTCCAAAAATATCTCCGAAACCACCAGATCCAAATGGATTTCCACCACCGAAACCGCCTCCAAAACCACCGGCACTACCATCAACACCAGCATGTCCAAACTGATCGTATGCTTGTCTTTTTTGAGAGTCAGATAAAACTGAATATGCCTCCTGAATCTCTTTAAATTTCTTTTCAGCCGCTTCTTTATCATCCTTGTTCCTATCAGGATGATGTTTCATAGCTAGCCTTTTATAGGCTTTCTTGATTTCGGCTTCTTGTGCTCCTTTGGTAACTCCAAGAACTTCGTAATAATCTCTTTTTGACATCTTATAAAAAATAAAGCCCTCTATGTCTTATGACATAGAGGGGGTAGAATTTGACAAATTACTTGTCTTCTTTAACTTCTTCAAAATCAGCATCAACGACATCATCAGCCTTATCAGCGGAAGCAGAATCACCTGCATTATCATTGCCTGCCTTTTCTTGAGCTTTTTGAGCAAGAACCTGAGCCTTTTCAGATAAGTTTTGAACTTTGGCATCGATAGCTTCTTTATCATCGCCTTTAATCACTTCTTCCAATTCAGAAACAGCTTCTTCAATCTGTTTTTTCTCATCTTCAGAAATTTCATCCTTCAACTCTTCAAGGCTTTGTTTAGTTGAATAGACAAGTCCATCAGCCATATTTTTAGTAGAGACTAACTCTTGGAATTTTTTATCTTCCTCGGCATGAGCTTCGGCATCTTTAACCATTTTCTCGACTTCTTCATCCGAAAGACCTGAGCTAGCTTTAATGGTTATATTTTGCTCTTTTCCAGTATTTTTATCTTTAGCAGAAACCTTAAGGATTCCATCAGAGTCAATATCAAAAGTCACCTCAATCTGGGGTTGTCCCTTAGGTGCAGCATCAATTCCTTCAAGATTAAATTGGCCAAGTGATTTATTGGCACTGGCAACTTCTCTCTCACCTTGAAGAACATGAACTGTCACAGCTGATTGATTATCTTGTGCGGTTGAGAAAACCTGAGATTTATTGGTCGGAATAGTCGTATTCTTTTCAATTAATTTGGTCATTACCCCACCTAAAGTCTCAATACCAAGAGAAAGTGGAGTGACATCAAGCAAAAGAACGTCATTTACATCACCACCTAGAACACCACCTTGAATGGCAGCACCCATAGCGACTGCTTCATCAGGGTTAACATCTTTTTTAGGTTCTTTGCCAAAGAATTCTTTAACCTTTTGCTGAACTTTAGGCATTCTAGTAGAACCACCAACCAAAATCACTTCATCGATATCTGAAGCATTTAAACCCGCATCCTTAAGTGCAGTTTTACAAGGGTCAATAGAGCGTTGAATCAAGTCTGCTACCATTGATTCTAGTTTAGATCTAGAGATCTTAATATCTAAATGCTTAGGACCTGATGCATCAGCGGTAATATATGGCAAATTAACTTGTGTTTGTTCAGATGAAGAAAGTTCAATCTTCGCTTTTTCTGCCGCCTCTTTAAGTCTTTGAAGAGCCAATGGATCATTCTTAAGATCCACACCTTGGTCTTTCTTGAATTCATCCACTAGATGATTGATAATTTTTTGATCGAAATCCTCACCACCAAGGAAAGTGTCACCATTAGTAGATAACACCTCAAAGTGTTTCTCACCATCAATATCTTCCATCTCAATAATTGAGATATCAAATGTACCACCGCCTAAATCATAAACAGCAAGTTTTTTATCGCCTTTACCTTTGTCAACGCCATAAGCAAGAGCAGCGGCAGTTGGTTCATTGATAATTCTTTTGACATCTAGACCAGCAATCTTTCCAGCATCTTTAGTAGCTTGTCTTTGTGAGTCGTTAAAGTAAGCTGGAACTGTTATCACTGCTTCAGTAATTTTTTCACCGAGATAATCTTCAGCAGTTTGTTTCATTTTTTGGATTACTTTTGCAGAGATCTCTGGAGCAGCCATTTTTTTTCCTTTCACCTCAACCCATGCATCACCATTATCAGCCTTCACAATTTTGTAAGGAACGAGGCTGATATCTTTTTGAACCGCCTCTTCATCAAAGCGACGACCAATTAGACGCTTAATAGCGTAAAGCGTGTTCTCTGGGTTTGTGACAGCTTGACGTTTTGCTGGTTGGCCAACAAGAACTTCATCAGAATCCTTCTGATAAGCAACAATAGAAGGAGTCGTTCTATCTCCTTCAGAGTTTTCAATAATCTTGATATTTTTGCCGTCCATCACGGCAACACATGAGTTTGTAGTACCAAGATCAATACCAATAATTTTAGACATTTCTTAACTCCATATATTTGATACAAACCTATATGTGGATTAAGATTTTTTTTTCAAGTCAAAACTATTTTTTTAATTTGGATAGGAGGATCTTTTCTACCTTTTGTGGCACAAAGCTTGAAATATCACCACCAAGCATTAGAATTTCCCTAACAAGAGATGAAGAGATATTAGAAAATTCTTCAGATGGAGTAAGAAAAAATGTCTCAATATTTTTATCAAGATGTTTATTCATGCCAGCGAGTTGAAACTCATACTCAAAGTCTGAAACGGCGCGCAAACCTCTTAGAATGATTTGAGCATTAATTTTTTTAGCAAAATCAACAAGAAGTGAATCAAAGGCTATTACTTCAACGTTTTTTAAGCCTTCTAAAGAAAGATTAATCGCCTCAATCTTTTCCTTTTCGGATAAAAAAGATTTCTTATTTATATTCTGAGAAACCGCTATTGTGACTTGATCAAATATTCTAGAAGCTCTTTTGATAACATCAATATGACCATTAGTAATTGGATCAAAAGATCCGGGATAAATCGCTTTAATCATAAAATTTCAACCAAAGAATAATACACATCTCCAGATTTTTTATTTTTCTTTAATTCAAAAGATGAAACCAAATTTTTTTTTAAAAAATCTTCTGATATTTCAAATTCCGATTCTATATAAATTTTGGATTTTTTTCCGATAATTTGATTTACTTCTATTTTTGATAAACACAAGTCAAGATAATTCTTGAAAAATGGAGGATCAAGAAAAATAATATCAAATCTTGTATTTTTAATTCGTTCAATGTAGTTCAATGCATCATCATTGATAAGTTGAATTGATGAACTGGCTTTTAAAAAATTAGAATTTTTTTTTAAGGAATCGAAGACTGTTTTATCTTTTTCAACAATGGTAACTGAAATTGCTTCTCTTGATATTGCTTCAAATGCTAGTGATCCGCTACCTGAAAAAAGATCCAGAACCTTTGATCCTGGAATTGCGAATTGTAACCAATTGAATAAAGTTTCTTTAACAATTGACTTGGTTGGCCTCAGTCCTTCACTTGAAGGAAATTTGAATTTTAACCCTTTATATAATCCAGAGCTAATTCGAAATGAGTTTTGAATCAAAGTTGTTTTTGGTAATTCTCATAAGAGGCTAAAAGTTCTTGTTTAGCTTCTTCTGCATTTCCCCAGCCTTCAATTTCGACCCATTTTCCTTCATCAAGATCTTTGTAGTACCTAAAGAAGTGCTCAATCTGATCTTTTAAAGCACCACCCACATCATCAATTGATTGCATATTTTGGTAGGATCTACAGAGTTTATTGGTTGGAACAGCAAGTATCTTTGCATCCTGTCCTGATTCATCAGTCATTTTTAGGATTCCAATTGGTCTAGCAGTAATGACACTGTCATGAATAAGAGGGAAAGGAGTAATTACTAGAACATCTGCAGGGTCTCCATCATCTGCAAGCGTTTGTGGAACAAAACCATAGTTACAAGGATAAAACATTGGTGTTGAGATAAAACGATCTACAAACATTGCCCCTGTGTCCTTATCCACCTCATATTTTACCGGGGATGAATTAGCCGGAATTTCAATGATTACGTTAACTTCATCAGGAATGTTTCCTGCTGAGACTGGTTTTAAAAGGTTTCCCACTTTGATAACTCCTCTTTTAATAAACTATATCGCCAACCTGATTGAAAATTGGCTTTTTGTCTAGTTTTAATAAAACTTATAATCGATTTTTTATTAAAAAGCACTTCAGGTTTCAAATTATACTGATTTGCTATAGCTACTAGACTACTTTGTAGTTGCTTCTTTTGTTCAGATTCTAATTTTGTAAGAATATTGATTTTTTTATCAAATTTAAAATTATTAATTTCATTTTTAAAATGTTCACAAAAGCTATCAAGGTCTTGTTTTTTGCTTTTACTAAGTGAGTAGTTTCCATTTGCAAGTGAAAAAATTTGTTCATCACTCATAATCCATTTTCTCGGTTTATCTTTCTTAATTGCACATTTTTCTCTCCAAGCAGACACAGCATATGCATACTGATATTTAATTTTATTAATTTTAGAAAACCCCTTAACCTTTTTCCAGCCCTCAAATATATCTGAATGGTATAAATTTGAATTTAATATAGCCCTGAAATCCTCATTAGCCCAATCTAATTTTTTTTCACTAATTAACTTTTTTTCAAGGATATTTTTTAATTTAATTAAATACCTTACATCATCAGCAGCATAATCGATTGCACCAGCTAGCAGAGGTCTTTTAGACCAATCAATTCTGGTGTATTTCTTTTCGAGTGATACATTACAAACTTTTTCAATAATCGCCTGATATGAGATTTGATAATCAAAATCAAGGAAATTAGCAGCAATTTGAGTATCGAATATTTTTTTTGGCAATAGGCCAAACTCATTAAATATCAATTCAAGATCTTGACGGGCAGAATGAAAAATCCAGGTAATCTTATGATTTTTTAGAAGATTAATTAGAGGTTGAAAGTTATTTATAGATATGGGATCAATAATTTCTAGGAACTCATCCGTTGCAATTTGAATCAGGCATAAAATTGGAAAATAAGTATCAGTTCTTTTGAATTCAGTATCGATAGCAATATGATCTGATTTACTGATTTTCAAACAAAAATTTTCAAGATCTACATTGCTTTTAATCATTGTTGCATTTTAACAACAACTTAATATGTCTCCATTAATATTATGTGATAATAGCGATAATTGAATAAGACGAATGTTTTTTGAGAACTAAAAACTATTTATTGATTCTTTCCTTTCCAGTGCTTTTTTGGGTTTCGGCTTTTGTATTGTCATTATCTGGAATGTTCTACCTTGGGCTCAACCCTGATTTAATAAATACTAATTGGCCATATTTTCTTCTTGTCTACAATCTTGTTATATCGTCTCTAGCAGGAATATTCCTGTTCTTTACCATTAAAAAACTCAAACGTAATCAGAGCAGAGAAGTGTTGGGCTCAAAGTTCACTTGGACATTTGTAAAAATCATTCCAATTCTAACCATCGTTCCAGTTTTATCATTTTATTTATTTTCTTTTCAATCAATTCAAGATACCTTGGCAAAGCTTGATGGAACCGTTCAGAGTTTTAACCAAAGGTTGGTTAGAGCCGTAGACGAGGTTCAAAATGATACTTTCAAAACTTTCTCACAGGTTTATCTCGATGTCACTTCAGAAAACTTGAGAATTATCGAGGGATTTGAAAAATACCAGGATGAGAATGCCGAACAAGTCACATCTAGTGTTGCGATGCAAACCGTTCTTGAATCTTTAGTTAATAACAGTATTGCATGCCAGTTAAGTTTGTATGATGATGAATACAAATTGATTGCTGAAACAAAAAAAGATTCAACATGTTATCCTGATCAGGATAGCGTAGATTTAATCGATAAAAATCAACCATTTACCTTTTCAGCCTATCAGGTCGGTGCAAATAAAAATGATTATTTAATTCAGACCATTATCAATTCGAGGTATTTAGTAAGAGCACCTATAAAAGATTATTTAATTCTCTCTTCAGTCTACAAAACTAATAATTCACTAATTAATCTAAATAACACTTTTGAGCAATGGAAAGCAGGCAATGCATTTAAATATTCAGCTGATAATCCAATTATGCGCAAAAGATTTCTTGTTGACTTTTCAACGACGATTTTATTAACAGTCCTTGCAGTTCTGGTAATCGTTATAAGAATGATTAATAGATTGATGAGTCCACTGCATAATCTGTCGAAAGCTACCAAAGAAATTTCTAGAGGAAATTATGATGTTCAGGTTAAAAGCGACGGAGAAGATACCGACCTTAATCTTTTGATTAAATATTTTAATGAAATGTCGAATCAGATTAGGCTCTCGCGAGAAGGTCTTGATACTCATAATGTTTATCTCGAGACCATTCTTCAATATTCATATGGTGTAATTGCCTTAGATAGCAAAAAAAGAATACAGTTTTTGAATCCTATTGTTGAGGATATGCTGGATTTAGATAACAATAAAACCTATGTTGGGATTTCATATAGAGATCTTGCCAAAGAAAACAAAAAATTAAAGATATTAGTTGATCTAATCAATCAAAATTTCACTAATGAAAAATGGAATTCAGATATTACAATTACCTTTCCTGAACAAAATAAATTAATTCTATGCCAAGGAGCAAAATTAAGAACAAAGTCAAAAACATTGGGCTATTTAATTGTTTTAAACGATATAACTGAACTTAATAGGGCGCAGAAAAAAGCAGCCTGGGGAGAGGTGGCTATGAAAATGGCCCATGAAGTTAAGAATCCTCTCACTCCAATACTTTTGTCAGCAGATAGATTGAGGAACAAGTTTTTAGAAACTCTAAAAGGTAGAGATCTTGAAATTATGGAGAAGACCACGAGTACCATTATTGAGCAAGTTAAGTCAATGTCAATAATGGTAGAGGCATTCTCTGAATTTGCTAATACCCCAAAAATAAGTAAGAAGTCTCAGAACTTAAATTCTATTATCAATCATGCAATAGAGTTGTATGATGCCGATCAAGAAGTTAATGTTAGTCTTGATCTAAATGGATCTTTGCCAGATATCTATCTTGATAGTGAATCCATCAAAAGACTTTTTATTAATTTAATTAAAAACTCTAAGGAGGCAAGCACCTCAGATTTAATAAATATTAAAATCAAATCAGAGCTTGATAAAACTAAAAACAGGGTCAGAGTTATAATTGATGATGATGGAGAAGGCTTTGATAGTAATATTATTGATAAAATTTTTGAACCCTATGCATCTACAAAGATTACCGGTAGTGGATTGGGTTTAGCAATTGTTCATAATATAGTGGAACAGCATAATGGTAATATTTTTGCCAAAAACATTAAACCTCATGGTGCAAGAATAGTAATTGAATTACCTTTAGGAAATTAGTATGTCATTAGGAAAAATTTTAATAATAGACGATGAAGTTGCCAACAATGAGAGTTTGCAAGGAATACTTGAAGATGTTAATTATTCTGTTTCATGTGCTGTAAATACTGAAGAAGCAAGACTTCTGATATCTGAGAATGAATATGATCTTGTTATGATGGATGTTTGGATGCCAGGACAAGATGGAATTTCTTTTCTTGAAGAGTTGCAATTAAAGGGTTTTTCCACTCCTATCATCATGATGTCGGGACATGCACAGCATAACGATATTGTCAGATCTATGAAACTTGGAGCCATTGATTTTCTTCAAAAACCACCTCATGATCTATTGTCAATTGTCCGAGAGGCCATGTCAGGTAAAACCGGAAGTAGTCACAACTCGAATGATAGTGCAGATTTTAATTTGACTATTAAAGAGGCTAGAAATAATTTTGAGAGAAGATACTTTAATTATCATTTAGAAAACAATCAACATAATATTGCCAGAGTGGCTGAGAAGGCAGGTTTAGAGAGAACTACTCTTTACCGAAAACTTAAAGATTTAGGAATTGATAAGCCATGAAAATCCTCATATTAGGCGCAGGTCAGGTTGGAACATCTCTTGCAAAATTTTTATCAAGAGATAAAGCTAATGATTTGACTATTGTTGATAGAGATGCTGAGAAACTTGCCAACCTTCAAAGGAAACTGGATATCAAAACCGTTATAGGCAATGCTGCATATCCAACAGTTCTAGAAACTGCAGATATTCAAAGTATGGATATGGTCATTGCTGTTACCCAGTCTGACGAAAGAAATATGTTAGCTTGCCAAATGGCACATACACTTTATAAAGTCGATAAGAAGATTGCAAGAATAAGAACTGGCGAGTTTCTAAAGAATGAAGACTTATTTGCGCCATATGCTATCCCGATTGACTTTGTCATTACTCCAGAGCTTATTGTCACAGATTATATTAAAGGCATTGTGGAACAACCTGGTGCAGAGCATTTATTTGATTTTGAGAATGGCTTAGTTCAGTTGGTTGAGACCAAAGCATATTCTGGGACACCAATTGTTGGTCATCCAATTAAGGATCTACATGACCACTTACCAAAGACCGAGGTTAGAATTTTAAGCCTTTACAGAAATGGTAAAGCCATCCCCGCTTATGGAGATACCATTATTCATGGTCAAGATCATGTTTACTTTGCCACAAAAAAGAAAGATGTTCCCAGAGTATTAAAGGAATTTAGGAGACAGGATAGACCCTACAAGAACATCATTATTGCAGGAGGGGGTCGTATTGGTTTAAATCTTGCGGCTTATCTTGAGAAAAAGCACAAAGTCAAGATAATTGAAAGAGACAAGGAGAGAGCTCTGGAAATTGCAGATGAGCTCTACAATACCGACGTTCTTCAAGGTAATGCGTCTGATGAAGAGCTGCTTCTTGATGAAAATATTGAAAATACAGATCTATTTCTTGCCTTAACCGATTCTGATGAAATCAATGTAATCGTATCTATTTTAGCCAAAAGACTGGGTGCTCACAAAACAGTTGCATTAGTCAAAAGAGATGTATATGAGGACCTCGCTGAGCAAAGTGAAGATGTAGATATGGTTATCTCTCCCGATCAGATTACAACCAGTGCAATCTTAAAACATATTAGAACTAGAGGCACTATGGAGGTTCATTCACTTCGCCATGGAACTGCCGAAGCAATTGAGATTGTAGCAAGAATTAAAGACGGAAATAATCCAGTAATTGGCAAACAAATCTCTGAGCTTAATTTGCCAGATGGTGTGATTGTAGGAACCGTCGTTAGAAATGATGAGGTGATTATGAGTTCTAGGGAGTTAGTCATTGAAGAAAATGATCATGTCTTATTGCTTCTAACTGATGTTTCAAAGATTCATGAGGTAGAGAGATTATTCTCAGAGGAATGATATGCATCTAAGCATAATCTTTAAAACTATTGGCCTCTTATTGTTGGTTTTTAGTTTGACCCAAATACCACCAGTCTTTGTTGATTTATTCTATGGAGAGAATCACACCTATCCATTTATCTATGCTTTATTTTTCACTGTTATAAGTGGGATAGCTTGTTATTATCCATTTCGTGATTCATCATCAGAATTTAGAATACGTGAAGGGATTATCGTTGTAGTAAGTTTTTGGTTTATCCTCTCATTGTTCGCTACTATCCCTTTCATTACTTCTGATATCCTAAATATGGGTTTCTCAGATGCTTTTTTTGAGTCCATGTCGGGATTGACCACTACCGGTGCGACAGTGATATCAGGCCTAGATAACTTGCCAAAATCTATCTTATATTACAGGCAACAACTTCAGTGGCTGGGAGGTATGGGTATTATCGTCCTTGCGGTTGCTCTACTTCCAATGCTTGGGGCTGGCACTATGGAGTTATATCATGCTGAGTCTAGCGGTATCACAAAAGAAAGACTTACGCCTAAACTAACTCATAGTGCAAAAGTTTTATGGTTCATCTACATTGGATTTACTATTGTTTGTGCTCTTGCTTATTTTCTTGCTGGGATGAGTTTGTTTGATGCTATAGGTCATAGTTTTTCTACAGTTGCCATTGGCGGCTTCTCTACACATGATGCATCAATAGGCTTCTTTCAATCTGAAAGTATTGAGCTAATAGCAATGATATTTATGTTTCTTGCAGGAATTAATTTCTCCCTGCATTTTCTTGCAGTCAGGAAAAAATCAATTGCTTTTTACTGGAAAGATTCAGAATTCAAGACTTATGTTTTAATTTTATTGGTTACTACAATTCTAGTAGTCTCATATCTTATTTTTTCTGGCTTTTATGAAAATAGTTCTGATTCGTTAAGACATGGATTATTTCAATCAATTTCGATTGCAACCACTACAGGTTTTGTATCTACTGATTTCTCAGTTTGGCCATATTTTGTTCCCGTGGTATTGATATTTGCAAGTTTTATTGGAGCATCAGCGGGTTCTACAGGTGGGGGTATAAAAGTGGTAAGAGTCCTTTTAATGTTTAGGCTAGCCATGAAGGAAGTAAGAAAATTTATTCACCCAAGAGGCCAGATAAATATCAAGTTAAATAAAAGCACAGTCCCAGAATCTACACTAGTATCTGTTTGGGGTTTCTTTTCGTTATATGTGATTGGATTTATTATTATTTTAGTGCTTCTTATGTTTACTGGGTTTGATCAAGTTACGGCCTTTTCTGCAACTGCTGCAACGATGAATAATTTAGGACCGGGTTTGGGAGATGTTGCTCAAAACTATGGAAATATTTCAGATATTTCGAAATGGATTTTAAGTTTCTCGATGTTGTTAGGAAGATTAGAAATATTAACTTTGATGGCGCTTCTCCACAAAGCTTTCTGGAGGTTTTAATCCTCAATCACAACATTGTATCCCGGAAGACTATCTAAGATTTTTTTCCCATAAAATTCTGATATTAGTCTTTTGTCAAAAATAGTAATTTTGCCAAAGTCATTTTCAGATCTTATGAGTCTTCCACACGCCTGGATTAGTTTTAAAGTAGCATCAGGTAGAGATATTTCACTAAAAGAATTTTTACCAATTGATTGTAGGTACTCGCTTTGAGTTTTTTCAATTGGAGAGTTTGGAATACTAAATCTTAGTTTGGATATTATTACATGACTTAACGCTTCACCTTTAAGGTCAATTCCTTCTGAAAAAGAATCTAGTCCAAAGATTACACTTCCTTGTCCTGATGATATTCGCTGCAAATGAAGATCCAGAATGACATTTTTCTGGTATTCCCCTTGCATGAGTATTTCGACATCTAATTTATCTTCAATATTCTCCGTAACTTGCTCCATTTGTGCTTTTGACGCAAATAAAACCAAGGTGCCTTCCTTGGGATTAATTCGCTTAATTAATTCATTCGAAATTTCCTTAGTATGCTCAAAAGAATTTTTTGGTGAAGACTGAAGATTTGGGATAACAAAATTAACTTTGCCAAGTGCAAAAGGGGAAGGAAGTCTTAAATATTTAGCAGTCTCTTTTGATAACCCAAGCTGCTCATTAAGTCTATTGAAGTTTCCAAGACTTGATAAAGTTGCAGAGGTCAAAATAGAACTGTGAGTTATTTTCCAAATCAGACTCTCAAAATTCTGAGAAATATTGATATAAGCACTATTAAAAATAAAGTTATTTTTATTAGGATGTTGATTGGTTTGACTTATCCATTTTGCCTTCGGGGTTTCTTCATCGTCGCTTTTCTTGATGAAACGTTCAATTCCTATTAGTATTGAATCTATCTGGGCGGCATTATCAAGTATTAAAACATCCAGGTTTT
>VMDI01000015.1 GCA_008080915.1 Gammaproteobacteria bacterium | reverse complement strand
CCAAAGAAAAGAAAATAGATACCAACGGATTCTTAAAAAAGGAAGATAAAGGCGATCTTTAAATGAAAAGAGAAACCATTCTCTTTGACATTAATGAAACCACTTTAGATTTAAGCCCACTTCGTAGTGACTTTATTTCTATTTTCGGGCATAAGAGTTTTCTACAACTTTGGTTCTCTAAACTGCTTCATTTATCAACAGTCAGCGCCATAACCAAAATTAACACGACCTTTTCAGAACTTGCCAAGACAGCTTTAGAAGATATAACGCATAAGAATAATATTGAAATTAAATCGAATGCAACTGATTCAATATTGAGTAAATTTGCAAACTTGGAGCCTTATGATGACATGCTTCCAGGATTAGAACTTTTGAAAAATAACAATATAAGAACTGTAGCGTTTTCTAACTCCTCTAATCAACTGATCGAATCTCAAATTAAATATTCTGGCTTATTGGGCTATTTTGATGAGGTTATTTCAGTAGAGGAATTTGGGAGTTTCAAGCCTGATGAAAAAGTTTACTTTTCTGCTGCTAAAAGACTAAAAAAAGACGTCAACTCATTAATGATGGTTGCCGCTCATGATTGGGATGTTCATGGCGCAATGAGCGTTGGTATGGGAGGGGCTTTTCTAAATAGAAATTCGCTTTATTACAATCCTAATTTTATTAAACCCGACATTGAATCAGATAATATGATTTCTTTATCAAAAGCAATCTTAGAAAGAAACGAATAACTATTTGATTATTTCGCCTGCAGCCTGCAAATCTGCATGATAAGAAGATCTGACCATGGGTCCTGATGCAACCTGATGAAATCCCATTTCTTCAGCAATTAACCGAAAATTATCAAACTCTTCAATATCCAAATATCGTTCAACAGCTAAATGGTGTTTACTGGGTTGTAAATATTGACCCAAAGTTAACATATCCACTTTATGCTCACGCATATCCTCAAGGACTCTTATCACCTCATCCTTGGATTCACCTAGTCCTAACATAAGTCCTGATTTGGTCTTTATTTCTGGATTGATTAATTTGAATGCCTTTAACAATGCCAGTGAATGATGGTAATCTGCTCCTGGACGCGCTTTTTTATACAATGAAGGAATAGTCTCAAGATTGTGGTTAAAAACGTCTGGAAGCGATTCTGAAAGGATTTCAATCGCTTTATCCATCCTGCCTCTAAAATCAGGTGTCAAAATCTCAATTTTGATTTCAGGATTGAGTTTTCTTGTCTCTGTTATACACTCCTTGAAATGCTGAGCGCCTCCATCTCTAAGATCATCTCTATCAACAGAGGTAATAACTACATACTTAAGGGCCATTTTTTGGATAGTCTCAGCTAGATGAATGGGCTCATTTTGATCTAATGCAAGCGGTTTACCATGGGCAACATCACAAAAAGGGCATCTCCGGGTGCAGATTTGACCCATAATCATAAAAGTAGCTGTGCCATGAGTAAAGCACTCTCCTAAATTCGGGCACTGCGCCTCTTCACAAACGGTAAAAAGTTTTTGAGATCGAAGTGTTGCTTTTAAATCTTTAACCTTAGAGCTGGATGAGTGTTTTATTCTAATCCAAGAGGGTTTTTTAAGAGGCTCACGAGAACTATCTGGCTTGATACGAAGGCGAGAAGTTTTCGACTCACCTTTAAGTTTTTTTATGTCAATTTCTTGAAACATGTTGCGAGAAAATTTCTGTAAAGCGTTTAATGGTTTTTTCTTTGTCGATATTATCCTTTAAATCAGTTAATTGTGTCACCTTAAGGTCTTTATATCCACAAGGATTAATCATTTCAAAAGGTTTGAGATCCATATCGAAATTTAAACTTAATCCATGATAAGTTAATCCATTTTTAACTTTGAGACCTAATTGGGCAATTTTCATGCCATCTACATAAACACCAGGTGCTTTTTCAACCAATTCAGAATGTATATCAAATTCAATGAGCAAATCCATTACAGACTGTTCAATAATTGAAACAAATTTTTTGATCCCGAGTTTTAACCTTTTGAGATCAAATAACAAATAAAAAATAATCTGTCCAGGACCGTGATAAGTAATTTGCCCACCTCGATCAGATTTAATCATGGGTATTTTTGTATCAACCAAAATATTTTCCGGTTTGCCTGCAAGTCCTTGGGTGAATAAAGGCTCATGCTCTAAGATCCAAATCTCATCATTTGTATTAAGGTCACGATTCTCCGTAAAAGACTTCATTTCAGACCATGTGGAATCATAATCTACAATTCCAAAATATCGAGTTATGATCTTAGAGGACATACTCTACAAGCTCGCAATCTTGAAGATCTTGATTGATAGAGTCAATTTGGTTTTTACTGGTGGCAATAATTCTGATAGTAAAAGCAACAAAATTCCCTTTTGAGCTCTTACGACATTGAATTTGATTTGGATGGAGCTTATCAGTATGTTTTTCGATAATTTTACAAATAGTATCTTGAAGAACTGCATTATCTCTTCCGAAAATTTTAATTGGATAATCACAAGGAAAATTAAATAACTCCTCAGGGGTAGGATTTGTCTTACTCATAGTGATTAATTTTATATTTATATCAGGTAGAATAAGGGCGTTTTTAAAAGTTAATAGATATGCGTCCCCACCAAATTACACAAATTTTAGAGAAAGAATTTAATTCAGCAAGTGAAGGTCACCACACACCTGTAATGCTTTGGGGAGCTCCTGGAATTGGCAAATCTCAAATTATCAGAAAAATTGCAGATGATCATGGGGCAAAGGTCATTGATATTCGCTTATCTCAAATGGAGCCGAGTGATTTGAGGGGAATACCATTTAAAAATGGTGACTTGGTTGATTGGTCAATTCCTTCAATTCTTCCCAATGAAAAAAGACATGGCAAACAAGGTGTGTTATTTCTTGATGAAATAACATCTGCACCACCAACTGTATCTGCTGCTGCTTATCAACTAATATTGGATCGAAAACTAGGAGAGTATGAAGTGCCAGCTGGTTGGGTAATCTTTGCAGCTGGAAACAGACAAGGAGATAGGGGAGTTACTTATTCAATGCCTGCACCGCTTGCAAATCGTTTTTCTCATTATGAACTTGATGTGAACCTTGATGACTGGGTAGCTTGGGCCTATAAAAATAAAATAGATGAAAGAATTATTGGGTTTCTAAGGTATCGACCTGAGCATCTTTTTTCTTTTGATTCATCGCAAAATCCAATCAGTTTTCCATCTCCTAGAACCTGGGAATTTACTCATAGGGCGCTAAATAAATTCTCGAATGATCTCTCACTCTTTCGAGATGCTGCAGTAGCATGTGTTGGTGAGGTTGCTGGAATTGAAGTAACAACTTTTATAGAGCATTTGGATGATTTACCTGATCTTGATGCCATTATCAATGGTGAAGATGTTCCAGTGCCTGAAGCAATTGATCTTCAATATGCAATTTGTTCTGCTCTTGTAGGAAGGGCAATCTCTGTCATTGACTCTAATGATTCCAACAGGGTTTGGGGGAATATACTTAATTTTGCTAAAGACTTTCCTCAGAAAGAACTTGGTGTTATGTTGGTTTCAGATATGCAAAGAGCTATCGGTGAAAGAATTTTCGAAGTATCAGAATTTGCAAATTGGGCAGAAAAAGTTGCTGAGGTAGTGTTTGATTAATCCACATGATGGAAGGATCATCTAATTACCCTCAAATTCAGATTGATAATCTAAAATCTGAATCTACAAAAGTAATTGCTGAAAGGGTAGTCTCAGAAGAACGTTCTTTCACCAAAGAGCAACTTGAGTTAATCGAAAAACGTCTTGTTAAGGCCAGAACTCAATTAATGCTGGATAAGCCTTTTTTAGGTAACTTGGTGTTAAGACTTCCATTGAAAGCTGCAGGAAGTTGGTGTAAAACTTCAGCTACAGATGCGAAAAGCTTTTACTACAATCCCGAATTTATTGAAAGACTTGACACTCATCAAATCAAGTTTGTATTAATCCATGAGGCGTTACATTGCGCATTGACGCACTTTGCTAGAAGGGGAAATAGAAAAAAACATACATGGGATCTTGCCTGTGATTTCGCTATCAATCCGCTATTGATAAAAGAAGGCTTCCATCCTCCCTTAGATGTTCCTATTTTCAGGCAATATGAGGGCATGATTGCCGAAGAAATTTATCCAATGATTGATGACAACCTGGATCAAGAGCCTATGGATCAGCACCTATACGATGATCAAAATAATGAGGACTCTAAGGACTCTGATGGTGGTATGCGAGAAGATAATCTTACTCAACAAGATAAAAATCAAAGCGGTGAATCTAAAAATAATCAATCTACTAGTTCACTAGCACAGAGGCCACAATCATTAAACCCTGATGAAATAGAAAAGCTTGCCACACAGTGGCAGAAGAATCTAGCATCAAGTGCGCAACTAGCTCAAGAAGCAGGAAAACTAGATGGAGAGTTTGCTAAGCTAATCGATTTTTTTTTACAGCCTAGAGTCTCTTGGCAGTCTCTATTATCTACTTTCATGTCTCGACTTGCCAGGGATGATTTTAGCTATTCTAGACCCTCTAGAAGACCTGGAAATGCAATTTTGCCGACGTTGAGATCACATCAGATTGATATAGCAGTTGCAATAGATACTTCAGGGTCAATTTCACAGCAAGAGATTGATGAGTTTGTCTCTGAAATCAATGCGATTAAATCGACTATAAGATCATCAATTACCTTAATCGCTTGTGATGATAAGATTTTTCCTTCTTCTCCTTGGCGCTATGAGTCATGGGAAGAGATAAATTTTCCAGCATCACTAGGGGGTGGAAAAGGAACAAACTTTCGTCCTGTTTTTGAGCTATTAAATAGTCTTGATAACCCTTGTGATGTATTAATCTACTTCACTGACGCAAAAGGACTTTTTCCAGAAAAAATACCAAATTACCCAGTTTTATGGCTCGTCAAAGGGAAAGAGAGTGTTCCTTGGGGTGATAGAATCCAATTGAATTAGTATGTTTAAAGATCTAACACCATTAGAATTGCATGAATACTTAGAATTTAACTCCCCTTTAATTCTTGATGTTAGGGAAATATGGGAGTATGAAAAATGTCATCTTGATAATTCACTACTAATGCCTATGGGTAGCATTATGTCTTTGATTGACACATTAGATAAAGATAAAGAAACAGTGGTGGTTTGTCATCATGGTATACGCTCAGTTCAGGTGGCTAGATATTTTCTGAGCATCGGCTTTACAAATATTATTAACTTAAAAGGCGGTTTGGATGCCTGGGCAAGAGATGTTGATCCATCAATGAATACTTACTAAGCTTCAATTCCAAATAGATCATTAAAAGATCTTCTTTCTGATTCTGCTTCGACATACTTCATCAGCTCAAATCTAATCCTCTGACCATAGCCAGATTGAGCGAGATAGGGGATATCTAGCGAGAAAACTGTTCCGATTTTGGGATAACCTCCAATAGTTGGTGCGTCTCTCATCAGAATAATGGGCAAACCTTTGGGTGTGATTTCAATAGATCCAACTGCGCTACCCTCAGAAATGACTCCTTTCATAACATCCGTCATTTTTCCACCATTTAATCTAACTCCAGTTCGATCAAAATCTTTAGAGATTGAATAAACTTGTGAGAAAAATAAAGCCTTATCATTATCGGAGAATTCATGAAACTGGTATGTTGGAAGGACTCTTAGGGTAATTAGATCATTCTCATACTTTGGAGCTAGGCTAGGATCTATAGAGTTTAAATTATCATTATCAACTCGAAAAGTTTTGATCACTTGATCTTTGGTAATTTTCTTACCAATAGCCTCTCTTACATTGCAAGAACGAGAATTATAGAAAATTGCAGAATTTATGCCCCCTTTAATGCACACATAGTTACGAATAGCCTTCTTAGGGCATTTAATTTCAAATATATCCCCTTGATTTAAGGTTATTACTTTATTTAAATGATTTGGCTGATTATTGATTGATATTTCTGTTTCTGCACCAGTCACACAAATATGCATGACATCCAAAGACAAAAATGAAAAATCTCCATAGGTGACCTCTATCGAAGCAGAGTCACACGGATTATTTAAAATAAAATTTCCTAATTGATAAGAATATTCATCTAGCGCTCCAGAGACTGAAATTCCATGATGCATATGGCCATATCTTCCCCTATCTTGTATGGTTGATAAAATCCCCGGTTTAATTATTTTGATGCTCATAATAAACCACCCTGGGAAATGAATTCATCTCTAGAAATGGGTTTAAATCTTACTTTTCCACCAACTCTTAAATAGCTCGAAATTTCATTATTGGATATTGATAAATCTAAGGGAGTTTTTCCAACTAAATTCCATCCACCTGGGGAATTAATCGGATAGACACCTGTTTGACTATCCGCAATTCCAACGCTTCCAGCGGGAACAGAGATTCTAGGAGTCTTTAATCTAGGCACTCTAATGTCATTACTTATCTGACCCAGAAAGGCAAAATTAGGCGCAAAACCAATCGCAAAAATTTCATATTCTATTTGTGAATGAATAGAGATAAATTGATCTAATTCCATCTTTTTTTTCTGAAGAACATCCTTCAAATCTAGACCAACATCTACCCCATAATAAACCGGAATTTCAAAGAGTGGAATATCTCTATCATCGTTTATATTTATTTTTTTGGTTAAGATTCTTTCGAGTTTTTGAATTAATTCAAATTGTGAAATATGATTTAAATTAAAACTTATGAATATGCTTACATATGAAGGGATAAGTTCAATTATGTATTTATTAAGCTCTTTAGAAATTGTCTCTGAATAATAAGAAATTCTTCGAAGAAGATTGGAATCTATTTTTTTATCAAAATAAATAATTAATGAATTTTCACCTGCTGGGATAATTTCTAACATTTTGAAAGCTCTTGTAAAGCTTGTACAGATGCAAAGTTGTCCCCATGAAAACAAATTGTATCAATAGGGTAGTCATTAAGACACTTAAAGAACTTATATTGATTGACAATCTTTTCTGGCGAATCGAAAACAGAGCCTTTTTTGGATCTCTTTACTAAGTTAACGCCCATGTACAAACGATCAGCAAACACCTCTCTGTAAAAATTAATCTCATTTGTATAATCAGAGATATATTCCTCATGCCCAGCAGGGACTATTAATGAAATTTTAGGGTTAATTTTCATAACAATTGAAACTAGGGCGTCCATGATTTCTTTTTTAATCATCATGTCATGATATAAAGCCCCATGAGGCTTGATATAGTTGAATTTCAATTCATTATCAAAACAATGATCAGTGAATACTTCTATTTGATGAAAGATGGATTTCTTTAATTCATCAATAGTAACTTTTTGAGAGACTCTTCCAAAGTTTTCTCTATCATCATATGAGGGATGGGCGCCTACACTTACGTTAAATTTTTTGGCGAGTTGAATTGTTTTCACCATCGAGTTGTCATCGCCAGCATGACCTCCGCAGGCAATATTAGCCATGTCAATTAATGGCATAATAATAGGATCAGGGTCTGGGTTTAAACATTCTCCCATATCGCAATTAATTAAGATATTTTGTGACATTCACTCCTTTATAATCTTTCGTATTTCAAGACATTATAAATCCATACAAGATGAATAAAATTCAACAAATGTTCAAATTGCAAAAGAAGCTAAATGATGCGACCAATGGAGAAATTTGGACCGAGGGTGCTACTAAAGAAAAGAGAATCATTTCCTGGCATCGATGTATATACATGGAGGCTGCTGAAGCAATTGATTCATTTAATTGGAAACACTGGAAAGATATTGAGGCTGAACATGATTGGGAAAATGCCCGTGTTGAGTTAGTTGATATTTGGCATTTTATTATGTCCGAAGGAATTCATATTGGAGACTCAAGATATGCTGAAGCTTTCCTAGAAATTGTTCCAGAAAAGGAACCAAATGGAGACAAGCTTATTGAAATTCTTGAGCGTCTTCTTGCCGCATCTGCACAATCATGTGTCGATCACGAATACAACCGATATCACGAAGTTGTAAATCATTTTTTTGCAGCTATCAAAGAAATAGGAATGGATATCGACGATTTATATAAAAGATATGTTGTTAAAAACCAACTTAATCAGTTTAGACAAGATCATGGCTACAAGAACGGTACTTATATAAAAATTTGGGGGGATGTTGAAGATAATGTCATTGCCTTTAAAATTATGGACGATCAACCTGAAATCTCGCCTGAAGATCTCTATCAAGAACTTGAATCTAAATATAAAAAAATCAATCAATAAATCATCCCTTGAGCACTAATCCAAAAAATATAAAACTGACAGAATTCAGTCATGGTCAAGGTTGTGGATGCAAAATATCCCCCAAATTGCTTGATCAAATTTTAAAAACTAACAAAACAAAGTTTATCGATCCAAATCTGATTATTGGTAATAAAGATAAGGATGATGCTGCCGTATATGATCTTGGAAATGGAACCTCGATCATTTCCACTACTGATTTTTTTATGCCTATTGTTGATGACCCATATTCATTTGGAAAGATTGCTGCAACAAATGCTATTAGTGATATCTATGCTATGGGTGGCAAGCCTATTATGGGAATTTCTATCTTTGGATGGCCAATTAATGACTTATCTATTGAAGTGGGAAATGCTGTTGTTGAAGGTGGCAGGGATGCCTGTCATGAGGCGAAAATTAGCTTAGCTGGTGGACATAGCATTGATTCTCCTGAACCAATCTTTGGTCTAGCTGTTACTGGTACTGTAGAGACAAAATCAATTAAACAAAATTCTGGTGCAAAAGAAGGAGATCTTATCTATCTTACTAAGCCTCTAGGAATAGGGGTCTATTCAACAGCTATCAAACAAAAGAAGATTGCTAAAGAAGACTTAAACATAGCAGTAAATCAAATGACAAAGTTAAACTCCATTGGACAAGAGCTGGGTAAATATGACTTTATAAACGCTCTTACTGATGTCACAGGTTTTGGTCTTGGGGGTCATCTAATTGAAGTCTGCCAGGGCTCAGGAGTAAATGCGGTAATCAACTATGATTCATTGCCAGTACTTCATAATTTTGATGCCTATATCAAACAAAATTGTCTGCCAGGTGGGGCTAAGAGAAATTTAGATAGTTATGGTCATTTGATTGATTTCAAATACGAACATCAAAAAGATATTATTTGTGATCCTCAAACCAGTGGAGGATTATTAATATTTGTTGATCCATCCTTTCAGAAAGAACTTGAGTTAATACTCAATAATAATCAGCTACCAAGTGCTCCCATAGGTCAAGTTACAATATCCAAAGGTAATTTGATTAATATTCAATGAATGAGCTTCCATTAATAGATGACATTGAGTTTATCTTTAAAAATAATATTCCAATAATAGACACTAGGGCCCCCATTGAATTTGAAAAAGGCTCATTCCCAAATGCTGTCAATATGCCTTTAATGTTTGATGAAGAAAGAAAAGAGGTTGGAACTTGTTACAAAAACCATGGAAAGGATAAGGCTCTCGAACTGGGACATAAATTAGTCTCAGGCGAAAAGAAAAAGGAAAGAGTTAAGATGTGGGTAGATTTTGCAAAAAAGCACCCAAATGGGGCAATTTTTTGCTTTAGAGGAGGTTTACGTAGCCAAATTGCTCAAAAATGGATTTATGAAAGTTCCCAGATATCTTTTCCAAAGATTGTAGGGGGTTATAAACAACTTAGAAACTTTTTGATTGAGAATATTGAAAGTTCGACTCTGAGAAAAAAATTTATTATTGTTGGTGGACAAACGGGTTGTGGAAAAACTATCCTGATTAATGAAATTGATAATTCTATTGACTTAGAGGGAATTGCCAATCATAGAGGTTCAGCATTTGGCAATATGACTTCACCTCAGCCAACGCAAATTAATTTTGAAAATAAACTATCTATAGAATTAATTAAATCTTCTGAAAGTATAGTTCTTGAAGATGAGGGGGCTAATATCGGCTCAGTTCAAATTCCTAAAAATTTCTTCAACAAGATGTCTCTTTCCCCACTTGTGCTTCTGGAAGCGGCTATTGAAGAAAGAATTAAAATTAGTCTTGAAGATTATGTTGAGAACATGCTCAAAAGATATATTAATTTAGACCCATTAACAGCATCGAATAATTTCTCCAATTATTGGGAACAAAGCTTGGATAAGATTCAAAAAAGAATTGGCCTTAAAAGATATCATGATCTAAAAAATGATCTTAATTTGGCACTTAAAAACTTTTTAAATAATAATGACAACTGTTACTTCATTGGAATTATTGAGAAGCTTCTAACCGAATACTATGACCCAATGTATAGCTATCAAATATCGAAGAAAAAAGATCGAATTATCTTCTCTGGGAACTTTCAAGAGGTAAAAGAATTTTTAATCTCGTAAAGAGATTTTTATGTCACTGATTGGCTTTGCTCTGCAAGCAAGAATTTCTCCCCTAGATAACTGAACCAAACAATCTTGATGCAATACATCACCTTTAACTAATTTTAGAATGCAACTTCCACAATGACCTTGACGACATGAGTAGTTGATTAAAACGTTATGTTCTTCAAGTTCTGCAAGAATTGAGTTTTCACCGTAAACGAATAAAGATTCAGTTTTTCCATCAATGTTATCGATATCGATACGAAACATCTAAAAGACTATAGAGCAAAATCTTTCAGATCTGAATCCATGTCATGAATATTGCTATCAAATCCAGATACTACATAGGAAGTAATTTCAGTTTCTTGAGGTGCAACCTGGACACTATCAGAATCCAACCAATGATTAATCCAAGGCAATGGATTGGTTTTTGCATCAGGAAAAAGAGGAGAGAGTCCAATAGCTTGCATTCTGACATTGGTAATATATTCCAAATATGACTTCAAAATTTGTGCATTTAATCCAATCATAGAACCATCTTTAAACAAGTAATCTGCCCAATCCTTTTCTTGTTGGCAAGCTTCACTGAACATTTCAACAACTTCTGACTCACAATCTTTAGCAATCTCAGCCATTTCAGGATCATCTTTTCCATCTCTCATTAAGTTGATCATCTGCTGAGTAGCACTTAAATGTAATGCCTCATCACGAGCAATCATTTTGATAATTTTCGCATTGCCTTCCATTATTTTTCGCTCAGCAAAAGCAAATGAGCAAGCAAAAGAAACATAAAAGCGAATTGCCTCAAGTATGTTGACCGAAACCAAAGTTAGATAAAGCTTTCTTTTTAAGCAATGAAGATCAATATCGACATCTTCTCCGTTAATGTTATGAGTTCCTTCACCATGAATTAAATAAGCCTGTGAGCATTTAATTAACTCATCATAGTTTTTAGAAACACTGTCTGCTCTCTTAATAATTTGATCTGTTTTCACAATATCATCAAACACAGCGCCTGGCTCATTCACAATCGCTCTAATGATATGCGTATATGATCTTGAATGAATTGTCTCAGAGAAACTCCAAGTCTCAATCCAATTTTCAAGCTCAGGAAGAGAAACTAAAGGAAGAAATGCAATGTTTGGGGATCTACCCTGGACTGAATCTAAGAGAATCTGATACTGCAGATTGGAAATAAATATATGCTTTTCATTATCCAATAATTTCGCAAAATCAATTTTATCCTTAGACACATCAATTTCTTCTGGTCTCCAGAAAAAAGATAGTTGTTTCTCAGTAAGTTTTTCAAACATGTCAAACTTCTGTTTATCAAACCTAGAAACATTTACTGTCTCACCAAAAAACATTGGTTGAGTTAAGGAGTCTGTTGCTTTGTGGCTAAAAGTTGTATACGACATAGTTAATCTTCCTATAATTTACATACGCCATCTGCGCAAGCATTATCATCTTTCTTGCCGGCTAAATCATCAGTAGCTCCATCTCTCGTTGTATGATAATAAAGTGTCTTAAGTCCATATTTATATGCTTTAAGCATATCCATCAAGAATAACTTCATAGGAACTTTATTGCCATCGTATTGCGATGGATCATAGTGAGTATTCGAGGAAATAGACTGGTCAACAAACTTTTGCATAATTGCACAAAGTTGTAAGTAACCTTCATTGTCTTTAATGTCCCATAGGCGCTCATATTGGTTACGCAAGTTTTCATAATCCGGAACAATTTGCTTTAGAACACCATCTTTGGATTGCTTAACAGAAACAAAATCTCTAGGCGGTTCAATACCATTTGTTGAATTTGATATCTGTGATGAGCTCTCACAAGGCATCAGTGCAGTAAGCGTGGAGTTGCGAAGACCAGTTTTAACAATATTTTTTCTTAGATTTTCCCAGTCAAGTTCTAAATCACAGTTGCAAAACTCATCAATAGATTTTTTATAATTGTCTATTGGAAGAATGCCATCGGCATAGTTAGTATCGGCAAAACTTGGACATGCGCCTTTCTCAGCAGCTAATTCATTTGAGGCTTTAAGCGAATAATATTGAAGGGCCTCAAATGTCTTATGAATCAAATGATTTCCTGATCCATCTGAATACTTCGCATTATTCTTAGCTAAATAGTATGCTAAATTAGTTACACCAATACCAAGTGTACGTCTATTCTTACTAGCAAGCTCTGCTGATTTAATAGGGTAATTTTGATAATCTAATAGAGAATCAAGGGCTCTAACAATGATATCGGTAATATCCTCTAATTCATCAATACTATCTAAAGCACCTAAATTAACTGCAGAGAGCGTACATAAAGCAACTTCACCTTGTTCATCTTGAACAGAGTACATTGGTTTTGTTGGCAAAGTAATTTCCATGCACAAGTTAGACTGTCTAATAGGGGCTTTGTTAGGATTGAAAGCACTGTGTGTATTAGAGTGGTCAACATTTTGTAGATAGATACGACCTGTATTTGCCCTCTCTTTCATGAATGCTGTGAAAAGATCTCTTGCCTTCACTTGATCTTTTCTAATTGTTTCATCTTGTTCATATGCAAGATATAACTTTTCAAACTTACCTTGGTCTTCAAAGAATGCGTCATAAAGACCTGGTACTTCATGTGGCGAGAAAAGCGTTATTACACCATCCTCCAAGAATCTTTTATACATCAAACCGTTGAATTGAACGCCGTAATCAAGATGTCTTATACGATTTTCATCTGTACCGGCATTATTTTTTAATACCAATAAGTCTCTGACTTCAAGGTGCCAGACAGGGTAGAAAAGGGTAGCGGCGCCACCCCTAACTCCGCCTTGAGAACAAGATTTAACAGCAGTATGGAAGTGTTTAAAAAATGGAATACAGCCTGTATGAGTTGCCTCACCATTCCTAATTGGACTACCTATAGCTCTAATTCTTCCAGCATTGATTCCAATACCAGCCCTTTGTGAGACATATTTAACTATTGCGCCAGCTGCAGCACTAATTGAATCTAAATCATCATCAGATTCAATTAGCACGCAAGAGGAGAACTGTCTTGTTGGGGTTCTAACACCAGCCATAATTGGTGTTGGAAGAGAAATTTTGAATAACGATGCCGCATCATAAAAACGCTTAACAATTTCCGTTCTTTCTTTTGCAGGATACTCTTGGAATAAGCACATACCAACAAGAATATAAAGCTGTTGAGGTGACTCATAAATATCTCCAGTGACACGATTTTGCACAAGATACTTACCTTCAAGTTGTTTAACCGCAGCATATGAAAACTTCATATCTCTCCAATGGTCAATGTAGTCATTGAACTCATCTATTTCATCTTTGGAGTACTTGTTCAGAATATCTTTGTCATAAATGCCTAATTCAGTGTATTTTTTGACATGATCATATAAAGGTGGTGGTGTAAAGTTTTTAAATGCTTTCTTTCTTAAATGAAAAATAGCTAATCTTGCAGCAAGATACTGATAATCTGGGACCTCAGTAGATATTAAATCTGCGGCTGACTTGATAATAGTTTCGTGGATATCCTCTGTTTTAATCCCATCAAAAAAACTAATCTTGGCATTAATCTCAACTTGTGAGACACTAACTCCTTTTAAATCTTGCGAAGCCCAATGAACAACTCTGTGGATTTTTTCCATGTCAATAGGCTCTTTCTTTCCATTTCTTTTGGTGACTAAGATGTCATTTTGGTTTACTTGATGATTGATTTGACTGCCGTTAGCGCTTGATTCCTTGGCCATTGACGATTTTCCCCCGAAATACTATATATAGTGTTATTTAAATTTAGTTTGACTAAATATAGTGTATTTTGATTTTTTTTGCAAGACAATTTTTATTAAAAATTGATTAAAAAAATATAACTATTTGAATAATAATGAATAGGGAAAATTTAGACGCTAAAGTGGGGAGCCTAAGATATTTTTTTCATCAACACCACTTGAAATAATTAATTCACTTAACTTAATTAACAACTCAGCTGGAGCACAAATATATATATCAGCTGACTTTAAATCGGTGGATGAAAGGTTATTAAAAATCGTTTCTGCAATCAACTCGCAATCATTGTCTAGTGAACGATCAAAATCACAAGGAATTGGGGAATATCTATATTCATCTAAAACTGCATTCCAAGATTTGGCATGTCTGTTCAAATACGGTTCCTTATCAATGGCTGGAAATGCCCAAAAAAAATTAATCTCATTATCCCTTTCAAGGGAGATTGCATGCTCAATCAAGCTTCTGACTGGAGCAAATCCTCCATCCCATGCGATAAAAACCATTTTATTGATTGACTCTCCCCTTAAAACAAAAATACCGTCAGGGCCCGTAACTTGGATATCGCTTTTAGCACTTAAATCACCATTAAAGAGAATTTGAGAGAAGGCGTCAGAATCCATATTTCTTATATGAAACTCAAGCTCCATTCCATTGCACGGGCATGAGGCTAAGGGATAACGTGCAGAAATGTCTTGATAACAAAGCTCAACTTGTTGGCCGGCCATAAATTGAAGAGTCTTGGATCTAGGTGTTCGTATGATAAGGCTAATAAAATTTTCGTTTATTCTTGTTATTTTTTTTACTTTAGTGACAATATTTTGAATTGGTATGGATTTGACATCACCAATAAGATCAACCTCTATATTAAGATCTGATAAGGGAGCATGGCAACACATTAAAAACGCACCTTGTTCAACTAATTCATTTTGAATGGAATAGTCATGGTGTTTAATTTTTTGAATCTCGCCAGTCTTTAATTTGGCTATACAACTTCCACAAGTGCCATTGCTACAATCATAACGCATTGCTAAACCATGTCTTAGTCCAGCATCTAATATTGAATCATTAGAAGGACATTCAAACAATTTCTCTTGATTACTTAAAACAATGTTGTGTATTTTTTGTGTCATTAATCAAAAGTATATAAATCAATAAATTGTAGAATGAAGAGATGAAAATCACGTTAAAAATTATTTTATCTTTTTTTGTGATATCGACCTTCGGACTTTTTTCAAAAGCCAGTCAGATTGAAGATATTTTGACCCTAAAAGAAGAACCTCCTGGGGTTGTATTTGAACTTATCGAAAGTACCCATTATGCATGGACCTGGGCAGCTCCAAAGATTAGGAGCTATGTCTCACAACTCAGAGAAAAATTCCCCAATATTGACCTAGCTATCGTTAGCCATGGAAGAGAGCAGTTCTCTCTAACAAAAAAAAGTGCCTCTTCAATTGTTGAAGAAGTTTCGATTCTAAAAGATATGAATAAAAAAGACTCAGTTGATATAAGCGTTTGCGGGACTCACTCTCAATGGCTTAATGTTTCCAGAGAAAACTACCTACCTTTTATCAATGTTGCAGAGAGTGGGCCAGCATTAATCAATGATTACAAGAATCTCGGATTTATCGTTGTACTACTTGAAGAAGATTAGTTACTTACTTTTCTTAGATTTTGCAGAAATATAGTCCATTGAAGCAAGCAAAACTCCGCTTACAACAAACGTTAAATGCACAACTATAAATAGCACAATCTGCTCTGTTGTATATTTATCTAGGGCAAAAAATATCTTTAATAAATGAATTCCCGATATTGCCACTATAGATGACACGAGCTTAAGTTTTAAGCCACTAAAATCAACTGTTCCCATCCAATCTGGTCTATCTTCATGATCATCAGTGTCAATCTTCGAGACAAAATTTTCATACCCAGAAAAAATAACAATAATCAATAAATTGCCAGCAAATGATAAGTCAATTAAAGTCAGAATCAACAGAATAACGGATGTCTCATCGAATGAAATCTCTCCCGAGAAAAAATGCAAAAACTCATTAATGAAAACACCTAACAAAATAAGTAATGCAACGCAAAGACCTAGATAGAAAGGTGCTAACAACCATCTTGACTTAAATATTAAATTTTCTAGAATTCTTTCCATAACTTGCACTCTGTTTTAATTTAAATAAATTTTAACGAATAGAGACAATAATTTTCTTTTAATTGATTTTATTTTTGAAAATTGTTACAATATTCAAATGAAAATTAATTACAACCATGGCGGTGCAAGAATAGGCGCTGGAAGAAAAAAAAATACCGGAAAATTTAAAGAAAAAACTCAAGTAATGCGCATTCCTATAAGTCTTGTCAATAATGTTGGTCAAGCACTTAAGGAATATAAAAAAGAAATAGATAAATTCTCAGTTCCTAAACCTAATGCACCAGATGTCAGCATTCCATTTTTTTCCTCTAGAGTTCAAGCAGGTTTCCCATCACCTGCGGATGACCATCTAGAAGACTCTTTAGATCTTAACAAATATCTCATTCATCATGAAGAATCGACTTTTTTTGTAAGAGCTCAGGGAGATTCTATGTTGGGCGCTGGAATCTATCCGGGGGATATATTAGTCGTTGATAAGTCGTTAGACGCTAAAAATGGAAAAATTGTGATTGCTGTTGTGGATGGAGAGTTTACAGTTAAAAGACTACAAAGATACCAAAACAAGATAACACTCAAATCAGAGAATCCAAACTACAAAGATATAGATATTAAAAAAGAAAATGAATTGACTATTTGGGGTGTTGTTACCTCTGTAATACATAAATATCTTTAATTATTGTGTTTGCTTTAATTGACTGCAATAACTTCTATGCTTCGTGTGAAAGAGTTTTTAACCCCAAACTAGAAGGGCAGCCTATTGTTGTCTTAAGCAACAATGATGGTTGTATCATAGCTCGCTCTAATGAAGCTAAAGCTTATGGCATTAGTATGGGAGTTCCATATTTCAAAGTAAAAAAAACAATTATTGATAAATCAATTATCGTTAGATCTTCAAATTACGCTCTTTATGGGGATATGTCTTCAAGAGTTATGAAAATTATTAGTGAATATTCACCATCTCAAGAAATTTACTCTATTGATGAAAGCTTTCTTAATCTATCAGGAATAAAAATCAATCTTCATTTGCATATGCATAATCTTAGAAATAAAGTTAAAAAGTGCACAGGGATACCAGTCTCTATTGGATTAGGAAATACTAAGGTCAAAGCCAAAATAGCTAACAAAATAGCCAAAAAATATCATTCATTCGGCGGAGTTTTTAATATTGATGATCTTGCTCATAATAGATATTGCAAGCTACTCCAAAGTCTAGAAGTGTCTGATGTTTGGGGGATTGGCAGAAAATCAGGAATTAAATTAAATAAATCATCGATACAAACTGCTTTTGATTTTTATAAATCAGATATTGGGATTATAGAAACCATCATGGGAGTTAATGGGGCACGAATACATAAAGAAATGCATGGGTATAGTTGCATGGAAATAGAAGAAGTTATGTCGGCAAAAAAACAAATTGTTTCATCAAGATCATTTGGAGTCGATTTATCTTCATATGATGAAATCAATGAGGCTCTTACAATTCTAGCTAGAAGAGCCATAACAAAGCTTAATAAAGAAAATCAGATGACTGAGTCATTAGGCATATTTATCTATACCAATCCATTCAGAAAGCAGATAAATCAAAAAACATTATCGAAATCAATAGGCTTGTTACAACCAACCAATAATGAAGAAATAATCATTCCTTTAATATCAATTATGCTCAGAGAAATATATGAAGTAGGGCACAATTTTTATAAAGGGGGTGTATTTATGAGTAATTTAACCAATGGTCTATATCAAGAAGATTTATTCTTAGAACAAAAAAGTATTCAAAAAAATGCAGTATTAGATAGCAAATATAAAAAATTCATTAAATTTGGATCGGAACTGGGGAGTCAAAAATGGTTGCCCAAATCAAACTTTAGGTCTAATAGGTACACTACTAACTGGAATGAATTAATAATAGCAAATTAAATTGTTAACAATTTATATAAAAAAAGGGTATTTAGGTAGATAATTTCGATATAATTAAAATAATTGTCAACAATTCATCCATCGGGGGCCAGGGTATGAATAGATACATCATGGGATTACATGAAGTCCAAATGAGCGATGTAAACCAAGTAGGCGGAAAAAATGCATCACTTGGTGAAATGATCAAAAATCTCACTAAAAGCGGAAAAGTAAAAGTCCCAGGGGGGTTTGCTACAACGGCAGATGCATACAGGGAATTTCTTGCACATGAGGGTCTTGCAGATAGAATTAATGAGGCACTAGATCGTCTAGATGTTAGCGATGTAAAAGAGCTTGTCAAAGTTGGCTCAAAGATAAGAAACTGGGTAATGAACACCCCATTCCCACCAGAATTTGAAAAATCTATCGATGAAGCCTTTGAAAACCTTGAGGCAGAGTATGGTGAAGATGTTAGCTGGGCAGTAAGATCATCTGCAACTGCTGAAGATTTGCCTGATGCTTCTTTCGCAGGGCAACAAGAGACAGTCTTGAATGTTAAAGGCATTAAAGATATAAAAAAATACATCTTGGAAGTGTTTGCGTCATTATTTAATGACAGGGCTATCGCCTATCGAGTTCATCAGGGTTTTGATCATTCTCAAGTGGCATTATCTGCTGGAATACAAAAAATGGTGAGGTCCGATATAGGCGCAAGTGGGGTTATGTTTACATTAGACACCGAAAGTGGATTTAAAGATGTTGTCTTCATAACGGGGAATTATGGCCTGGGAGAAATGGTTGTTCAAGGAGGAGTCAATCCTGACGAATTTTATGTTCACAAGCAGTCTTATGAAGCAGGCTACCATGCAATCATTAATAGAACCCTGGGAAGTAAAAAGCAGAAAATGATATACGCTTCAAAAGGTGAAAGCCCAGTAGAAGTTGTCGATGTTCCAGAAAATGAGCAGCAGAAATTTTGCTTAAATGATGCACAAATTCATGAACTAGCTAAACAGGCGCTTGAGATTGAAAAGCACTATAAAAGACCAATGGATATTGAATGGGCTCTTGATGGCCTTGATGGGAATATCTACATTGTTCAAGCAAGACCGGAAACTGTTCAAAGTAGAAAGGGTAAGACAATTGATAGATATACCCTGAAGAAGAGGGGAGAGGTCATAACAGTTGGAAGATCAATTGGTGCTCTGATTGGCTCAGGAAAGGCGAAATTAATAGCAAATCTTGATGAAATGGACAAGATTCAAGAAGGGGATGTTCTAGTCACGGATATGACAGACCCTGACTGGGAGCCGATTATGAAAAAAGCATCGGCAATTGTAACTAATAGGGGTGGTAGAACTTGTCATGCTGCAATCATAGCGAGAGAAATGGGTGTTCCGGCGGTAGTTGGTTGTGGAGATGCTACAGATAAAATTGCTGACGGTGCACCAGTTACTGTCTCATGTGCAGAAGGCGATATTGGTTATATTTATAAAGAAGAACTAGAATATAAGTGCGACAGTATTGAAATTAACTCAATGCCAGAAATACCAGTCAAAATCATGATGAATGTAGGAAATCCAGAGAGGGCATTTGATTTTGCGCAACTTCCAAACGAGGGTATTGGACTAGCTCGATTAGAGTTTATTATTAATAATATGATAGGAATACATCCAAAGGCACTAATTAACTATGAAACACTTGAAGATCAAAAATTAAAAGCAAAAATTGATAAGAAAATTAGCGCATATGAATCTCCTAAAGAGTACTTCATAGAGAGAATGGTGGAGGGTATTGCAACTCTTGCAGCTGCATTTCATCCTAAGCCAGTGATACTGAGAATGTCAGATTTCAAAACTAATGAATATGCACATTTATTAGGCGGTGAAAACTATGAACCAAAAGAAGATAATCCAATGATTGGATTTAGGGGCGCAACAAGGTATATATCAGAAGAATTCAGAGATTGCTTTGATCTAGAATGTGAAGCAATACATAGAGTTAGAGAGAAAATGGGACTAACTAATTTGCAGATAATGATTCCATTTGTCAGATCGCTTCAAGGTGCAAATAGAGTAATTGAGTTACTGTCAGAAAACGGTTTAAAAAGAGGTGAAAATGACTTGAAAATCATCATGATGTGCGAAGTACCTTCAAATGCTGTTTTAGCAGAAGAATTTCTTGAAATGTTTGATGGATTTTCAATTGGGTCAAATGACATGACACAATTAACATTAGGTTTAGACAGAGATTCAGAATTAATTGCGCACGTTTTTGATGAAATGAATCCTGCAGTACTAAAAATGGTATCAATGGCTATTCAGGCTGCCAAAAAACAAGGTAAATACATAGGCATATGTGGACAAGGACCTTCAGACCAACCAGAATTCGCTGATTGGCTATTCAAAGAAGGTATTGGAAGCGTATCACTTAATCCTGATTCAGTTTTAGAAACCTGGATTAGATTTTCTAAAGAAACAAAACACTAAATTAATATTAGAAGGGGTAATTAAAAGTGCATTTTTTATATTATTTAACATAATATAAATTATACGACACTAAATTTTTAAATACAATTATCAATAAAATCAAAAATAAAATCTTCAGTTTGAGATGAAATAAAACGATCAACCTCTATACCATTTTTAAAAGCAATAACGGTTGGAAAACCTCTAACAGAAAGGGATCCAGCAATTTTCATATTTTCATCTTCAGCCTCTAATTTGCAAA
>VMDI01000036.1 GCA_008080915.1 Gammaproteobacteria bacterium | reverse complement strand
TTCAGCCACACAGATATACAAGAACACAGATCTTGTTTAATGATTTTGTAAAAACTTTATCTAAGGCAGATCAATTAATCCTAATCGATATTTATCCAGCTAGTGAATCTCCGATTGAAAATGTATCCTCAGAGATTCTTGCAAATGCAATCAGGCAGACCTCGAAACTTAATCCAGTTGTTGCAAAAGATATTGATGAGGCCTTTCTTTTAGCAGAGAATTCAATACAAGACGATGATATTCTCTTAACTCTAGGGGCAGGAAATATTTATCAGCTTGCAAAGAAACTATCTCAATGATCAAACACAATGAACATATGGCTCAGTACTGCACCCTCAAGATGGGTGGTCATGTAAAGACCCTCTTTGAGCCAGAGTCTGTTGAAGAATTAAAATCCTTTTTAGCAAAATCAAATGATCAAATTATTTTTTTGGGCCTGGGTTCGAATGTCTTATTTCGTGAAGGTATTTTTCAGGGAACAGTAATTAGATTAAATAAGCTTAAAAACATAAATGTTATATCAAAGAATAGAATTTTTGCTGAAGCAGGAGCTTCTCTAGCAAAAATTTCTAGAACTGCCTTAAAAAATAATTTTTCTGGTGCAGAGTTTTTTAGTGGTATTCCTGGAACTTTAGGGGGTGGTCTTGCAATGAATGCTGGAGCATTCGGAGGAGAAACTTGGGATTTGGTTGAAGAAATTCTTACTATTGATCTTAATGGCGTTATTCATAAGAGAGACCCTAAAGATTTTAGAATTGGATATCGATCAGTACATGCATTAAATCCCAATGAATTTTTTATTGGGGCTACTTTACTAATTAATAAAAAAAATACCAACACAATAAAAAATTTGCTTGAAAAACGAAATTCTTCTCAGCCAATTGGTGAAGCTAGTTGTGGAAGTGTTTTTATAAATCCAGAAAATATGTATGCCGCTGAACTAATAGAACAATCTGGTCTTAAGGATTTTTGTATTGGAGATGTTTGTGTATCAAACATTCATGCTAACTACATTATTAATAAAGGCAATGGCAGTCCATCAGACGCTGAAGACCTTATAAAACATATTAAAGAGACAATTTTGAAAAATACTGGTATTGAATTACAAACAGAGGTAAAAATTTTATGATTGCGGTAGTAATGGGTGGTAATTCCGCTGAAAGAGAAGTATCTCTAGAAAGTGGTTCTGCAGTTTATGAGGCACTTATAACAAGTGGTGTCTCTGCATTTAAGTTTGACTGGAATGGAGACAACTTAGATGAACTCTGGAAAAAAGAAATCTCAAAAGTATTTATTATTCTTCATGGAAGAGGAGGAGAAGATGGGCAAATTCAACACGAACTTGAAAAAAGAAATATCCCTTACACTGGATCAGACTCTTCTTCTTCTCGTCTCTGTATGGACAAATCAAAAAGCAAAGATGCTTTAAGGAATCTGGACATATTACTCTCCGACTCAATTGTTGCAAAAAAAGGTGAATTTCTAACCCCTAATTTTGCTGGTCCATGGGCAGTTAAGCCAGTTCAAGAAGGTTCCAGTATTGGTATTTCTAAAGTTACTTCTGCAGACAATCTACAAGACGCACTTGAGAATGCATGGAAATATGATGATGCATTGATTGAAAAATGGATTGTTGGTAGTGAATACACAGTTGGAATATTGAATAATGCTGCTCTTCCTGTGATTCACATTAAACCTCAAGAAAATTTCTATGATTACAATGCGAAATATATATCCAATGCCACTGAGTTTATATGCCCAGCAGATATTGCGCCAGAACTCTCTAATATTCTCCAGCAGCAAGCAATAGAAATATTCAATAAGTTGGGATGTAAAGATTGGGGTAGAGTTGATTTCATTGTCGATCAAAACAATAAACCCTATTTCCTTGAAATAAACACAGTTCCTGGCATGACTTCGCACTCATTGGTTCCGACTGCGGCAAAATCTAATGGTCTCACTTTTGAAAACCTTGTTCTAGAAATATTAAATGCCTCCTAAATTGCAACCTTTCTTTTTCTATCGGAAAAGAAACAGAAAGACTCTTAACTTTTTTGACTATTTACTATTATTTTTAAAATTTATTTTGGCAATTTCATTTATCTTTGGTATCTATTACCTTATTGATAAATACAAGCCGCAAGAAAAACTATTAGTCAATGTTTCTTGGAATATTCCAAAGGAGTTAAATCTAGAAATTGAAGATTTAAACTTAATGATTGATCCATTAATAAAGGATCAGTATCTTATTGACTCCGAAAAAATCACAGATATTTTGCAAAAAATTGATAGTGTTGATGAGGCATTAGTTGATAGAAACAATATTAGTGATTTAATTATTTCTTTAAAACCTAAGAAACCAATTTATAGATGGAGGGATATTAAATTTTGTGATGAAAAAGTGACAATATGTAATGGTTATATATCATCCTCAATGAAATTATTTAGGGGTAATGATGTGACTAATGAGTTACCAATGATTATTTCAGATAGAAAAAATATTGCTGATTATGTAGCTACTTTTAAAACTTATCAAAGTAGTCTAGATGGTGAAAAAATCACGACTTTTAAGAAATCAAAAATTGACATTATTACGCTAAATAATAACAAAAAAATTATATTAGGGAATGAAAAACAACTCGAGAGATTAGACCTATACAAAAAGGTAAGCAAACTCAAAGAAGTCAAAAAAAAGATTAGAAAAAAACCAGTATTTGATATGCGATATTCAAATGGATTTTCTCTCAGTCACTCTGAGTGATAATCTTGTAACAAAATCCTAATGTGATTTGAGACCAATAAAATAAGATTATTTTAATAACTATATCTAGCGCTCCACCAAGATTAGTCAGATCTGCTAAAAAAATGAAAATTATGCTGACAATTGCTGGAAGGATTGCTTGTATAAAAAACAAATTCATTTGTGTTGGAAAATTTAAATTCCATTTGTATTGATTTGGGAGATCAATTGATATTCTGACAAAATTCAGTGTAATTGGAATTATTAAAAAGTAGACAATTAACTGAAGGATTGGCATGCCTGTTATTAACACTGGTAGCATGGTCAGAAGTCCAATAATAATTGTTAATAACAAGTATCTTCCTATCTTTGCAATATCGAAGGTTGGTAAAAAACTTTTAACAGACTCTTCTCCCAGGACCACAATTCGTATTATATGAATAGAAATACTTACATACGCAAATCCAAATAATATGAAGTAATAAAGAAAATTTGGAGGTAACTGAACATCAGTTTTTAAATCGCCAGAAAGTATCTGTTCATAAATGCCAAACATTTCAGGCAGGGTAAGCAAAAAAGGAAGAGCCAGTATCAATGGAACTATAGTTATCTCGAATAGTTTTTTCCAGTGGGTAGCGGCAAATGCAAAACCAGCAAGCACTATTTTAAGTATTGGAAGTTTATTCATCTGAAGACAATATGTTTACAATAATTTTGAGTTTTTTTCCTATCTTTAGGGGTTTCTTAATATCGATTTTATTATCCCTAACAATATCTTCTATCGAGGTATTAAATTTTTTAGCAATTAATGACAAGTTATCTCCCTTCTTTACCTTGTAAGTTATTGACTTATTGAGGTCGGGTATAACTTTTTGTAATGCAGTAACATTAAGCTCATCAACTCGTTCAATAAATATTTTTAATTCAGTTCCAATTTGTAGATGTTTTTTACTATTCAACCGATTCCAGCGAATGATATCTTTCATAGAAACATCATATGTTCTTGAAATTGACCATAGACTATCACCCTCTTCTACGGTATGAAGCTTCTTGATGTGTTTGTTGACTTTTTTTCCACTAAAACCCAACTTATCATCAGTAAAGGCATAATCTTTTATATTTCGGAGCGATTGTGGAATTAAGAGATACTTATCTACAACAATCTTATTATCCGATAAGTTGTTAATTGCGCGAATAGATTCAACCGATGTGTTATGTCTTTTAGCTAGTGAGATTAAATTATCTCCAGATTTAACTTGATAACGAACCCAAGAAATTCTTTTATTCTTTGGGTATTTTTTAAGTTTTTCCTCAAATACTTTTATTTTGTCAATTGGCAGAACCAATTCATAATTAGCCCCTGGGGTGGCCCATCTTTTTAAACCAGTATTTAATTTGTATATTTCCTCAATCGTTAGGCCAGTAAATTCTGACACAAGGGCTAAATCTATTTGTGATCTAAGTTTTATCGTAGAAATATATGGCTCATTTTTTACATAAGTAATTTTTTGTCCATACTTTTCAGGATTTTTGATAAGCTCTGCAATCGCAAGTAGTCTTGGAACATAACCCTTGGTCTCTGATGGAAGCTTCAAACTCCAGAAATCAGTTTTACGTTTCATTTTTTGATTTCTTTTGATAGCTCGTTGAACTCTTCCTGGTCCCCCATTGTATGCAGCAATAGCAAGATGCATATCACCATCAAAAAGAGTTTTAAGGTTTTTATAATAGGCAATAGCTGCATTTGTGGACAACATAAAATCCCTGCGATCGTCATGCCACCAATCCTCCTTCAACCCATAAAGTCTTCCAGTAGAGGGGATAAATTGCCAGAGACCTGAGGCAGCCCCTCCTGAAAAAGCAAAGGGATAATATGCTGACTCGACGATGGGAAGTAAAGCAATTTCCATTGGCAGGCCCGCCTGTTCAACTTTTTGAACAACATAATGCAAATATGGTTTTGCTCTATTAGTTACTCTGGTCAGATAGTCTGGATTTTTTTGAAACCATAAAATATGACCTTTTATACTCGGGTGATCATATCCACTCAGTGAATAACGATTGGAGATATATTTCCATAAATTATCATCATTATGAAACTTAGAGTCGATTTTTTTGTAGTCTGTATCGTCGACTTTCTTGATTGACTGATCGTCTTTTAATGATTGAGTTTGATGCTCACATGCACTGAGTGAAAAAACAAAAAAAACAAGAAGAAGAGATCTTAGGATTTTGACCCTCCATGACAAAGTGGCGAATCAGGAGCTTTTTGCTTTTTGCTCCACTCTTCTCTTGTATAAGTGTGAAGTGCCATAGCGTGAAAATGACTTAACTCTTCTCTAAAAAGTTCATTTACTTTGCGATGTCGATTTATAAGAGAAATACCATCAAAATCATCGCTCACAATAATTAATTTAAAGTGGGATTCAGTGGCAGGACCAGAATGGTTTGATGACTCATTAATGACTTCAAAGTAAAAAGGATTAAATGCTAGTTTAATTTGATCTTCAAGATGTTTTTGCATTGAGCTCATTACTCATCCTCATGTTTTACAAAGTCAAAAGAGTCAGAAAAAAATGAATCCTTGCTAAGTCCTTTTTCAACAAATGAATTAGCAGCTGACTTTACCATTACTGGTGGACCACAAGCGTACACCTCATATTCTTTAAGACTATCAAAATCATGAACAACAGCCTCATGAACAAATCCTGTTCTACCAGACCAACCTTTATTAGCTTCTGAAAGAACGGGTATAAATGTTATATTTTGATGATCTTGTTCCCAGTTATATGGGGTTTTCATATAGATATCTTTTTCATCTCTAACTCCCCAATAAATAAAAATTTGTCTGTTGTTCTTGCTTGAAATAATGTGCTCTATGATGGCTTTAACAGGGCCAAAACCAGTACCTCCAGCAACGAATATAATGGGTTTTGTGCTTTTTTCCCTGAGATAAAAATCACCTCTTGGACCCTCAATAGATAAGAGCGTTTTTTCTTTAAGCTCATTAAAAATAAAGTTTGTAAATTCACCATCTTCAATTAATCTAATGTGCAACTCAATAAGAGATGAGTTTTTGGGTTCATTTGCTATAGAAAATGATCTTGGAATCATATCCTTATATTGAAGATCAATGTATTGACCAGCTAAATACTGCAGTGAATCGCTTTCAGGTGTTTTTAGTACAATTTTGACAACATCATGATTAAGGTGCTCGATTTCTTGAACTTTGCAAGGTAATTTCCTTATCGGAATATTGCCGATCTCGGGTTCTAGTTCGTTGGATGCAATCGTTAGATCTGAAGAAGCTCTACACTGACACAAAAGAGCAAAGCCTTCATTAGTCTCAGATTCTGAAATTCCTGGCGGTCTTTTGCCTGGATACTGAATTTCGCCATCTAAGATAACTGATTTGCACTTACCACAAAAGCCATTTCGACATCCATAGGGAAGATTGACACCTTGTCTAATAGCAGCATCTAGTACGCTCTCTCCATCATTAATTTCAAAACTATTTCCAGATAGTTGATTCAGCGCTTTAAACATTTGAACTTAATACATCACAAAGCAAGTCATTATAATGTAAGGATGCTACATAAATACCCACTATTCCTATCGCAATGCTTTCAAATAAACTGGTGATTTTCTTAATGGGGCCAACTGCCTCAGGCAAGACTAATTTTGCTATTGAGATTGCCAAGAAATACTCAGTAAGAATCATTAGTGTTGATTCTGCAATGATCTATAAAGGAATGGATATTGGTACCGCAAAACCGGACAAAAAAACACTAATAAAATTCCCTCATTATCTGGTTGATATAGTGACCCCTAATGAAATTTATTCTGCAAGTAGTTTTATCAGTGATGCGACCGAGCAAATCAACTTAGCATTTGAGAATGATCAAATTCCAATTCTTGTTGGTGGCACATCCTTTTACTTTAAAGCGCTAGAAAATGGACTTTCCTCTCTTCCAGAATCTACTCAAGAAACAAAATCCAAGTACAAGAAAATAATTGAAGAAAACAGCTCTGAATATCTTCATAAAAAACTTATGGAAATTGACCCAGTATCTGCGGAAAGAATTCATCATAATGATTCTCAGAGAATTATTAGAGCCATGGAGGTATATGAATTATCGGGCTCTCCAATGAGTGAGCTGCAAGGTCAAAAAATTGGGGGTATAAACCACCCTATCAAGAAAATTGTTCTTATGCCTGAAAGGTCATTACTTCATGAGCGCATTGAAAATAGATTTATTGATATGATGAAGGAAGGATTCCTAGAAGAAGTGAAAGAGATCATCAAAGAATATAATCTTTCTGCAGATTCTCCATCCATGAGATGTGTTGGGTATAGACAAGTATTGAATTTCTTAGAGGGTAAAAACTCTAACTCAGAGATGATTGAAAATTCTATTTATGCATCCAGACAATTATGCAAAAGACAATGCACCTGGCTTAATGCGGAAGAAGATGCCTTATTTCTGAAAGATGCTAATATCAAAGAATTTTCAAATTTAATCAAACCATTCCTTTAATTAAATTGCCTCTTTAAATTGTTTGCCACGATCTTCGAAATTTTCAAACATATCAAAACTTGCGCATGCGGGGGATAACAATACAACTCCACTTTTGAGTAGTGAGGATGCTTTTGTTACCGCCTCAGTCATTGACGATGTTTTGTAGGTCTTAACCTTGGTAACATTTTTCTCAAAAAAATCACTCCCTTCACCAATTAAAACTAAAGCAGAGATTTTGTCTTCAATAACTTCAAATAATTCGCTGTAATCTTCTTTTTTTGGTATTCCTCCAGCAATTAAAACAATGTTCTCATAAAAATTTGAAAGGGCTTTTATTGCCTTTAGAGCCGAAATAGCATTAGTGGCTTTTGAATCATTATAAAAATCTATGTCTCCTTTTTTAATGACCCATTCAAGTCGATGTTCTAAACCTTTAAATTCTCTAATAGTGTTTGTCATGGAATCTACATTTAAACCAATTTGGTCTCCAAGACTGAGAGCTGCAAGTACATTTGACACATTATGCTCTCCAATTAGTTGCCAATCTCCTATAGGCATTAAAACATCATCTCCTTTCAGGAGAAAACATGTTCCATGACAGGTAACTGTCCCAAAATCCGTTGCTTTTTTGGGGATGTTAATACTAAAACATGCTTGTTTAAAATTTGACTCGATATTCTTCTCATCAAGGTTAAAGATCTTCTTTTTGGTAAATTCATAGATCTTTAGTTTAGAAGAAACATAAGATTCAAAATCACCATATCGATCAAGATGATCAGGTGTAATGTTAAGAACAACTCCTGCCTCAAGGTTTAACTCACTTGTGTAATCTAATTGGTATGAGGATAGCTCGAGAACATAAAAATCTACATTCTGATTAAGTAAATCCAGGGCGGGTTTTCCAAAATTTCCACCAATTGCCACTTTTTTGCCTGAGTCTTTAATCATATTGCCAATCAGCTTTGTTACAGTGGACTTTCCATTTGATCCAGTAATACCAATAATTGGAGTTTTTGTATTTTTACCAAAAAGCTGAATGTCACTAATTACATTGATATCTCTTTCTTTGGCCCACCTGACAATCTTTTCGTTTTCGGGTATGCCAGGACTAATAATGACTTCATCCACATCATCAAGCAAACTTTGTGTCCAGTCACCAAGAATGGCAATTGGTCCAATGTTCAAATCTATATATTCTGATAATTTAGGTGGGGATTTTCGATTATCAGCAATTGTAAAATCTACATTGGATTTATGGAGAAATTTGGCAACTGATAATCCGGTAATGCCAAGACCAAGAACTAGCTTCATGAAGAAATGTTTTTTTTGATATAAAATTAACTTAATTTTACATACTAGTTAAGGAGAAATTTATGAGTACGCAAATTAAAACCTCTTCTAGATCAATTGAGATAAATAGCGTCCTGAGAAATACTTATCAGTTACTCTCATTAACACTTTTATTTTCTGGTCTGACTGCTTATTTGTCTATGACGTTCAATCTTCCTCATCCAGGTTTAATTATTACTTTGGTTGGTTATTTTGGACTTTTATTCCTTATTCACAAGTTTCAGAATTCTGCAATAGGCATCTTAGGTGTTTTTGCTTTAACTGGGTTTATGGGTCTTACCTTAGGCCCAATGATTAGCGCATATACAACTGCTTTTTCTAATGGAACAGAGTTAGTTGCTATGGCTATGACTGGAACAGGAGCTATATTCTTAACTATGTCTTTTTATGCTTTGGTATCGAAAAAAGACTTTAGCTTTATGTCGGGTTTTCTTATGGTCGGAATAATCTTGGCTTTCCTTGCTGGTCTAGCGGCTTATTTTTTTGAGATTCCTGCCCTTTCATTGGCCGTAAGCGCTGTATTTGTTTTACTCATGAGTGGTTTGATACTTTTTGAGACTTCAAACATTATCCACGGAGGTGAAACTAATTACATCTTGGCTACAGTGACTTTATTTGTCTCAATTTACAATCTATTCGTTAGTCTTCTTCATTTATTAGGAGCCTTTTCAGGCGAAGATTAATGATTGACTCGGATGGTTACCGTCCGAATGTTGGAATTGTTATAGTTAATCAGTCTGACCAGATCTTTCTCGCAAAAAGAATTGGTCAAGAGGCTTGGCAACTCCCACAGGGGGGCATAGATGAAAATGAATCTGAACTCGAGGCTCTTTACCGAGAGCTTTTCGAGGAGGTTGGTCTTCTACCTGAACATATAGAGCTAATAGCTAAAACACCAAAATGGTTAAGATACGATCTACCCAAAAAACACCAAAGACGTTTTCAAAATCCAAAATGTGTTGGTCAAAAACAAGTTTGGTATTTAGTTAAATTAAAAGAGTCTGAAGATAATATTTGCCTAGATCATCACGATGAGGTTGAGTTTGACGATTGGAGATGGGTTGACTTTTGGGATCCTGTAGATCAGGTTATAGAATTCAAGCGGTCTATTTATGAGGACATGTTAAAAGCATTTGCCCCTGTCTTGTTTAACAATAAACATCATGTTCCCGCAAAATTTAATCGCCCACTTAAATGTTCAGCGATTAGTCTATTATCATAGTCCGATTTGCCTTATCTACAGGTATAATTCTGCTAATTTTTAGCAACGAATTAATCAAGTGAAGATTGGAATTTTAGGTTTGGGCACTGTCGGTGGCGGTGTGGTCAATGTTCTCAGTAAAAATCACCAGGAAATATCAAGAAGATGTGGTTCTGATATCTCTATTGAAATTGCTGCAGTCAAAGACCTTAAACAAAAAAGAATCTGCTCGACAGATGGGTTCAAATTGACTGAAAATTCTAATGATGTTGTAAACCACCCTGATGTTGAGGTTGTCCTTGAGTTAATTGGCGGGACATCTATTGCTAAAGATTTAACAGAAAAAGCATTAAAGAACAAAAAACACGTAATTACTGCCAACAAAGCTCTTATTGCTAAGCATGGTAACGAATTATTAAAGCTAGCAAAAGATAATTCAGTCAGTATTCTTTTCGAGGCTTCTGTTGCGGGTGGAATTCCTATTCTTAAGAGTCTTGGTCAAGGTTTAACAGCAAATAAGATTGATTTGGTTGCTGGAATTATCAATGGAACAGGTAATTTCATCATGACCGAAATGAAAGAAAAAGGAAGGGATTTTGATGATGTCCTCAAGGAGGCTCAAGCTTTGGGTTATGCTGAGGCTGATCCTACTTTTGATATCGAGGGCATTGATGCTGCTCACAAACTTGCAATTCTCGCTTCCATCGCTTTTGGAGTAGAATTAAATTTTGAAGCGGTTTCAACAGAAGGCATTTCTCAAGTTGATCCAGAAGATATTTCTATTGCTGATGAACTAGGTTACATCATTAAACATCTTGGAGTTGCAAAGAAGATTGATGGACGTATAGACACTCGAGTACATCCAACACTTATTCCTAAGAAAAGATTACTGGCAAATGTTAATGGTGTGATGAATGCTGTATTAATTAAAGGTAATGCTGTTGGTCCAACTTTATATTATGGTCCAGGCGCTGGTGATGAAGCAACTGCAAGTGCTGTAATTGCTGATTTGGTTGATCTAGTTAAAGGAACGCACTCTAATGATGAGTTTTGTTGGAAACAACTTGAAAAAGCTAACTATATTGAGAAGGATAATGTTGAATCAATTTTCTATCTAAGAATTCTTGCTTCAGATAAACCTGGAGTTCTAGCTGATATTACTTCAATTCTCGCAAAACATAATATCAGCGTTGAATCGGTTGTTCAAAAACAAATTGATGCGGACAATAATGCACATATCGCAATCATAACGAATAAGATTTTAACCAAAGAAATGAACAAAGCGATTAATGAGATACAAGCACATGACTATATTACTGGGACTGTTAAAATAATCCCTGTTGAAACACTTGATTAACACATAGCTAGATATGAGATACACAGGATTAATTGAAAGATACAAAGACAGACTTCCCGTCAACAGCAATACTAATATTATTAGCCTGGGGGAAGGAAATACTCCGCTCATTAAGTTAAACAATATTCCCAAGGATATTGGTAAAGATGTTGATATGTATATCAAATATGAAGGTTTAAATCCTACTGGTTCTTTTAAAGATCGTGGAATGACAATGGCTGTCACAAAGGCTGTTGAGGAAGGATCAAAGGCCATAATTTGTGCATCTACTGGTAATACTTCCGCAGCAGCAGCAGCTTATGCTGCAAGAGCGGGAATTAAAGCGTTCGTTATTATCCCTGAAGGAAAAATTGCTTTAGGTAAATTAGCTCAAGCAATGATTCATGGGGCTGTTATTCTTCAAATTAAAGGTAATTTTGATGATGGCATGAGAATGGTTAAAGAAGTAGCTGATCATGCACCTGTTTCAATTGTAAATTCTATTAATCTTTTCAGACTGCAAGGTCAAAAAACTGCAGCATTTGAAATAGTCGAGGAACTTGGTGATGCTCCAGATTATCACTGTCTCCCGGTAGGTAATGCCGGAAATATTTCTGCACATTGGATTGGCTATTCGGAATACTTTAAAGAAGGGAAATCTTCAAAAACACCAAAAATGGTTGGGTACCAAGCAGCTGGTGCTGCCCCTTTCGTAACGGGTCATATGGTTGATAATCCTGAAACTGTTGCAACTGCTATCCGTATTGGTCATCCGCAAAGTCATCATCTTGCTCTGCAAATTGAAAAAATGTCTGGAGGATGGTTTGATTCATTCTCAGATGAAGATATCCTTAAAGCTCAAAAATTCCTGACTGAAAGAGAAGGTATTTTTTGTGAGCCTGCTTCAGCGACTTCAGTTGCAGGGGCACTCCAAGATATACAATCAGGAAAAATACCTGAAGGTTCTTCGGTTGTCTGTACACTAACAGGCCACGGTCTTAAAGATCCAGATACGGCAATCGGTCAATGCGATGTAAAACCGATCCTTGTTAACCCTGATCTTAACGAAGTTAAACAGGCAATTCTAGATAATATGTAATCTTATTGTTATCTAGGCTATAACATAGCAATATGAATAACAAAAATTACAATTCAATTGACCAAATTATCGGCAAGACTCCTCTTGTTAAACTTCAACGTCTCAACCCCAATCCAAGTAATGCAATTCTTTTAAAACTTGAGGGTAATAATCCTGCAGGTTCCGTTAAGGATCGTGCAGCACTATCAATGATTACTCAAGCAGAAAAAAGAGGTGAGATTAAACCAGGGGATCAAATTATTGAAGCTACTAGCGGCAATACTGGGATAGCTTTAGCAATGATTGCTGCTATTAAAGGTTATCAAATGACACTAATAATGCCAGCTAACCTTTCACAAGAAAGAAGGGATGCAATGACTGCTTATGGAGCTAAATTAATCCTAGTTTCTGAAGAAGAAGGTGGGATGGAAGGAGCTCGTGATATTGCCAATCAAATGGAGATTGAAGGAAAAGGAAAACAATTAGATCAATTTTCAAATGACGATAATCCTTTTGCTCATATTAGTTCAACCGGTGAGGAAATATGGAAAGATACTAATGGTGGAGTGACACATTTTGTATCCTCTATGGGAACAACTGGAACCATCACTGGAGTTTCTCAATACCTTAAGTCAAAAAACTCTGATATTCAGATTATTGGCGTGAGACCGACTGAAGGTTCACAAATTCCAGGCATAAGAAGGTGGTCAGAGGAATACATTCCCTCAATTTCAAAAAAAGCTATTATTGATCAAACTATTGATATCTCCCAATTAGAGGCTGAGAATACAATGAGGCTATTAGCCAAACAAGAAGGTATTTTTGCTGGTGTTTCAACTGGTGGTGCTGCAGCTGTAGCAATAAAATTATCCTCTGAACTCAGCAACGCAACAATTGTCTCTATTGCCTGTGACAGAGGTGATCGATATCTTTCTACTGGAATCTTCTCTAATTAATTTGAAAAGATATCTAAGCAATCAACTTACCTTTAGTTTCAAAACCTATCTTTGGTTGATGCTTGCCTCTGCTTCTTCAGTTTTACTAATAGATTTTTTCTTGAGGGCTAGTGATTTTGCTCAACATAGTTTTAAAAGCTCTATTAGTGGCTCACCTGAAATGGCTTTACTAATAAGTCCATTAATCTTTTTGTTAATTGTTACTATCACAAAGAATTATTGTCACTTTGTCCAAGGAAGTGGAATTCCCCAAGCAATAGCAGCGACCCAATCAAATAATAAATTGATTAGAGACAAGTTGTTGTCATTTCGAGTAGCTATAGGAAAGATAGCCTTCATATTCTTTGGTATGCTTGGTGGAGGATCGATAGGCATTGAGGGACCAAGTATTCACATTGGCAGCTCAATTTTTTATGGCTTCAATCGTTTTATTAAACAAAAAAGGAAATTATTCCTTCATGCAATCATTGCGATAGGTGGTTCTGCGGGTCTAATAGTAGCTTTTAATGCGCCCATTGCCGGATTTTTATTTGCTTATGAAGAACTTGGAAGAAACCTCAAAAGGCAATTATTTTTCCTGGTTGGATTGTTCTCACTATTAACCTATTTTTTCTCCTATTTGTATAGAGGAAATGACTTTTATTTAGTTGATTTAACTAATCTATCAACTGATTTTTTAATGGTTTGGATCTTATTGCCATTAGTTTTAGTGAGTGGTGTTTTAGGAGGTGTTTTTTCAAAGTCTGCAATTTATCTCCTTAAAAGATTCAGAATTAATTCTTTCAAAAAGATCATTCTTTACTCTGTCGGTTTTGGTTTCTTGGTTGGAATAATGAATTTCTTATCATCGGGTTTAATTGCCGGATCTGGCCGTGATGAAGTTATTCTTCTTCTTAATCAAAATTATCTAGGCATTGATTTCTTGATTGAAAAATATCTAGCAACTCTTTTTTCCTTAGCATCAACGATACCCGGAGGATTGTTTATGCCGACTATCGCTATTGGTAGTTCTTTGGGAAGTGAATTAAGTCATCTAATTCCACTGATTGCTCCAGCAAGCGTAATTGTAATAACAATGATCTGTTACCTAAGTGCTGTAATCAGAGCACCATTAACCTCTACTTTTGTCATTATCGAAATGACTGGATGTTACGAATTATTATTGCCCGGTCTTGTGTTTGCTTTTCTTTCTGCACTTATTTCTAAAAAAATACAACAAAAACCAATTTACGAAGCCCTAGCTGAACAGTTTGCATTAATGTCTAAAAAGGTTTAACAATGACAAGAATAACGACAGCAATGAGAATCAAAACTGGAACTTCGTTAAAGTATCGATAAAAAATATGAGATTTTTTATTCTCATCATTTAAAAAGACTTTCACCAAGTGCCCACAATAGAAATGGTAAATTATGAGAAGAACGACAAGAAGTAATTTTATCTTGAGCCATAGTTGGGTAGAGTATGCCTCCCACGCATAGTCTGACAAAAGCCACAATCCCAATATCGTTGCAACAATAAAACTTGGCATCATGATCCCTTTATAAAGCTTCCTCTCCATAACCTTAAACCTTTCAATGCTAATTTTGTCATCACTCATCGCATGATAAACAAAGAGTCTAGGTAAATAAAAAAGAGCTGCAAACCAGGTAATGATGCTAATAACATGGAACGCTTTGACCCAAAGCATAGTTTCCTCCAACAAAAATTTTGAGTTCTGGTCATTATAGTAAAATAGTAGTTTGGAATTTAAAAGTCTTTGGAATTGAGCGAATTTCGAGAAATACCATACAACTATACTTCATTCTCAGATAAAGAAATCGTATGTCGATTCCTTGGTGATGAGGCATGGGATCTGTTAAATAACCTGAGAACGGATAGAAATACTGGCAGGAGTGCCAGAATGTTGTTTGAAGTATTGGGTGATATGTGGGTAGTTAATAGAAATCCCTACATTCAAGAAGATCTCATTAAAAATTCACAAAGATGGACCCAGTTAGTTGATGCGCTTAATTCTCGTGTTAGTCAAATTGAAACCAGGGCCAATGGCAATAAGAAAGTTCTTAAAATCATTGAATTAACCAACCATGCAATTCGAGATTTTCAATCCTGTCTGAGTGAATTCAAGAAAAATAAGAAACAAATTGAATCAGCACTCTTAAAAGTCACAAACAAAAACAACATTCGCTTTGACGCTCTCTCCAGATCGTCTCATTCAACTGATGCAACTGACTGGCGTGTTGAGTATCCACAAGTTGTGATTACCCCTGACACAGAAAATGAAATCGCAGATATTGTTAAAACCTGTATAAGTCTTGGTTTGACCATCATTCCTCGTGGAGGTGGTACTGGATATACTGGAAGTGCCATACCTCTTCATTCTCAAACAGCAGTCATCAATACCGAAAAATTATCTTCTATTGATGACATTAATTTTGATGGGAAATTGCACAGCATTCGTGTTGGCGCAGGAGTTATTACCAGACGAGTCAGTGAAAAAGCACAAACTAAAAACCTTGTATTTGCTGTAGACCCTACATCTCAAGATGCTTGCACCATAGGTGGTAATGTAGCCATGAATGCAGGAGGAAAAAAAGCGCTTAGATGGGGGACAACGATTGACAATCTTCTCTCTTGGAAGATGGTTATGCCTGATGGATCGTGGAGATTAGTACGAAGACTTAATCACAATCAAGATAAGATTCAACTCCTTGAGGAAGTCAACTTTGAAATTGACTATCTTGATACAGATGGAAAAAATGTTCTGAAAACAGAAAAGCTCTCTATTAAAACTCCAAATCTCAGAAAAACTGGATTAGGTAAAGATGTCACTAACAAGTTTCTTGGAGGATTGCCCGGCATACAAAAAGAAGGTTGTGATGGATTCATTACCTCTGCCACCTTTGTTCTTCATGAGCCTTTAAAAGAAATTAATACATTATGTCTTGAGTTTTTTGGCCATGACCTAAAAGCAGCTACACAAGCAATTGTCACACTAAAAGATTTGATTGATGCGAGTAAGACTGTTGACTTAGTTGGTATGGAACATCTTGATGCAAGATATATTAAAGCGGTTAACTACACAACAAAAGCCAATCGTTCTGAGCTACCTAAAATGTTACTTCTGATCGATATCTCAAGTAAATCGCAAAAAAGTCTTGATAAGTGTATAGATGAAGTGGTTGAAGTTGTAAGAGACAAGCAAGGAGAATGTTTTATTGCCAAATCGCCAGAAAAAAGAAAAATCTTCTGGAAGGATAGATCAAATACAGCTGCCATTGCATCGCATACCAATGCATTCAAAATTAATGAGGATGTGGTAATTCCTCTAGATAAATTATCTGAATACAATGATGGAATTGAATTCATTAACATACGCACTTCAATTGAGAACAAGGTTCAAATTCTTGAAAAAATTGATCATTATTTATCATCAGTCAATCTATCTTCATCACTGATCAAAGCAAAAATCACCTCCTCTAGAGAATTGGTTTCTGAGGTGAAGGGCAACTGGTTAAATACCCTAAAAAATCTCAAAGATCCAGAGATTTTTAGATCTCTTCAGACCCATAAAACCATCATCTCCTATAAAAAAGAATTCATCAAGCCAGTCCATCAAATTCTTATTGGTGATACTTTCCAGAAGATTAGGGATGAAATTGAAAAAATTCATGCTAAATTCCGCGAAGAGAGAGTATTTATTGCAACGCATATGCATGCAGGTGATGGCAATGTCCATACCAATATTCCAGTACATTCTCATAACCCTGTCATGCTGCATAAAGCAGAAGAGATAGTTAAAGAGGTTATGGATCTCGCCACTTCGCTTGGTGGCGCAATCTCTGGTGAACATGGTATTGGTCTTACTAAATATGAGTTTTTGTCTGATAACTTTAAAAAAGACTTTGAAGAATATAAAAAGTCTATTGACCCAAATGGACACTTTAATAAAGGTAAGCTAACTGAAGGGAGTGATCTTAGAAATGCATACACCCCATCTCTTAGACTACTACAACAAGAAGCATTAATTCTTGAAAGCAGTGAGATTGGGGAAATCAATGAGATGATTAAATCTTGTGTGCGGTGTGGAAAATGTAAACCAGTCTGCACTACTCATGTTCCAGAGGCAAATTTACTCTATTCACCCAGAGACAAAATTATTGGAACCAATCTTATATCTGAAGCTTTTCTTTATGAAGAGCAAACGAGACGCGGAGTATCGTTTGATCATTTTGATGAATACAATGATATTGCCGATCATTGCACCATTTGTCATCGTTGTGAAAAACCCTGCCCTGTGAATATTGATTTTGGAGATGTGTCTGCTAAGATTAAAAACATCTTGGTGAAGACCAATAACAGAGAAGTTAATATCGCAGCAAAGGCATCCATGGCTTACTTGAATGCTAAAAATCCTACCGTCGTCAGATGGACCAAAAGAATCTTAATTGATACCAGTTATAAACTCCAACATGTGGCTTCAAAAGTAGTTAAGAAATTTATTAAGAAGAAGCCAGATGTTACAGTTGGCAAACCAGATTTTAAAACTGAAGTGGTAACCCTTTTGGATAAACCACTTCCAATTGACACTGGAACCAAAACCATCAGGGATTTGCTCAATATTAATGACCATGGAATGGTTCCGATACTATCTAATCCTGATAAAACAAATGAAGATTCAACAACTGTCTTTTATTTTCCTGGTTGTGGTTCAGAAAGACTATTCTCTCAAATTGGTTTAGCCACTTTGGCACTCTTATACAATCATGGAACCAAGGTCGTTCTCCCACCAAGTTATTTATGTTGTGGTTATCCTCAAAAAGCTACAGGCAATGCTGACACTGCATATAAGATTTCTACAGATAATCGAGTTTTATTTCATCGTATGGCTAATACATTGAATTATCTGGATATTCAACATGTCTTAACCTCATGTGGAACTTGTATTGATCAACTTGAGACCTATGGACTTGGAGATATTTTTCATCAGTCAGACTTGATAGATATTCATGAGTACTTATTAGCCAATAAGGTTCAAATGAAGTCATCAAACCAGAAGTTCTTATATCATGCCCCATGTCATGATCCAATCAAATCTGATAACTCACTATCAGTCATCCAAAGTCTTCTTGGCTCTGAAGTGAATGATAATGATCGATGCTGCGGTGAGGCTGGTACGTTTGCTGTTGCCAGACCTGATATTGCAAAACAGGTGAAATATAGAAAAGAAATAGAAATTAAAAATGGATTGGTAGAACTCTATGGTGAAGAAGATAAAGTCGAAAAAACTACCATTCTTACCACCTGTCCAGCATGTAGACAAGGGCTTTCTAGATATTCAGATTCAACGGGTGTAACACCAGCTTATCCTATAGAAATTCTCGCTAAAGAAATTTTAGGTGACAATTGGTTGAAAGACTTTACCGAGAAGGTGGTTATCGAAAAAGTTTTACTATAATTAAGAAATCGATTTAAGCCACTCTATGTCTAAATCTAGTTTTTTACCAATCCACCTAACTCTTTTGGTGTGATCCTCAATATGATTGCCAGTATCATGATGCAAAAGAACAGTTAGATCCTTATCAGATAGAAACTCTTCTACCTCAGTTGCATTTTTGGTTGAATAATTCACTTGATACATTGGAAGCGGGTGCGGGCCTATAGGTTTATCTATTACTTGACCTAGAGGACAACCTAATTCTTTTAACTTATCTCTCAGACTAATTGCAAGATTTCTCTGATTTTGATTCTCCCAATATATATGAGCATGAAAATAATCCACTTTTCTATTTTTTAACTATGAAATTTGGGAGATCTTCAATCCTTTCACAAGCGAGCTGTTCCATAACTTGTGTGAACTGACGCTTAAACATTGTAAATACATGATTTCCTCCATTCTTGCCCAGGGCTGAGACAGCATACATAGGCGCCCTTCCTAAAAAGGTAAAGTCAGCCCCACTAGCTAACATATTCGCAACATCAGGACCTGAACGAATGCCGGAATCTATCATTAACTTAATTTTATCTTTATATGATTTGATCTCGCGTAATGAGGCAATTGTTGAGGGTCCATTATCTAATTGCCTTCCGCCATGATTAGAAATAATAACTCCATCAAGACCTAACTTGATAGAGCTTTCTATATCTTTAGAAGTAACAGTCCCTTTTATAACAAGATTTCCTTTCCAATAATCCCTAATTAATGAAACCTTTTCATTGGTTAATCTTCCATTAAACATCTTATCCATAAACATTCCAAGGTGTTTAATATCCAATCCTTTAGGAATATATTTATCTACGGTTTGGAATTTAGGAATTCCGTTCATTAACTGTGATAAGGACCAGGTAGGATGGGTAAAAATTTGCCAAATATTATCTAGGGTTAGTCTAGGTGGGATAGATAATCCATTTTTAATTTCTTTAGGACGGTATGCAAACGTTGGTACATCAGCCAATATAACAAGGGTTCTTGCACCAGCGTTCCAAGCTCTGTCTAATAAATTCTTTTTAACTTCTTCCTCAACTGGATGATATAGTTGAAACCAGAATCTTCCATCTGTAATTTTTGCTATTTTTTCAATACTAGCGGTAGATACTGTAGAAAGCACAAATGGCAGGTTATGTTCTACGGTAGCTTTTGCTAGAATTTCGCATGCTTGTGGCCACATGAGACCTTGCAAGCCAACTGGAGCCATTCCAAATGGCGCAGCATATTCTTCACCAAATAATCTGGTTTTTATATTTGCCCCTTTAAAGCCTTGAAGGTAGTATGGCTGTAACTCAATGTTTCTGATATCGGAAGTGTTTTTAAAAAGGTTTATTTCAGAGTAACAACCAGAGTCCAGATATTCAAAAGCAAATTTTGGAAGTCGCTTTCTTGCTTGCTCTCTTAGGTGCTCAACACTCGGATAAGTACTATTGAAATATTCCTTCATAATTCAATATTCTAATTTAATCGAATTACTTTTATTCATTTCTTAGAGAAATATCGTTTTTTTCGATTAATACTATTTATTTTTTTTATTTGATATGGGTTTTATTAAGGAGTAGCATAAAGATTGTTTAACTTGAGGAGAAAAAAATGAGCAAAATTGTTAGCGAAGTTGAAGCAGCAAATGCTGAGTATGTCAGTAATTTTGGTGACAAAGGCAATCTGCCTTTACCGCCAGGAAGGCACTTTGCAATACTTACATGTATGGATGCAAGATTAGATCCTGCGAAATATGCAGGTCTTGCTGAAGGTGATGCACATGTCATCAGAAATGCTGGCGGAAGAGCCAGTGATGACGCTATAAGATCTTTAGTTATATCTTATAAACTTTTAGGAACTAGAGAATGGTTTGTAATCCATCATACTGACTGTGGTATGGAATTATTCACTAGTGAAATTATGGGAGATCTCCTTTCTGGAAGTCTTAAAACTGCCTCTGTTGATAGTTCCGGTTGGCATGACAGCAATGCTGGAGGTGGCACCAATGATGGTAAATTTATCAGCTGGTTAACATTCAAAGATAATGCTAAAAGTGTCGTTGAAGATGTACAAAGAATTAGAAGTAATTCAATGGTTCCAAAAGATATTCCTATTTATGGCTATATTTATGATTGCAAAACAGGAAAATTAGTTGAAGTTCCAGAAGCAACAAAAGCAGGAAAGGCCTCTTAATAACCCTAGAGCTCTCAGATATGAGGGCTCTTCTCTAAAAAACCTTCAAGAATCTTATAATCATTCTCGTCTGCTATTCTTTTTGCCTCAGCATTGAATAGATACTTTGAATCTGGCGTAATACCCACCCTTCCCAAATCAAGTCTATCTGCATCCCAGCAAGTGTTGATAGTAATGCAGTCTGGTCTTTGGCCAACTGTATGGCCTTTACAGGCATCCTTAAGTTGCTTGAATTGATCATCAGATAGTGGAAAAGCATCTCTATATTTCATAATAAATGCAGCAGCTCTTGGGCCATGCCCCAGATCTCTTCCATCATTTTCTCTCATGACATCATGAAGATATGCAAAATAAGACAAGACCTTCTTATCGGCATTGTTAAACTGGGCTAGATAAAGGGCATTTCGCTCTACTCTTTGCCAATGATCTAGACCATGAAATACACTTCCAAATTTCAAAAGAGTAGAGTGTTCTTCAATAAGTTCCTGAACTTGATT
>VMDI01000017.1 GCA_008080915.1 Gammaproteobacteria bacterium | reverse complement strand
TCTCTTTGGTAATGCCCTGGATTTTGATGTCCATTTGAAGTGCGTTTACACCTCTTGCAGTTCCTGCAACTTTAAAATCCATATCCCCAAGATGATCTTCATCACCTAGAATATCAGTTAAAACAGTAAATCTATCACCATCTTTAACTAATCCCATTGCGATACCAGCTACAGGAGCTTTCATAGGAACTCCTGCATCCATTAATGAAAGCGAAGAGCCACAAACACTTGCCATTGAGGATGAACCATTTGATTCAGTAATTTCTGAAACAACTCTTACCGTGTAAGGGAATTCATCAACTGATGGAACACAAGCGGCAATACCTCTTCTTGCTAATCTACCATGACCAATCTCTCTTCTTCCAGTAGAGCCAACACGACCTGTCTCACCTACAGAGAAAGGAGGAAAGTTGTAATGAAGGAGGAAATAATCATTCTCTCTTTCAGAAGTTTCTAGTTTTTCAATCAACTGTGCATCTCTCTTAGAGCCTAATGTTGTGACCACAAGAGCTTGAGTTTCACCACGCGTAAAAAGAGCTGATCCATGAGTATTCTCTAGAACACCAGTCTCAATTTTTAATTCTCTTACTGTCTCATTGTCTCTTCCGTCGATTCTAGGTTCATTGTTTAGAATTCTTTCTCTAACAGTTGATTTTTCAACCTTCTTAAAATATTTGGCCACTTCGTCTGCAGAGACCCCATCTTCTTCTTCAGATGAAAGTTTTTCGATTGCCTCTTCTTTAATGGCTCCAACTGCAGCATATCTGTCAAGCTTTTCTTTTATTTGATATGCCTCATCAATTTGAGAACCGAATTGGTCCTTGATATTGTTGAGTAGAGTTTCATTTACTTCAGGCGCTTCCCAATTCCATGTTTCAGTACCTACTTCTTTAGCAAATTCAGCAATATTTTTGATTGCTACTTGAAATTCTTCATGGGCAAACATAACAGCCCCAAGCATGACATCTTCAGGTAATTCTGCAGCCTCTGATTCAACCATTAGAACGGCTTCATCGGTTCCTGCAACCACCATGTCTAATTCTGAGTCAGCTAATTCTTTGTAGGTTGGATTAAGGATGTATTTGCCATCTTTGTAACCAACCCTAGAGCCACCTACGGGTCCACTAAAAGGAATTCCTGAGATTGATAAAGCTGCAGACACTCCCAGCATAGCAATAATATCTGGATCCACATTATTATTAGCAGAAACCACATTAATAATAACTTGCACCTCATTCATAAAACCATCAGGGAATAGTGGTCTAATCGGTCTATCAATAAGTCTAGAGGTTAATGTTTCTTTCTCACTTGGACGCCCCTCTCTTTTCAAGAAGCCTCCAGGAATCTTGCCAGCCGAATAAGTCTTCTCAATATAATCTACAGACAGTGGGAAAAAATCCTGTCCAGGACGCATTTCTTTTGATCCAACAACCGTTACGAGGACTTGGGTGTCATCCATGCTTGCAAGCACAGCACCAGAGGCTTGTCTAGCAATCCTTCCAGTTTCAAATGTAATATTATGATTACCGAGCTTAAAGCTCTTCTTAACAATGTTCATTTCCATTGAGTATCTCCTGATTAAAAAAATGGTTTGAACAAGTTAAGCTTTATATGAAACACATTTCGAAAGATGTGCTTTAGATAAAACTCACAAAGATCAAACCTAAAGCGATTATACATCTTATATCAGTATATCCTTATTTATTTATAAAACTGTATGGGTATAAATTATTGCTAAAATACGATAAAAAATTTACCGACAATTAAATGATTTTAGAAAAACTTAAAGAGTTCTTAAAACTTGAAGCGTCTGGCGGAATAATTTTATTTGTAGCTGGTATTTTTGCCATGATTATTGCAAATACTCACTACAGCAACTATTACGAAAATTTTCTCAATACGCCAGTAGTCTTTAGTTTTGGTACTTTTGAGTTGGCCAAACCTTTCTATCTTTGGATCAATGATGGATTAATGGCTATATTCTTTTTCTTAATCGGCCTTGAATTGAAAAGAGAATTTTTGGCTGGCGAACTTTCAGAACCTTCAAAAGTGGTCCTACCTGTTGTTGCAGCAATTGGAGGAATGCTAGTTCCAGCTGCCATCTATGCCTACATTAACTGGGGTAATGAGGAGGCTATTCGGGGTTGGGCAATCCCATCTGCTACTGATATTGCTTTTGCTCTCGGTGTCCTGGCACTGTTAGGTAGTAGAGTGCCAGTTGCTCTAAAAGTTTTTTTAGCCACTCTTGCTATCATTGATGACATGGGCGCTATTATTATTATTGCAATTTTTTATACCCATGATTTATCTATTGTTTCACTAATAGTTGCCTTGGTTGCTATTACAGTTCTTTACTCAATGAACAAGAGAAATGTTTTGAGTATTGCACCGTATTTATTTGTTGGATTAATATTCTGGGTTGCAGTTCTTAAGTCAGGTGTTCATGCAACTCTAGCTGGAGTTATTACTGCACTATTTATTCCTTATCGCAAACAAAAACCTGGGCATACATTAACCTTATTGGAGCGATTAGAACATGATCTTCATCCTTCAGTTTCATACGCAATCTTGCCACTATTTGCTTTTGCTAATTCTGGCGTTTCTTTGTCAGGTGTCACATTTGATTCCCTACTTCATCCAGTGCCTCTAGGAATTGCATTGGGTTTATTTGTGGGTAAACAGGTTGGAGTGATGCTTTTTAGTTGGGTGACTATTAGATTTGGATTTGCCAAACTTCCAACTGATTCAAATTGGCTCCAGCTTTATGGAGTATCAATATTATGCGGAATAGGATTTACGATGAGTTTGTTTATTGGGACATTAGCATTTGATCCAAGCTCTGCAAATAATATTGACCCTAGGCTTGGCATCCTTATCGGTTCAATATTATCTGGTGTAATTGGGTATCTGTTACTTAAAAAAGCTATTTAATTATTTATGATAATTAGGAGCTTCCTTCGTGATGGAAACATCATGAACATGAGATTCAACCATACCTGCTGAAGTGACTTGAACAAATTGAGCATTGGTTCTCATTTTTTCAAGATTTTCACATCCGGTATAACCTAGTGATGATCTAACACCACCAATCATTTGATGGATGATTGGTCTAATTGATCCTTTAAAGGGGACTCTGCCTTCAATTCCTTCAGGAACTAATTTGTCTGCTTTAGAATCTGATTGAAAATATCGATCAGAAGAACCATGAGCCTGGTTCATGGCTCCAATTGACCCCATCCCTCTGTAGGATTTATAGGCGCGACCTTGATAGAGCTCGACCTCACCAGGGGACTCTTCAGTCCCGGCTAACATTGAACCTAACATGACCGAGTAGGCCCCAGCCGCAAATGCTTTTGATATATCCCCAGAATATCTTATTCCACCATCAGCAATTAGTGGAATGCCAGAATCTTTTAAAGCTTCTGCTACATCAGAAATGGCAGTGATTTGAGGCACCCCAACACCAGCAACGATTCTTGTGGTACAAATACTTCCTGGTCCAATTCCTACTTTGACACAATCAGCTCCAGCTTTTACCAAATCAAGAGCTGCAGCACCTGTTGCAATATTGCCTGCAATAATGTCTAAATCAGGAAACTCCTTTTTGGTTGATTTAACTCTGTCAATTACCCCTTGGGAGTGCCCATGAGCCGTATCAATAACTATGACATCAACTCCTGCTTCATAAAGAGCCTTAATTCTTTCCGATGTGCCATCTCCAACACCAACAGCAGCACCAACTCTTAAACGCTCTTGATCGTCTTTACAGGCATTAGGAAAGTCTGTTGTCTTTTGAATATCCTTGACAGTAATCATGCCCATAAGTTCATGGTTTTTGCCAACAACTAAAACTCTCTCAATTCTATGCTGATGAAGAAGAGACCTAACTGAGGCTTTGTCAGTATCTTCTTCAACAGTAATAAGTTTAGATTGAGGGGTCATTACATCTTTGACTTTTTGGTTGAGGCGAGTTTCAAAACGAACATCTCTACCAGTAATAAGACCAACTACCTTTCCATTCTCTATAACTGGAAGTGCAGAAATAGAATGTTTGTCTTGTATATCTATGACATCAGATATTGTTGCATCAGGAGAGATGGTAATGGGTTCGCGAATTATTCCGGATTCAAAGCGCTTGACTTTTCGAACCTCGTTAGCTTGTTCCTCGATTGACATATTTTTATGAATAATCCCAATTCCACCCTCTTGGGCAATAGTAATAGCTAACCTAGATTCAGTTACAGTATCCATTGCTGCAGAGATGATGGGAGTATTAAGAGATATATTTTTGGTTAATTTAGTATTAAGGTTTACCTCCTTAGGCATGACTTTAGAATGTGCAGGGACCAGTAAAACATCATCAAATGTAAATGCTTGCTTGATAATTTTCATATCTAAAATCTCCTAGGTTTAGCCATTCTCTGGATGATAAATCCAAAAATAATTCCAATTAATAATACCAGTGCGCCAACAATAAACCAATTTCTTGAGGTTGCCTCTTGAGCAATAGTAGAAGAATTTTTAAGTAACTGGATTTCAGTTTTAAGATTTAATGACTCAGTCCTTAATTTTTCATTTTCATGCTCAAGTTTCAAAGCATCTTTGTATACCTGTTCAACGTGTTCTTTTTCTGCTTTAAATTTTTCACCCTGCATGGAAATTTTTGAATTCTGAGTTTTTAATTCTTTGATCTCTGACTCAAGTGATTTAATTTTAATTTTCTGGTCTTGAAGGACAATATTATCTTTATTGACATCTTGCATCAATTTTTCTAACTGGCTTCTTGCGGATGGATTGGAGGTCAGATATCTTGAGATTACCCAGCCAATTTTTCCCTGATAACGAACTTCGGTCCAGCCATCCTTAGAGGAGATAAGTTCAAGCTTTGTTCCTGATTCCAATCTTTTCATGAGATTATCGGATTTGATGCTTGGATCTCCTCTCATTGGGATATCGACTTGATCAGTGATATAGACATAGGTCTCTGCATTCACAAATGAAGACAATAAAAACAATAAAAAGAACGGAAGTTTCATCATAATTCCTTAATTTTATTTAATTGAATGGACAATTCTTGTAGTTTTGTCTCTACCGCCGAAAGTCTTTCTCTTTCAACATCCACTATTTGCTTGGGAGCTCCCTTAACAAATTTCTCATTATTAAGTTTGTTAGCAAACTGTTGTCTTTGTTTTTCATTTTTTTCAATTTCTTTTTCAAGTCTTGAGACTTCCTGTTCAACGTCAATTAGTCCAGCTATTGGGACAAATAGCTTGGTGTTGTTAACTATTGCCATAGCAGAGTCTGAAACTTCGTGATCAATAAAGACGATTTCTTCAAGTTTTGCTAATGATTTAATTAATATGACATTCTCCTCGATGAATAATCTATCGATAGAATCATTTGAATTGACAAAGCACTTGAAAGTCTTATTAGGAGAGATATTCATCTCACCCCTTATTTGTCTTATGCTAAGAATAAAATCTTGAATAAAACCAACTGCCTTTTCGGATTGTGAGTTAATGAGCTCGGGATCTTCAGTAGGAAATGCTTTTAGAATCAGCGTGGACTCATAGCTTCCAGATATCTCTCTAATTGATTGATATATTTCTTCAGTGATAAAAGGAGTAATTGGGTGAAGTAAAGTGATAATTTCCTCTAGGACCTTAATCAGCGTTATTTCAGTTGAATTCTTTGTATCTGGGTCATTCAATAATGGCTTTGATAGTTCAAGATACCAGTCACAAAAATCATGCCAAACAAAATCATAAATAGTTTGCGCCATTAGATCAATACGGTATTCATTAAGGTGTTTATTGATTGACTTTTTGGCACCCTGAAGTCTTGAAAGTATCCATTCATCAGAAGTGGATAAAGTGCCTTCACCTTTTAATTCTGAACCTTCTAGTTTCATCAGAACATACCTAGAAGCATTCCAAAGTTTGTTACAGAAATTTCTATAACCTTCAACACGTTTGAGATCAAATTTAATATCTCTACCAAAAGAAGCTAATGCGGCAAATGTAAATCTCAGAGCATCAGTACCAAAAGAGGGGATTCCATCTGGAAATTCACTGGCAGTCTGTTTTTTGATTTTTTCAGCCATCTCGGGCTGCATCATGCCTTGAGTTCTTTTTTCCAATAGGCTTTCAAGGTCAATACCATCAATTAAGTCAATGGGATCAAGGACGTTACCTTTAGATTTCGACATTTTTTGGCCATGACTATCTCTAATTAGTCCAGTGATATAAATATCTTTAAATGGAATATCACCTGCAAATTTGAGACCAAACATGATCATGCGTGCTACCCAAAAGAAAATAATATCAAAACCAGTGACAAGAACACTGGTGGGATAGAAGGTCTCTAACTCTTTTGTATTTTCAGGCCAGCCAAGTGTAGAAAAGGGCCATAAAGCAGATGAAAACCAAGTATCAAGCACATCTTGATCTTGAGAAAGTATGGCATCTTTTCCAGCTAATTCTTGAGCCTCTTCAATATTATTGGCAACATAGACTTTCCCACTTTCGTCATACCAGGCTGGAATTCTATGACCCCACCAAATTTGACGTGAAATACACCAGTCCTCGATATTTTCCATCCAGTTGAAATAAGTCTTTGACCAGTTTGAAGGAATGAAGTTAATATCTCCATTCTTGACGGCATCAATCGCTGGTTTTGCAAGCGGCTCAACTTTAACGAACCATTGGTCTGTTAGGTATGGCTCAATGACAGCATTGGTTCTGTCACCTCTAGGAACCATAAGTTTATGAGGTTCAATCTTTTCTAGAAGGTTAAGTTTTTCAAGATCTTTAATGATAGCCTTTCTCGCATCGAAACGATCCATTCCCTGATAGTTAGAATGAACAGCATCATTAATTTTTGCATCATCAGTGAAGATGTTAATTTTTTCAAGATCATGACGCTCTCCCATTTCATAGTCATTGAAGTCATGAGCGGGGGTAATCTTTACGCAACCAGTACCAAATTCTCTATCAACATAGTCATCAGCAATAATAGGAACAATTCGATCAGTTAAAGGAAGAGTAATCGTTTTACCAATTAGATGAGAATACCTCTCATCTTCTGGATGAACTGCCACAGCAGTATCACCTAACATAGTTTCAGGTCTAGTGGTAGCAACCACAAGATAATCAGTTGAGTCAGTGATTGGGTATCTCATATGCCATAGCGAGCCTTGTTCCTCGGTGCTAATGACCTCAAGATCTGAGACAGCTGTATGTAAAACTGGATCCCAATTTACCAATCTTTTGCCACGGTAAATTAATCCCTCGTTATATAAGTCAATAAAAACTTTCTGTACAGCATCTGAAAGTCCCTCATCCATAGTGAAACGTTCTCTGCTCCAATCAACAGAAGTTCCCAGTCTTCTCATTTGCGAGGTGATGGTTCCACCAGAGGATTCTTTCCAGTCCCAAACTCGCTCAATAAATTTATCTCTTCCTAGATCATGTCGAGTTTTGCTCTCCATTCCCAGTTGACGCTCAACCACCATCTGCGTAGCAATTCCAGCATGATCAGTTCCAGGTTGCCAGAGCGTCTGATCTCCATTTGCTCTATGATATCTAGTGAGGATATCCATGATGGTGTGTTGAAACGCATGACCCATATGCAAACTGCCAGTCACATTGGGAGGTGGCAACATAATGCAGTAGGATTTTGAAGAGTGAGAATTAAGATTTGATGAGAAAAAATCGTTATCTTCCCAAAAAGAACGAAATCTATTTTCGATAACTTTGGGATCGTAAGTTTTTTCCATTAAATGTTGTCTTGGATAAAACTCGCATATTATACCAAATAATTGAATTTAATGAATTTTATGACTCAATATCTGTCCACTGAATAATTTAAAATAATCTAACTTTTATAATCCCGAATTCATATGACCGACAAATGTATATTTTGTAATTTACGTGACGAGAGAATCATATATGAATGCAATCACACAATTGCTTTTATTGATACCTATCCGGCTTCTCCAGGACACACTCTTGTTGTTCCTAAAAGACATATCCCAACTTACTTTGACGCATCTGAGGATGAAATTCTAGCTATAGGGAAAGCCGTTCAGATTTGTAAAGAATTTCTGGATAATGAATTCAATCCTGATGCTTATAACATTGGCATTAATAATGGTGAGGCAGCAGGACAAAGCATCAAACATCTTCATGTTCATATTATTCCTCGCTACAAAGGAGATGTTGAAGATCCAAAAGGAGGGGTAAGGTGGATATTAAAAAATAAAGCCAATTATTGGGATGAAAAAAATAAGAAAAGGATTACCTCAATCAATGAAAATTAAGCAGTATGAAATTTCTATCAGTCCAAAAAAACGAGGATTTCATTTAATAACAAATGAGATCATTGACCAGATCGGAGATATAAGCAATGCTTCTGTTGGAACGCTATGTTTATTTTTGAAGCATTCGTCAGCATCAATCTGTATTAATGAAAATGCTGACCCTGACGTTAGAATTGATTTAGAAAATTTTTACTCAGAATTGTGCGATAAAAAACCTTATTTTACTCATGTAAATGAAGGAGAAGATGACATGCCAGGGCATATAAAATCAACCTTGATAGGTATTAATTTAAATATTCCAGTAACCAATGGTGCTTTAAATATGGGTACCTGGCAAGGTATCTATCTTAATGAACATAGAAACAATGCTGGGTCTAGAAATTTGGTTGCTACGCTAACTTATGAGCCAAAAGATTGAAGATAGCAATATAGAGACACAAAAAACTTCATACCTAAAAAAACATTGGCTTGGCCATCACTCCTTAGCTAGGGCCTTTTGGGTTAACAACTGGCTGTTATCTATCACCTTGTCATTTTCTTTGTTTGCTTGGATGCTCATTAGCTCTGAGAATGAAGATCCTGTTTTCTTTGCAAGAGTAATTCTCGCTTATACATTCTTCAATTTTCTGATTGTTTTTCCTTGGCAGGTGGTTGGTCTATGGAGAACCACTTCTAGGTATATTGAAAGTAAACTGAAAATTATTTGGGCTTGGTTAGTCCGAATTATTTTGTTGTTTGGAATCACCTTTTCAACAGTCAGCGAAATAGAAGATATTGATTGGTACAAACAACTTTATTTTGATGCATTTGTGTTGTCAAAAAATCAAAATTATGATGTCAAAATTTATAAAGACAACCTCGTCATTAATGGAAATTTTGATTATGGAATATCCGATAAAGTCAATGATATTCTTGATAAGAATAAAAACATTAAGACTGTGATACTTAATAGTGAAGGGGGGCTTCTTTATGAGGCCAATCAAATATCGAAAACGATACTCCTTAACTCTTTAAACACTTATACCTATGACGAATGTTCATCTGCCTGTACTATTGCATTTATTTCTGGAAATAAAAGGTACATACATGAGAGTGCTAAGCTTGGTTTTCACAAGTATTCAATCGCAAGGCCTGGTGCAAAAATTGACCAGTTAGATATGATGAGCCTTTTTATGGACCAAAAAAAGGATGCAGAGTTTTTCGAAAAAAGAGGAGTTTCAAAAGAGTTTACCCATATGATGTATCAAGCAGACTCTAATGAAATGTGGTACCCAAGTATCTTTGCACTTAAATATTACGGATTAATTCATGGGACAAAATAATAAGTTAAGTTTTATATTCAAATTATCTTTTCTCTTTGTTCTCTTAAATGGAACTTTGTTTGCAGAATCAAATTATCAGGTCAAAAAAATTGTTAATCTGCCAGACACTATTTGGGGTATGGACTTTATTGATAATCAAACCATTATTGCTAGTTTAAAGTCTGGGAAATTTGTTTTAGTTGATCTGCCAAGCAAAACTGTTGAATTTTTATCGGGAAACCCTAAGGTCTTTGATGATGGGCAGGGAGGGTTAATGGATGTTAAAAAACCTACTAGAAAAACCCTAGAGAAATGGTTTTACACAACTTATTCTAAAGATACTGTTAGTGGTGCTACAACTACTCTTGCTCGGTTTCGATTAAGTAATCAAGAAATAATTGATTGGCAAGATATTTTAATCAGTAAATCTCAGACAGATACCTCTCGGCATTTTGGATCAAGGATTGCTTTCTCCAACGAGCATATATATATTTCAATTGGTGATAGAGGTTTAAGAGAGAATGCTCAGGATTTGACAAATCATGCAGGAAAAATTTTAAGATTAAATTTTGATGGCTCAATTCCATTTGATAATCCTTTTGTTGGAAATCCCAAGGCTCTTCCTGAAATATGGAGCTATGGACATAGAAACCCTCAAGGATTGTATTGGGACTCTGAGACTAGTAATTTATGGTCTATTGAGCATGGCCCTAGGGGTGGAGATGAAATTAATCTAATTCAAAAAGGAAAGAACTATGGTTGGCCGGTTATTTCTTATGGTAAGGAATATTGGGGGCCGATTGCTGTTGGAGAGGGGACACATAAAAAGGGAATGGAACAACCTGTTAAATACTATGTTCCGTCTATCGCTCCAAGTAGCATCATTCTTTACCGTGGAAACATTTATCCTGAGTTAAATGAAAAGCTAATTTCCGGTGCTTTGAAACTCCAGCATTTAAATATTATTGCCCTAGATAATAATCTTAGTAATCCAAAAGAAAACAGAATCCTTAAAAATCTTTATGAGCGAATTAGAAGTCTTGCAGTTGATAACGAAGGTTTTATTTACTTTGGGACAGATCAAGGAAATTTATATTATTTAACACACTAGAAAATATGAGACTATTACACACAATGCTGAGAGTAGGAAATTTGGAACAATCTATTAATTTCTATAAAGATGTTCTGGGAATGAAATTGTTACGCCAAAAAGATTATCCAAAGGGAGAGTTTACGCTGGCATTCATGGGCTACGGAGATGAGGCAGACAATACAGTGATTGAGTTCACATACAATTGGGGTGTCGATCAATATGAAGTTGGGACTGGTTTTGGTCACCTCGCAATCAATGTTGATGATGTTTATGACGCGACTGAGAGAGCAAAATCTCATGGTGCAAAAGTTATCAGAGAAGCTGGTCCAATGAATGGTGGAGAGACAATTTGTGCTTTTCTAGAAGATCCAAATGGATATGAAATAGAATTGCTTAGCAAAAAATTCTAACTGTAGTTTTTCCTATCGGATAAGGCATGAGCAATAGTATTACTGTCAGCATACTCTAATTCACCACCAATAGGGATTCCATGGGCAATTCGAGTTACATTCAAATTGAGACCCTTGGTCATGTTCTTGATGAAATGAGCGGTTACTTCACCTTCAATGGTGGCGTTGGTTGCCAGGATAATCTCAATAATCTCGCTTTCTTTGATTTTAGATTCCAAGATATCCAAACCAAGATCTTCAGGGGTAATTCCATCAATCGGAGATAAATAACCCCCAAGGACAAAGTATTTACCCTTAAAAATTCCGCTTTCCTCGATGAGATTTAGGTCATTAGGCGTTTCGACAATACACAAAATGGAGTTGTCTCTATCTGGGTCTGCACAAATAGAACAAATGTCATTTTCAGTTAAGGTTTGACAATCCTTGCAATTCTTTACATGTGTCATTGCCAATTCAAGAGATTTCGCGAGCTCCATACCAGCTTCACGGTTTCGCTCTAGAAGGTGATAGGCAAATCTTTGAGCTGTTTTATTTCCAACACCAGGAAGTTTTGTAAAAGATTTAATGAGATTCTTAATCATTAGAATGGAAGTTTCATGCCTCCGGGCAAGCTCATTCCACCAGTGACGCCTTTCATTCTTGACTCACTTTCCTTTTTAACCTTCGAGTGGGCGTCATTATAAGCAGTTACAAGTAGATCCTCTAAGAACTCTTTATCATCCATTAACTGATCATCTATGGAAATTGATTTAAGCTCATATTCGCCAGAGAGTTCTAATTTCACCATACCATTACCAGCGGAACCTTCAACTTGCAAGTTCTTAATCTCTGCTTGAGCTTTTTGCATTTCTTCTTGCATTTTCTGAGCCTTTTGAAGCATCCCAGCCATACCGCCTTTAAACATATGAACTCCTATTTTTTAATTTTTATAATTGAATCTAAATCTAGAGAGGCACCAAAAACTTCCTCAATTTTTTTTACCAATTCATCATTCAAGAAATCTTGCTTTATTTTTTCGAGCTCAATTTCTTCTTTTTTAGATTGCTTTATTGCAATCGTATCCTCATTCAGTGTTTTTACATCAATCGAAACAAAAATTTTTCCAAGAATTTTTGATAATTCTTCCTGTATCGAGAATTGCAGATCTTCAGTCAATAAATTGGATAACTTCTCATCCAAGACAAGTTCTAACTTATCTTCATTAAAAGACTTGAAAACTGTGTTTTTCAAAAGGGTGGTTATAGATCCTTCACTTTTTATTGTTTTAACAATAGATTCCCAATCATTTTGATTTGCAATCTTAACAGCAACCGTATTGGATTTAATATTTGTTGGCTTATCCTCAGGGGAAGGATTATTTAGAGTTTTTTTTTCTGAAACTGGGTCTGTGGATTTTTGATGAAACGCTAGCATTCTAAGAAGGGTCATCTCAAACCCAATTTTTTCACTCGGAGAAAACTGAAGATCTCTTTTGCCATTAATAGCAATTTGATAGTAAAGCTGCAAGTCAGAATTTGAGAATGCATGAGCAAGTGAACTCAATTTAGTATCTAATTGCGTATTTGTATTTTTAATGACGGATAAATGATGAAAAGTAGAGGTCAATTCTTTTAATACATTCTCGAAATTCTCACCGTTTCTTGAGAGTTTCTCTGAATAGTCTATAACTGCTTGAGCATCATAATTAGCGATACTTTCAATTAGACTAATAATTTCATCATTTTTGACCAGACCAAGCATCGTTCGAACATCTTCTGACCGAATATTGCCATTGCAATATGAAATCGATTGATCAAGAAGACTTAACGCATCTCGCATCGATCCATCTCCAAGCTCAGCAATCTGCTGGAGTGCTTCAATCTCGTACTGATAATTTTCTTGTTCAATGATGTACTTCAACTGGTCTTCAATTTCACTGACCGATAGTCTTTGCAAAGTGAACTGAAGACATCTAGAGAGAACCGTCACAGGTAATTTTTGTGGATCCGTAGTTGCTAAAAGAAACTTGATATGTGATGGAGGCTCTTCAAGAGTTTTTAAAAGTGCATTAAAGCTGCTTTTGGATAACATGTGCACCTCATCGATCAAATATATCTTGAATCGATTCTTAGTGGGCATATATTGGGCATTTTCGAGAAGTTCTCGCATCTTATCCACTTGGGTATTAGACGCAGCGTCTAATTCAATCAAATCCACTGACTGACCTTTATCTATTTCTTGGCAAGTAGGGCAGTTACCACAAGGCTTAGAAGAGATGCCTTGCTCACAATTAATAGACTTAGCAAAAATTCTTGCTATTGTTGTTTTACCAACACCTCGTGTACCGGTGAATAAGAATCCATGGTGAAGGTTATTGGCATCAAGCGCATTGGTTAAGGCCTTAACCACATGTTTTTGCCCCACCATTTCATGAAAGTTATGGGGTCTATATTTTCTAGCTAAAACTTGATACTCTTTTGACATAATTCATTGTAGCACTGAGAATAAAATCAAACACATGAAATAATTACTACCGTTGCTTCCTTCCGGACCTGGCGGGGTTCATAACCTTTCATTGCTTGCTTACCCTCAGCACCGTCAATCATTTTACAGATTGTTCCTTTCTGCTTGAAATTTATTAATATTTTTTAGTCTCTCAGGAGTGCCGACATCAAACCAAACATCATCAAATAATTCCCCCGTCACCTGTTGATTATCAATTGCCTGTAGAAGAACTTTGTATAGAGGCAATTTACCTGTGCAATGAATAAAATCCCTAAATAGTTCTGGATGATATATCCCAATTCCCGAAAAGGTATATTGATTTTTAGAATTAATGTTGATTAATGATTGCTCATCTAATGAAAAATCTCCTTCTGGGTTATGCTCGGGGTTTTTCACTAAAACTAAATGCGCAAGGGAGTTTTCAGGGAGTAATAATTTCTCTAGTCTAAAATTCGTATAAACATCCGAGTTCATAACCGCAAAAGGATTGTTTCCAAGATGGGTAAGAGCATTAATAATGCCACCTGCTGTCTCAAGAGGACTCTTTTCTTCACTGATGACAATATCCTGATATCTATCTGAAAGATGAGAGCTAATCAAGTTACCTAAATAAAAGGTATTAACAACTATTTTCGAAAAACCAGCATTAAGGGCAGAAGCTATGGAATAGTCAATCAAAGCCTTATCACCAATCTTAAGAAGAGGTTTCGGTATAGACTCAGTTAAAGGCATCATACGTTCACCTTTCCCTGCCGCTAGAATCATGATAGCTTTTTTGTCTTTCTCTTCCAGTATTAGGTTCTTAAGTCCCTCAAGATCTGGATATTTGCTGAGTATTTGAAGTAAATAATTTTCAACCAAAGGAATATCAAAAAGATATTGATGTTTTTTATCTCTTAAAGATAAGCGTTTAAATATTCCTAAAACTTTTAGAAGCCTTTGAATAGCAACAAAATCAAACTCCTCTCTAAATTTAGAATATGAGATCTTGATATCTGAAATCTCGATGAAATATTGAATCAGCTCTTCTCGGTGTTTCTCTGATATTTCAATGTAAGCATCGTATAACAAAGAGACTAAATCATAAGATCTTGGTCCAATCAATGCATCCTGGAAATCAATAACCCCAATAGATTTTTGATGAATCATTAAATTTCTTGAATGAAAATCACGATGAACAATGCAGTCATTACTATTACGGATTCCTTTGAGTATGACCTCATAAGAGGATTCCACTCTATCATCTAACGACCCTTTATCAAGATACCAGTCACTAAAGAGCCTCATCTCATTAAGAAGGATATCCCTTGAGTAATCGGCATAAATATTATTATCTGGCTCAATGGCCTGGATATTTTTTATAATTTTTATAGCTTCTTTGTAAAGAGAGATATTGATTCCATTGCTATTATTCTCTTGGAAAGAGATATCTCCAAAATCCTCTAAAAGTAGAAGTCCTTGATCCAAGTCATGACCGAAAATTTTTGGTGAATTAATTTCATGACTTTTAAGATGGTTGGCAATTTGAAAAAAAACATGATTAGACTCAATTTCAGGTGGTGAGTCCATCAACATATATGATTTTTTATCCTGAGAAATTCTAGAATAATTCCTAAAGCTGGCATCACCAGCAATTTTTGATATCTTGTAGGAATTCTGACCCAGAAGGTTGTCTAGAAATTCAATGATTTCATTGTCTCTGGGATTATCCATTTTTGATGCTTTGGTAACTTAGATAAACTTTTTCCCACAATGGGCCAGCTTTTCCAGATTGAATTTTCTTAGAATTAACACTTGTTATGGGCAAGATTTCTCTAGTTGAGCTGGTTATCCAGATCTCATCAGCACTCATCATTTCTTCTTCAGTGAAAGAATTTTCAAAGACTTCAATATTTAGGTCCTGAAGAATTCTTATGCTAATTTCCCTAGTAATTCCAGGCAGAATTAGATTATTCTTGGGGTGCGTAAATACTTGATTATTCTTAACAATAAAGACATTTGAACTTGCCCCTTCAGTAATCACACCATCTCTTATAAAAATAACCTCTTCAACATTATTTTTTTTTGCATTTTTAATACTCAAGACGTTTGCTAGGAGCGATATGGATTTAATATGACACTTAGACCATCTCTCATCTTTTTCTGTGATTGCAGAGTAACCAGCATATATCTCATTGTTGTCTCTGTTAGATATCTTATTGGATTCTACAAAAACTGTGGGATATAAATTTTCCTGATAATGAGTCCTTGTATTCATAACCCCTCGAGTTACTTGAAGGTAGATAGCCTCTTGTTCGAAGGATGAATGTTTGATTATTTCAGTAAAAATATTTTCCCATTCGGAATTATCATAAGGGTTAGTTATATCTAGTTCTTGTAGATTGGCATGAAGTCTTTGCAAGTGTTCTTCAAGAGAGAATATTTTTTTTTGATAGACCGGTATGACCTCATAAACCCCATCACCAAATAAAAAACCTCGATCCATGACGGATATCTTGGCGTCATCTTTAGATAGATACTTGCCATTTAAAAAAATCATTAGAGAAAATGATTAGAAGAATGATTTAAGGCTATCGATTGAACGAGAGAAAAAACCTGACTGGGCAATATCTTCAAGAGCAATTAAAGGGAAAGTAGCTATCTTATCACCCTCATGATCTATGACCAAATCACCAACACGATCACCTTTTTTAATTGGGGCAGAAAGATTTTTATTCAACTCTATAGACTGCCTTGATAATTTGAATTGACCCCTTGGAAGCGTGATTGTACTTGATTCAGTAGTTCCAACCTTGAGAGAGTCCTTTTCACCTTTAAGGAGAGGTACTGATTTGACAATATTGTCAATTTTAATGGTCTCAAAGAATCTAAATCCATAGTCTAAAAGTTGTTGAGTTTCATTCGCTCTAGCATCAGGACTTGAGGATCCCAGAACCACTGATATCAGCCTCATATCATTCAGCCTTTTGGCACTTGCAACAAGGTTATATTTTGCCTTATCAGTGTAACCAGTTTTCAATCCATCAACAGTCTTGTCACTCCACAAAAGCTTATTCCTGTTGTTTTGTTTAATGTCGTTATATGTAAAAGTTTTTTGACTGTACCATTTATAGTATTCAGGGAAGTCTCTAATGACAGATGAAGCAAGAATTGACATATCTCTTGCCGAGGTCTGCTGGTTTTTAGTATCCAAACCAGAAGCATTTTCGAAAATAGTATTGTTCATACCGAGTTCTCTTGCATATTCATTCATATAAGCAGTAAAAGTACCCTCAGTTCCAGCGATATGCTCTGCTAAGGCGACAGCAGCATCATTACCGGATTGAATGATTAGTCCCTGCAGAAGTGTTTCTAGCTTGATTGTTTTTCCAACCTCAACAAAACTTTTAGAACCCATGGTTTTCCATGCTTTTTCACTAATTAAAACATCATCATTTAGAGATACACGACCATCCTTAATTAGTTGGAAGACTACATAAGCCGTCATTACTTTTGTTAAGCTGGCAGGAGCATGAGCTTTGTCTGGATTTTTTGAAGCAATGACCTTTTGAGAGTCAAAATCTATAAGGATGTATGAGTCAACATTTATTGCTGGGGCTTTTGGAGTAATAAAAACTGCCGCTTTTAATACAGAAGAAGAAAATAAAAAAGTAAAGAAAGCTAAGGATAAGATTGAGGTAGTAAATCTATATTTCATGTGTCTAGGTTAGTTTATTTGTTCGAATTCCTTTTTAATATGCTCAGAAAGCAATTGAGCTGTCATTGCATATCTATTATCGTGATTATAACGAGTCAATACATAAAAATTCCATAATGTTTGGCGCATATCAATATGATTATCTTGAGGCAGTTGAATCAATGCAATCTTAGTGCTGTCATCTATTTTCATAGAAATAGGAATGCCTTTGCTTTTCCAATACTGAGCAGTTTTTACAGGTTTATTAGTTGAAGACTTAACATAACGAAAATGTTTTTGATCAAGTTCAATTGGATAAGAAAGCTCACCACCATCATGCCATTGGTGCTTATCAAAGTAATTTGCTATCGAGCCGATAGCATCTGCGTTGGAAGAAAAAAGATCTATTTTTCCATCTTCATCGAAATCAACCGCGTAGTGCCTGTAAGAGCTAGATATGAATTGACTCATCCCCAAAGCCCCTGCATGAGAGCCTTTGACGGATAAGGGTGGAATATTGTTATCCCTAACCAAGAGTAGGAAAGACTCCAATTCTTTTTTGTAGAATTTCTTTCTGCGATTATTGCCTGATGCCTTAATGAGAAGTGTTTCTAGTGTTGGATGCTCTCCTTGATTTTTTCCATAGTTTGTCTCGATCCCAAGAATGGCAACGATAATTTCGCTAGGGATATTAAATTTTTTTTCGGCTTTTTCAAGCAGTTTTATGTTTTGCTTCCAAAACGTTACGCCGGATTTGATTCTTTCATCAGTAATGAATAGGGATTTATATTTATCCCATGACATGATTTTTTTCTTTCTTTTGGGAAGGGCTGACTTCTCAACCGCTGGCAAAATTTCTAAAGAGATTTGTCCAAAGATGAAATTAAGTTCATTTGCTTTGAACTGATGTTTATTAACCATTTCCTTAATGAATTCCTGGGTAAATCTAAGCTCATTGCCTTTAACAATTTCCGCAAATACTAAGGAAGGGAAAATCAATATTAAAAAAACTATTTTCTTCATTTCTTGAGATAACCAGGAAGTTTATGTTTGTTGACTGACATGATGATTCCAAAAATAGCCAAGATGGTTAGTAGCGAAGACCCCCCATAACTAACCAAAGGAAGAGGAACACCAACAACCGGGACCAATCCAGCAACCATTGCAATATTAATTGCCACATAAGTAAAAAATACCAAAGTCAGACTTAGCCCAAGTAATTTAGAAAAGTTATCTTCAGATTTAATTGAAATCTGAAATGATCGATAAATAATCAACCCATATAAAAACAACAAAAAAATTACCCCAACAAACCCCATTTCTTCAGCGAGTACAGAAAAAATAAAGTCAGTTGAATGTTCAGGTAAAAAATCTAACTGTGATTGAGAACCTGCTCCATAACCTTTGCCAGTTAAACCACCAGAGCCTATTGCAATCTTTGATTGGATAATATGATACCCAGAGCCCAACGGGTCAGATTCAGGATCAATCATGGTCAAAATTCTTTGTTTTTGATAGGGTAGTAGGAAGTAATTCCATGCAAGATAAAGAGTGCCAAGAATTGAGCTAAATATAACGCTTAAATTAATCCATACATTCTTAATGATTTGGATTCTTACTCCAGCAAAGAATAGAACATAAATACCACTTGATACAATTAATATAGCTGTTCCCAAGTCAGGTTGCTTATAGATTAGAAAACCAATCAAAAAGATTGCAAGAAGTGAAAGTAAAACTGGCCCAAGTCTCGGTGGAATATTTTTTTCACTCAATATAGAGGCAATAGCAATTGGGACAATAACCTTCATTATCTCCGATGGCTGAAATCTAATTATTCCGATATCAAGCCATCTTTTTGCTCCTCCTCCATAAGACCCGAAGAAATAAACCAAAATTAACAATATCACTCCTATAGCCATTAGATATGGTGAGTAGAGTTTCAAAATCCTTGGAGGTATTTGTGCAATGACTAACATAACAATTAAGGCAATTGCTAGATTCCTAAATTGAAGTAAAAGGAGCTTTTCAGAGGATGAAGATGCCGTATAAAGAATTATGAAACCAAATGAAAGAGTTATAACAATCAAAAAGAATAAATACTTGTCAAGTTTAAAAAATTGAAAGAAATTATTGACTTTATCTTGAATCATATTATCAATAGACCAACTGCTCTTTTATCTGAAAGAAGAAGGTTAAAACTTCTGCAGGCAGCATCGACATTCATTAATTCAACACCCAAACCTAGTTCATTAAACAATAAAATTTTTTCAGGTTTAAGAAATGAGGTTTGCGAGGTGCCAATAATAATTATCTTGACTTGATCTTTCGTTATTAATGGAAAGATATCAGTTTTTTCAATCAAATCTATTGAATGAAAATCCAATGTTGCTGAAAAACTTTTCGATATAAAACATGGAAACCCTAACTTTCCAGACTGGATGCTTGCGTCATTTTCAGAATAAGAAAGTATTGAATTCTGTTCAGAATTTTCTTGACTTAAATCCATTGGAAAATATATTTATTCTAAGTTTAATAAGTATATCTTAAAAATTATTTAATAAATTCCAATGGTCTTATCATTCCGATGATTGTGTAAAATCTAGTTTTTTATTTTTCTCAAAATAATTCTATGTCAAATGAATTTAATACCGATAAATTTGATGCTGATCTAGCGAGCGGAATAGCCGCTTTTGATGCCAAAAATTTTGCCATGGCATATCAGCTATTAGGACCAATTGCATCACAAGGACATGCAGAAGCATTATGGAGAGTTGGAATGATGCAAATGAATGGTCTGGGTATGGTAGAGAATAAAGAGCTAGGTTTGCAAAATTTTAGAAAATCTGCCCAACTTGGGCATGCATATGCTCATCATATGATTGGTGTTGCTTATATGACAGGAGAAGGGGTGGAGAAGGATATCAATCAATCGATTGAATGGTTTGAAAAAGCTGCCGAGTTTGATATTCCTGGACCCATGTTCACTCTAGGTATGCTCTACGAAGATGGTCGTGAAGTTGAACAGGATTTAGAAAAGTCCAAATATTGGTACGAAAAAGCTTCAAAGTTAGATAATTAAATGAGTTCGAGATTTGCACCTTCACCCACGGGGTATTTGCATTTAGGTGGAGCAAGAACTGCTCTTTATGCATGGCTCTGGGCAAAACAAAATAATAAAAATTTTATTCTGCGCATTGAAGATACTGACAGAGAAAGATCTACTGATGAATCAATCAAAGCAATTCTTGATGGCATGACGTGGTTGGGGCTTGATTATGATGAGGGTCCCTACTATCAAACAAAAAGATATGATCGATACAATGAGGTTATTGATAAGCTTATCAGTACAAATCATGCTTACTTTTGTAATTGTACTCAGGAGAGGATAGACAAGGTCAGGGAAGAGCAAAGAAAGAAGGGGCTCGTTCCAAGATATGATGGACACTGTCGAGATAAAAATCTTACTGAAGGGGTGGTTCGTTTTAAAAATCCTATTGAAGGTTTGGTCTCTTTTTATGACGAGATCAAGGGTGATATTTCAATTGATAATGCTCAATTAGATGATTTGATCATCAAAAGGTCTGATGGTAATCCAACATATAATCTAACTGTAGTGGTGGATGATCATGATATGCAGATTGAAACTGTCATTAGAGGTGACGATCACATTAACAACACCCCCAAACAAATCAATTTATATAAGGCATTGAATTGGACTATTCCTAAATTTGCCCATCTTCCTATGATCCTTGGAAGTGATGGATCAAGACTTTCAAAAAGGCATGGAGCTGTTAGCGTAATCGCTTATAAGGAAAAAGGGTATCTACCAGAAGTGTTTTTGAACTATCTTTTAAGATTAGGTTGGTCACATGGTGATCAGGAGATATTCCCCGTAAATGAGATGATTAAACTTTTTAGCTTAAAAAACGTAAATAACTCACCAGCAGCTTTTGATGAGGAAAAATTGCTTTGGCTAAATCATGAATATATAAAAAAATACTCAAATGAAGACTTGTTGTTAAGGCTTGATGAGCTAATAAAAGAAGCCAATATTGATATACATTCAGGGCCAAATATTTCAGACGTACTAGATTATTTAAAGGATAGATCTAAGACTCTTATAGAAACTATTGAAGGCATGAAAATATTTTATGAAGACTTTGATAGTTTTGATACAGATAAAGCCAATAAATTCTTTTCTGAAGAAAGTTTGAGTCTTCTTTCTGACTTAATGTCATTACTTGAGGGTATTGATGAATGGACAAAAGAAAAAATTCATTTTTGTATTGAGCAGATTTGTCAAAAAAATTCAATTGGTTTTGGAAAGATAGGTCAACCTTTCAGGCTTGCATTGACCGGTCATGGAAATGCAGGAAGTATCGATAGTTTAGCTGAGTTAATTGGTAAAGAAAAATCATTAAATCGATTAGGTAAAGCGATACAATATCAAAAATAATCAATATTTCTAAATATGGCTTTAGATAACTATAAAGCTGAATATCGCGAATTACAAAAAGAACTCGCTAGCGAGTTTATTCAAAGTCCTCGTAAAGTCCTTAAGTTACTTCTTAAGCGAAGTAAAAGCATTGATGGTCTTTTAAAAAGAATCTGGGCTGATCAAAGTTTTGATAGAAAAATTACTCTGGTAGCTGTCGGTGGTTATGGAAGAGAGGAGCTCCATCTCCATTCAGATATCGACATAATGATATTAATCCCCAATCAATCTTATTCTAAATATGAAGAAAAAATATCTAATTTTTTAACGATTCTTTGGGACGTGGGAATAGAGATTGGTCATTCAACTAGAGATTTAAGTGACTGCATCGTAGCTATGAGTGACCTATCTATTGCTACAAATATTTTGGAATCAAGGTTTATTTGTGGATCAAAAGTTTTATTTGAAAAAATGTATCAATCTCTTCAAATAAGCGGATGGAGTGATCAAAGTTTTTTCATAGCTAAAAAGAAAGAACAGGAAAATCGTCATCAAAATTTTTCTAATTCAGGTTATAACCTTGAGCCAAATATTAAAGAAAGTCCTGGCGGTATAAGAGATTTCCAAAACATTCTTTGGATATCAAAATGGTGTTTAAAAATTAAAAAGATTGAGGATCTTGCTAACTTAGGACATCTTTCTCATGAAGAAGTAAAGAAGCTTAAATCAGGAATTGATTTTATTTTTAGAATCAGATATGCACTTCATGTCATTTCAAATAGAAGAGAAGATCGACTTCAGGTTGGATATCAGAAGGGTGTTTCTGATTATTTGGGTTATGAATCAGAAAATAATTCAGGTTTAACCAAATTTATGAAGGATTATTTTTTGGTAGTGAGAAGGATTTCTAGAATTAATGACATGCTTCTTCAAATATTTGAAACCAATATCGTCAATAATCAAAAACTTAATTCAGAATTTAGCGTTAACTATGGTTTTATTGAAGCAAATGATTTACAGGTATTCGAAAAACACCCAAGCACGATTATCGAGATCTTTCTTTTATTAGCAAAAAATAGTTATGTAAGAGGAATAGGTGCAGATACGCTCAGATCAATTCAAAACAATCTCCATTTGATTGATGGCGATTTTTCTAGAAAAAGGCAAACAAATCACCTATTCATAGAGATTCTGCAACAAAAGCAGGGGGTTTATAAAACATTGACACTGATGAACAGATATGGAGTGCTAGAGAAATACATTCCTGAGTTTGGTCAAATTTGTGGTCTGATGCAATTTGATTTATTTCATCAATATACTGTTGATCAGCATACATTGTTTGTCATCAGAAATATTCGACGCTTTTTTGTTGATGATCACAAGGATGAATTCCCGCTTTGTAGCAAAATAGCTAAGAATCTTAAAAAACCTGAACTACTTTTACTAGCAGGTCTATTTCATGATATTGGCAAGGGTAGAGGAGGGGATCACTCTGATATTGGAGCAAAAGATGCCTCTATTTTTTGCAAAAATCACCAGTTGAAAATTGAAGATTCGTTAATAGTAAATTCATTAGTAAAAAATCACTTATTGATGTCTCAAGTTTCACAAAAACAAAATATTGACGACCCAGAAGTTGTCAGTTCATTTATTAAAGTTATCAATTCGCAAGACTTATTAGATTATTTATATCTTTTGACAGTTGCAGATATTAGAGCAACTAGAGAAGACTTATGGAATGACTGGAAAGATGCCCTATTAAAAAAACTTTATATGA
>VMDI01000081.1 GCA_008080915.1 Gammaproteobacteria bacterium | reverse complement strand
GCTTATTATCTGGTTTCTTGTTGGCAGGCTTATTATCTGGCTTCTTGTTGGCAGGCTTATTATCTGGCTTCTTGTTGGCAGGTTTTTTATTCTCAGTATTTCTATTCTCAGAATTTTGATTGTTGTTTTGATTATTTGGTCGTCTGTTATTTGGACGTTTTCTGTTATTGGGTTTCTTGTAATTTCTTCGACGATTTCTATTGTCATTGAATTTCTTTTCTTCAGTCTTCTCTTTTTTAGAGAAGATTCCACCCAGTACTGTCTCAAAGAAAGATTTTTTAGGTTTTGGTTTTTGAGTGTCAGGTCTGGTAATGTTTACAATTGCCTCTTCAGGTATGTCATTTAAACCATTTTCAGCCAGTGAATGTTGTGGTTTAGATACTCCTTGGAAACTCAGATGCTGTGATTTTTTATCAGACTTTTGCTTGTTGATAGAGAAGTTCGGGAATGACATGTATGGATTTGGAAGCAAGATAATCTTAATGTCATGTTTTTGTTCTAGGCGAAGAATATCATCTCTCTTCTCATTCAAGAGATAAGTGATGACCTCAACTGTTGACTGAATAGTGAGTCTTTGTGTCTCATGAGACGCATTACAGCCATCCTCTAATTGTCTCAAGATTGAAAGTGCTAGTGATGGAATGGTTGGGGTTGTTCCTCTGCCTGAGCATTGAGGACAAGTTTTCTCAACAGATTCGGTCACTGAACTTAATAATCTTTGTCTAGACATTTCAAGCAAACCAAATTGTGAAATATTTCCAATCTGAACTCTTGCTCTGTCTGAATTAGTTTCTCTTAACATCGCATCCACAATCTTCTTCTTATGGTCATCAGATGACATGTCTATAAAATCAATAACGATCAAACCGCCAATATCTCTTAGCTGAAGTTGTGTGGCTATCTCTCTTGTGGCTTCAAGATTGGTATTGAAAGCAGTTTCCTCGATGTCAGAGCCTTTTGTAGCTCTTGCAGAGTTAATATCAATTGATGTTAGGGCTTCAGTAGTATCAAAAACAAGAGTTGCACCACTTTGAAGAGAAACTTCTCTGTTAAATACACTTCTTGCTTGGGTCTCAATTCCCATATGATTGAAGAGTGAGTGCTCAGTGGTGTCAAAAAACTTGATACGATCAAGATAATGTGGAATGACAAAGCTGATGAAATCTTTTGCATTAGTAAAGGCGTTTGCTTCGTCAATAATAACGCTATCAGTATCTTCTCTTAGATGATCCCTTAGAGTTCGAATAATCAAATCACTTTCTTTGTAGATTAAAAAAGGCGCCTTTTTGGTTTCAGCTGCCTTTTGAATAGATTTCCATAAATCCGATAAGTAATCAACTTCCCACTGAAGCTCATCAAGACTTTTACCTGCTCCTGCAGTTCTGATGATAAGCCCTGCATTATCAGGGAGAGTAATTTGCCCAATAATCTTCTTAAGATCATTACGATCATTATTATTGATTTGTCTTGAGATTCCTTGGCTAATAGAACTATTTGGCGTGAGAATCATATAAACACCAGCAAGGTTAATGAAGGTACTTAGAGCAGCACCTTTGCTTCCCCTTTCCTCTTTACTGACTTGAACAATGATCTCTTGTCCTTCTTTGAGAACATCTGTAATGGAAAGTTTTTTGTCTAAATTAGCAGCCTCTGCTACCTCTTTGAATGGAAGAAAGCCTTGTCTTTCTTTTCCATAATCTACAAAAGCGGCCTCAAGAGATTGTTCAATCCTTGAAATTTTGCCTTTATAAATATTCCCTTTTTGTTTTTGATTAAGGGTGGTTTCTATATTGAGATTGGTAAGTTTTTTGTCTTTGACGACTGCCACTCGAACTTCTTCTTTGTGGGTCGCATTGATGAGAATATGATTCATATGCTAGTCCTTTTGCAAATGGACTTGGACAGGAAATCTGCTCTACATAGTATGAGAGTATTTGGATTATTTGAAGTTTAAATAAAAGCATAAATTATTAGCCTCTATCAATCAAGTCTTATGAGTCATAACCCAGCTTGAAAGCTTTGATTGCCTGCTTATTAGTCCTTATAAATCCCTTATTAAAAAATTAAAATAAGGGTTGTAAAAATTCTTTTGGTTAGAAAATGTCTAACCTTGTGAATTGTATCATAAATATTTAATATAAATTAAATTATGCTATTAATCTTCCTCCGTCGACTGTCAGTATTTCACCAGTGATATAGCTTGAATTAATAAGAAAAATAACACTTTCGGTGATATTTTTAGGATCACCTTTTGCCTTAAGAGGAACTTTGTCTAGAATCTTGGTATGTTCTTTTTCAGTTGATTGAGAGGGCCAAAGAATTGCACCCGGGGAAACTCCGCAAACTCTTACATGAGGTGCTAAGTCTAGCGCGAGTGATTTCGTTAGCATTGCTAGGGCGGATTTACTCATCGAGTATGCCGAGTAATCTTTAATTGGTTTATGAGAATAAATATCAACTAAGTTAATGATTTGCCCCTTCTTTTGAGTTAATTTATCCTTCAAAGCAATGGATAAAAAATAAGGTGCAAAACAATTGACCTGCATTAAATCAAGCACTGCTTGGGTATTTATGCTATCTATTGGTGTTGGATAGAATATTGAGGCATTATTGACCAAGACATCCAGAGATTGAACTTCTTCAACATGTTGACTGATAGAGTGAATATCCTTTAAATCAAATTGAATGATTGAAGCGCTATTGTCTCTTATTTTATTGAGATCTTCAGCTAACTCTTTTGCTGACTCAATTGATTGATAACAATGAATAATTACATTGAAGTTGTTTTTATGAAGAGTTTTAGTGATTTCAGCGCCAATTCTTCTTGCTCCGCCGGTGATGAGAGCTGTTTTCATATAAAATTCTCCGAATGAATCTTGATGAGATTATAAGAAACAAAATTACTGAAAATAATAATTTCATTGGATTTGATGAATTTATGTCGATGGCGCTTTATCATCCTGGAAAGGGTTATTACAGTAACGGCTCCAAAAAATTTGGACGAGATGGGGACTTTATTACTGCCCCTGAAACATCAGATCTATTTGGTTTTTGTATTGCCAAACAATGCAAACAAATCCTGGATTCCTTTCCGTATATATTAGAGTTTGGTGCTGGAAATGGTACCCTCGCATGTCAGATTTTGTTTTATCTTGCTAAACATAATCAACTTCCAAAGTACTACTACATTGTTGAATTAAGTGCTGACTTAAAGGATAGACAGCGGAAACTGATTGAAAAAGTGCTTCCTGAGGTCCTGGATAGGATCATCTGGCTCAATGAGTTGCCCAATGAATTCGAAGGTGTAGTAATTGCTAATGAGGTCATAGACGCCATTCCAGCCAAGAGAATTAAAAAGATGGGTGGAAAATTTCATGAGCAGGGGGTATGCATCAAGGATGATTCTTTGGAATACGCTTTTAGTTCTTTGAATATAAATCTTGATGATTACTCTATTCCAGATAGTCTCGAAGAAGGATACACCACTGAGGTCAATATTCAAGCAAGAGGCTGGATTCACTCTGTTTATTCGATGATGAAAAGAGGGGTTGTTCTGATAATAGATTACGGAATGGATAGAGATACTTTCTATCATCCTCAAAGAGTTGAGGGGACATTAAGATGTTATTCTCAGCACAAAGCATCAGAGAATCCATTTGAAAATATTGGAATGCAAGACATAACGACTTCGGTTAATTTCTCTGATTTGGCAGATGCTTCTAAAGAGGCGGGATTTAACATTGAAGGGTATTGCACCCAGGCTATGTTTTTAATATCCTTAGGCATACAAGAATTTCTTTCTGAGGAGAAAGATTCGGATCAAAAAATATCTTATGCTCAAGAAATTAAGCAATTAATCTTACCAAGTACCATGGGTGAGAGTTTTAAGGTTTTAGCGCTAAAAAAAGATTTTCATGGCGCTTTAGTTTGTTTCAAAGAGCAAAATCTTATTGATAAAATTCTTTAATATGGATCTTTTGCAAGTTTTTTTACTCTCTGTTATTCAAGGCTTTACGGAATTTCTTCCTATCTCTTCTTCTGCTCATCTCATTATTGTTCCTAAATTCTTATCTATGCAGGATCAGGGTTTGGCATTTGATGTTGTGGTTCATTTGGGGACATTAGTTGCGATCATTTATTATTACCGTGAGACTGTTTTTTTCCTTCTAAAGAGTTTTTTTCAATCCATATTTGAACTCAAGGAGGTTGGAGACTCTTCCTTGGCCTGGAAGGTTTTTTTCTCCACTATTCCTGTAGGAATAATTGGCATTCTTAGTAAAGATTACATTGAATCAACATTGAGATCAGAAGAGGTAATAGCCTACACCAGTATCCTATTTGGTCTTCTATTGGGGCTATCTGTATGGGTGAATAACCGCTATCAAACTTTATCCACAAGTATTACTTGGAGTGTAGTTTTCTGGATGAGTTTGTTTCAAGCAGTCGCATTAATTCCTGGAACTTCAAGATCAGGAATAGTCATTACTGCCGCTCTTTTAATTGGTCTATCAAGAGATGTGGGAGTTAAATTTGCCTTTTTAATGGCCATACCAATTATTGCCTTATCTTCTGGATTAATCATTATCGAGCTCTTTAACCAACCTGAAGCTGTTGATTGGATTGCCTTAATTGTTGGTTTTATGATTTCCGCCTTAACAGCATATTTAACTGTTTATTACTTTATTAAGCTTTTGAATAGAATTGGATTTATGCCATATGTTTGGTATAGGATTATTTTAGGAATACTCATACTTGCTTCAGTCTGATGCCAGAAAGAATTTATAGGAAAGATTACAAGGTTAGCCCATACCTTATCTCACAAACAGAGCTTTGGTTCGATGTTGTCGATAGCGGCGTTATTGTTAAGAGCAAAATTCATTTTTATCGCAATGAGCTCTCGAAGGATCGTTTAGGTAATCTTTTCTTAAATGGAGAGAATCTCGAACTCATAGATTTAAAAATCAACCATCAACCAGCATCGTTTGAAAAAAAAGAAGATGGATTATTACTTAAAGATTTAAACGATAAATTTGTATTAGAGATCAGCAATAAGATTTATCCAGAGAGAAACACAAGTCTTGAAGGACTTTATTTGTCAAATGGAAATTATTGCACTCAATGTGAGGCGCATGGTTTTAGAAAAATAACTTACTATCTAGATCGTCCAGATGTGCTTAGCATTTTTACAACTCATATTAAAGCTGATAAAGACTCTCTTCCTGTTCAGCTATCTAATGGAAATCCAGTTGAATTGAATAATGGATATGTTTCTTGGCATGATCCTCAGCCCAAACCATGCTATTTATTCGCTTTAGTGATGGGAAACTTGAGTTCAATCAATGATACTTTTATCACAAAATCTGGAAAAAAGATCTCATTGGATATTTTTGTTGAGCCAAGAAATATTCATAAAACTGATTTTGCCATGCAGGCCTTAAAACGTGCCTTTAAATGGGACGAGGAAAGATTTAACTTAGAATACGATTTAGATAAATTCATGATAGTTGCAGTTGATGATTTCAACATGGGGGCTATGGAGAATAAGGGATTAAATATTTTTAATTCATCATATGTTTTAGCAGATGAGCGAACTGCAACAGATGTAGATTTTATTAATATTGAATCTGTAATTGGTCACGAATATTTCCATAACTGGACTGGGAATCGGGTAACTTGCAGGGATTGGTTTCAGTTAAGTTTAAAAGAAGGTTTGACAGTTTTTAGAGATCAAGAATTTACTTCTGATCTACATTCAAGATCAGTTAAAAGAATTGAGGACGTTTTTGCATTGAAGTCCTTTCAATTTCCTGAGGATGCCGGCCCAATGTCTCACCCTGTTAGGCCAGATTCTTATATAGAAATGAATAATTTCTACACTGCAACTGTTTATGAAAAAGGCGCAGAAGTGATTCGCATGATTCATACCATTATTGGCGAGGATAAGTTTCAAGAAGGGATGCAAAATTATTTTAAGAAGTATGATCATCAAGCGGTTACTATTGACGATTTTGTCAATTCAATGAATGAAGTTTCAGATCATGATTTCACTCAGTTTATGAATTGGTATTCTAGAGCTGGCACCCCAAGAGTGAAAATTGATTTTAAACCTAAAGCTAAAAGTGGGGAATATGCTCTCAGTGTTGAACAGGCAGGTGAGTCAATCTATGAGATCCCCATGAAATATTCGCTTATCTCTTCTACAGGAAAAATATTAGAAAAAGGATTGAAAGTCATCAATAAACAAAAAGAGACCTTTGAATTTCAATATCCTGATCAAGAGACTGTTGTTTCTGTTTTTCAAGATTTCTCTGCTCCAGTTATTTGTCATACCAATACTACTTTTAAAGAGAAAATATTTTTAGTTAATAAGGATAACGATCCATACAACAGGTGGCAGAATTCCCAAGAAATTTGGTCAGAATTAATATTTAATAAATCCTTGGAGGGGTACGATTTTTTTGAAGCATTAAGTCACTCATTAAAGTCTGAAAAGGATTACTCTCTCTTATCCATGCTAATTTCTCCACCCAGTGAAAAACTTCTACAGCAAGATATAGAAATAATTGATGTCTTTGAGATTAAAAGGCTTAGAGATAATAGAATAGAGAGCTTCTTCAAGCTAAACTCTACAGAGTTGAAAGATCTTTATCATAAACTGAATAAAGATAAAGTTTTTGACTTGTCAGACGCGTCTGTGGGCAAAAGAGCTTTAAAAAATGTTCTTTTAAGGTTTATATCCCTCTATGGAGAGTCGGATATTGCGCTTCAGCAATTTAAAGAAGCACAAAATATGACAGATAAAATGGGGGCATTCAAGTCTTTACTTGACTCTAAATTTACAAGGATTGATGAAATTATTGATAGCTTTTATGATGAATTCAAAAAAGATACACAAGTTATTGATAAGTGGTTTTCAGCACAAGCATTGTCTATTAATACCGATATTGAGAAAATTATTAAGCTAAGTGAGCATAATGATTTCTCATACTCAACTCCAAACAGGTTGAGAAGTTTATTTGGTGCTTTTTCGCAGAACTTCTGCCTCTTTCATCAGGAGTCAAGTTATGAGATTTACACAGAGACTATCCGAAAGCTTAATGTGATTAACCCTCAAATTGGCGCAAGATTAGTCTCACAATATAATCAATGGAAAAGGTTTACACCAGAACTAAGAGAGCTTCAAAAAAATCAATTAGATTCGTTGGCAGATATGAAAGACTTAAGTAAAGATATCTTTGAAATCGTGAATAATGCTCTCAACAAATGAACAAACTCCAAGAACTCAGAAAAATACTTATTGAAAGAGGGCTGAATATATCAGTTGCCGAGTCTTGTACTGGTGGAATGCTAGCACAGCATCTCACTAAATATCCAGGGTCTTCAAGTTATTTCGATCGTGGATTCATAACATATACTAATCAATCCAAAATCGATGAGTTGGGGGTAAATAGCTCTGCTATAGATGAGTTCGGAGCAGTCAGCTTAGAGGTTGCTTCTGAGATGGTCAAAGGGGTAAATAAAAAATCCAAAACTAGTATATCGATAGCTATTACTGGCATTGCAGGTCCAGGGGGTGCTACCATTGGAAAGCCAGTAGGTACAGTTTGTTTTGGGTTTATTGTGAATGGTGAGTTATTTGCTGAAAAAAAACTCTTCTCAGGTGATAGGGATTTAATTATTCAATCAAGCGTTAATTTTGCGATTGAATGCATATTTAATCAAATTAAGATTTAATGTCTCATAAATATAACTTTTCAGTGGCTCCGATGATGGATTGGACAGATAAACATTGTCGTTTTTTCCATCGTCTAATATCCAAAGAAGCACTTCTTTTTTCAGAGATGATTACTACAAAAGCAATTATTCATGGAGACAGAGACAAACTTCTTGCTTTCAACTATGAGGAAAATCCTCTTGTCCTTCAACTTGGGGGTAGCGAATCTGATGAGTTTTCAAAGTGTGCAAAGATAGTTGAAGACTATGGATATGACGAAATCAATATTAATGTGGGTTGTCCCTCGGATAGAGTTCAGTCTGGCTCTTTTGGAGCATGTCTAATGAAAACCCCTGATACAGTAGCTAAATGCGTTGAAGCATTAAAACAAAATACTCATCTACCAGTATCGATTAAATGTCGAATAGGGGTTGATGATATAGAAAGTTATAAGAATTTACATAATTTTGTTCGGATCAATAGAGATGCTGGTTGTAAGATTTTTTATATTCATGCGAGAAAGGCCTGGTTAAAGGGCTTAAGTCCTAAAGAAAATCGAGATATTCCACCTTTAAATTATGAATGGGTTTTTCAAATTAAAAAAGATTTTCCTGAGTTGGTCGTTTCTTTAAATGGCGGTTTGCAGAATCTTGAAGATAGTTATGATATTTTCAAAAAGCTTGATGGTGTTATGCTGGGTAGAAAAGCCTACCATGAACCATTTATTCTCTCCAAGGTTGATGAAATTTTCTACGAAAAAAAACCTAACACAATTACTAGAGAGTCTGTTCTTGAGAGGTTTGTTGAGTATATGAAAAAAGAAATATCAAAAGGCGTTAATCTTAGATCAATGACTAGACATATTCTTGGACTTTATCACTCTCAGCCTAATTCCAAGAAATTTAAGCAATTACTGAGTGGTAAAAACATTTATCTTGAAGACCTAGAAAAGTGGCTTATAGAGTCAAGAAGTTAAATGTAAAATCTCTATCAGATGGCAACGAATAACAATAATCTTTTGGCTTCTATAGATATTGGGACTAAGAATACCCGTGTTTTATTCGCCATGCTTGAAGATGATAATACAATTCAAATTGAAGGGTATGGTAAATCGATTAGCAAGGGGGTAAGGGAAGGTCGAATAGTAAATATCAATGAGGTTACTGCATCCATTGAGGATGCAATAAACCAGGCTCAAAAAAGATCTGGTTACACAATCATGACTTTAAACTCTTCTATTTCAGATCTTCACTTAACTATCAACAATAGAAAGGGTGAAAGAGTTTTACAAGATGAGTTTGTTTCTCAAAAAGATATTGATTTTGCGGTAAATTCTGCCGCTATACCAGTCCCAACCAATAAGCAAATTATTAATACTATCGTTACTAGATATTCTATTGCTAATCAGGATATTAACCAATTTGAAAAAGTTCAAAACCCATTAAACATGCAAGCCAGAGTTTTGGAGGTTAAAACTCATAATATATCTGTATCTACTAGCGCTATCAATTTGATCATCGAGGGTGTGAGACGTTCAAATAAAGCAGAGGTTAAAGATTTCTTTATTGAATCAATGGCATGCTCTGAAGCTATCTTAACTGATGACTTAAAAGAAAGAGGAGTTGTCATTATTAATATTGGAGCTGGGGTGACTAGCTATACAATCTTTATTGACGGCGAGCTAATAAATAGTGGAATTGTTGCTATTGGAGGAAACAATATCACGGAGGATATCTGTGAGGCTTTCGGGTTAGAGTTTGATGTCGCTGATGAGTTAAAAATGAGTTACGGAAAAGTTGAATCGAGCATATCTGAAAGTGATAAGTTGATTCCTGTGAATGTCAAGATTCAGGGAAAGCTTAATACCCAATATTTAAGTTCAAAGGATCTTTATGAGGTGATATCAGGGTCCTGTAAATCGATACTTGAAGAACTTAAGTTTAATATCTTCGAAAATAATTCAATCAAGTCCAATAGAATTAAATCTGGTGTTGTCCTCACTGGAGGCAGTTCAGAATTATTTGAGTTAGAAGGATTCTCAAGAAAGATATTTCATTTGCCTGTAAAAAAAGGATTGATTAATAGAAATATAGTTAAGGGGGATGAAAAAATTATCACAAATTCCGAGTTTTCTACATCTATTGGTCTTCTTTTGTGCAAAAGAGATGAAGGGGGGCTTGAGCCCATCGAAGCAAGCATTAAAAGAGAGAAGTTTGGTAGTAAAATGAAAGACTTATTTAAAAAGTTTTAAATCCTTGATCAAACAAAGAACAATTAAAAAAAGTGTCCAGGCAAGAGGCGTTGGAATACACAGTGGGAAAACTGTGAATATGAAGCTTCTTCCTGCAGAACCAAATCATGGTATTGTTTTTAGGCGCATGGATGCAGGCGGAAAAGAGGTTAAAGCCCTTAATGTTTTTGTTAATGAACTAGTTTTATCTACAAGCCTCCAGGATGGAGATGTTAAAGTCTCAACTGTGGAGCATTTAATGAGCGCGTTTTCTGCTCTAGGTATCGATAATATTGTCGTAGAACTGGATTCATTTGAGGTTCCAATCATGGATGGATCTTCTTCTCCTTTTGTTTTTTTAGTGCAAGCTGCAGGCATTGAAGAACAAGATGCCTCTAAAAATTTTATCGTTATCAAAAAACCGATTAAAGTTAAACGTGGTGATTCATGGGCGGAATTGAGTCCATATAATGGTTTTAAAATAAGTATTGAAATTGACTTTGATCATGAAAAAGTCAAAGAAAGCGGGCAAAAGATTTCAATAGATTTCTCTAATCAGTCCTATCTCAAAGAAATTTCTAGAGCAAGAACCTTTGGGTATATGAGAGATCTAGAAACCCTAAAGGCCGCTAATAAAGCTTTGGGTGCTTCGCCAGATAATGCTATTGCACTCACTGATGATGATATTCTTAATGAGGATGGTTTGAGATACTCAAACGAATTTGTGAAGCATAAAGTTTTGGATATTGTGGGAGATCTCTATCTTCTTGGGGCAAATGTTATTGGACATTACCAAGGCTTTAAGACTGGTCACTTTCTAAATAATGAGTTAATTACAACTCTTCAAGCAAAAAAAGATGCCTGGGCGATAGAAACTTTTGAGGAGGAAAATGCTCCTGTGAGTTTTTATTCAGAAGATTGGCACAATACCCTTTGATATAAGGTTTAAATTCAAAATCGTTTCGGTATAATCAGGAATTTTTTTCTCATTATTTCAATATGGAATTGAATGGCGCTGAAATTATAGTTCAAAGTCTTCAAAAGGAAGGTGTTGATCATATTTTTGGGTACCCAGGTGGGGCTGTGCTTCACATATACGATGCATTAGAGGCTCAAGATGAAATTCTTCATGTTTTGGTGAGGCATGAACAGGGTGCAGCGCATGCTGCCGATGGTTATGCTAGAGCTTCAGGTAAGCCAGGTGTAGTTTTAGTTACTTCAGGTCCTGGAATTACCAATGCGGTTACTGGAATTGCCACTGCTTTCATGGACTCAATCCCTATGGTAGTGATCTCTGGCCAAGTTCCTTCGCCTTTAATTGGTAATGATGCTTTCCAAGAAGTCGATGCTGTAGGAATAACACGTTCGTGCGTCAAACATAATTTTTTAATTAAAGATATCAATGATATTACTTCTGTCATTAAAAAAGCATTTCATATTGCGACAACTGGAAGACCTGGACCAGTTCTTATAGATATTCCAAAGGATGTAACTATTGCAAGAATTAAGGAGCCTAAATTTCCTGAGAAAGTCCATATGAGGTCCTATAACCCGCAAGTAATTGCAGGTGCTAATTCCATCGAAAAAGCTGTTTCATTGATAACCACCGCTAAACAGCCGATTATCTACTCAGGTGGAGGAACTGTGATAGGTAATGCACACAATGAACTCAGAGAGTTTGTAAATATTCTTGGTTTTCCAATTACACAAACTTTAATGGGGCTTGGAGCTTTTCCAGCTACCAATGAGCTCTCACTTGGAATGCTAGGAATGCATGGAACATATGAAGCCAACATGGCTATGCATGATTCAGATTGTGTAATTGCGGTTGGAGCAAGATTCGATGACAGGGTAACCGCAGCTCTGGACAAATTTTGTCCAAACGCAAAAATCATTCACATGGACATCGATCCTTCATCAATTTCAAAAAATGTCCCAGTTGATGTTGCAATTGTTGGTGATGTTAAACAAACACTTCAAGAATTAAATAAAGCCTTGAAGGGTAAGACAACTTTTGATATTTCTCCATGGTGGAAACAAATCAATGATTGGAGGAAAGTTGATTCACTAGCTTACAAAAAGAAAGCTGGTGTAATCAAACCACAAACTGTTATTGAGGCTCTATACGAGGTTACTAATGGAAAAGCTATAGTGACAAGCGATGTGGGACAACATCAAATGTGGGCTGCCCAATATTATCAGTTTGACGAACCAAGACTTTGGATTAATTCAGGTGGGCTTGGCACTATGGGTTTTGGATTGCCTGCTGCTATGGGAGCAAAATTAGCTAGACCAGATCTTGATGTTGCTTGTGTGACAGGAGAAGGCAGTATACAAATGATGTTACAAGAGCTTTCAACCATGCTGCAGTATCACACCCCTGTAAAGATTGTAAATTTAAATAACCGTTATCTTGGAATGGTCAGACAGTGGCAGGAGTTTTTCTACGAAAAACGTTATGCAATGTCATATATGGATGCTCTTCCAGATTTTGTGAAGTTGGCTCAAAGTTATGGACATGAAGGGATATTGATTGAAAAAGAATCAGATCTCATGCCAGGGTTAAAAGAAGCCTTTGCAATGAAGGATAAAACAGTATTCCTTGATATCTTAACTGATCAAACTGAAAATGTTTTTCCTATGATTCCATCTGGAGCTGGTCATAATGAAATGTTACTTGGCGGTAGAGATGAAATGAAATCTACCAATGATGAAGGATTGAACCTAGTTTAGTTATGAGACATATTATTTCAGTTTTACTAGAAAATGAGTTTGGAGCTTTATCCCGAGTAGCTGGTTTATTTTCAGCAAGAGGATTTAACATTGAATCGTTGACTGTTGCGCCAACAAACGACCCAACTTTGTCTAGAATGACTATCGTCAGCATGGGTGATGATGCAATCATTGAACAAATTATCAAACAAACAAACAAACTTGTTGATGTTGTTAAAGTTTCTGATCTTACTGCTGAGAAACATATTGAAAGAGAATTACTGCTACTTAAAGTATCTGTTGAGCCATCCAATCAGGCTGATATTGATCGAATTATTGATGAGCATGGATGTAAGATTGTCGATGTCTCTGAAAATACCTACACAATTGAGCTGGCTGGTCAGGGAGCTCATGTTGATTCTCTCATTGAGGAATTTGAAAAAAGCGATGTTTCAAATATTTTAGAAGTGGCAAGAACTGGAGTCACTGGAGTTTCCCAGGGATAACTCATTATTATTGATTGATTAGAGGAAAAAAATGAATAGATATTACGATAAAGATGCTGATTTAAACATTATCAAAGGAATGAAGGTATCAGTGATTGGTTATGGATCACAAGGACATGCTCATGCCAATAACCTTAAAGATTCTGGAGTTGATGTTTGTGTTGGATTAAGAGAAGGATCAGCCTCTTCGAAAAAAGCTCAAGAAGCAGGTCTAAGCGTTAAGTCAATAGAAGATGCAACTGCATGGGCTGATTTGGTTATGATTTTAGCTCCAGATGAGTTTCAGGGAAAAATCTATTCAGATAGTATTGAACCAAATCTAAAGAATGGCGCAACTTTGGCATTTGCTCACGGTTTTAACATTCATTTTGGTCAGATACAACCTAGATCAGATCTTGATGTGATCATGATTGCCCCTAAGGCACCTGGACACACCGTAAGAAGTGAATTTGTTAAAGGTGGTGGAATCCCTGACCTTATTGCTATATACCAAGATAGCTCTGGAAATGCTAAGAATACTGCTCTTTCATATGCATCAGCAATTGGTGGCGGTAGAACTGGTATTTTGGAAACTTCATTCAAAGATGAAACTGAAACTGATCTTTTCGGTGAGCAGGTTGTTCTTTGTGGAGGTACAACCGCTTTGGTTCAAGCTGGTTTTGAAACTTTAGTTGAGGCTGGGTATGAACCTGAAATGGCTTACTTTGAGTGTTTGCATGAACTTAAATTAATCGTTGATTTGATGTATGAAGGCGGTATTGCAAACATGAGATATTCGATTTCAAATACTGCTGAGTATGGAGATGTGACTAGAGGTCCAAGAATTATTACTTCTGACACTAAAGCTGAAATGAAAAAGATTCTTGGTGAAATTCAAGACGGTTCTTTTGCTAAAGAATTTGTAGAAAATGTATCTTCATTACCTGCCAGAAGAGATGTTCAACGTGAACACCAAATTGAAAAAGTTGGAGAGTCTTTACGTGCCATGATGCCATGGATTGCTAAAAATAAATTAGTTGATCAAGCCAAAAACTAATACCAATTCTTTTTAAATCAGTATTATGGGTGAAAGAATGAAAAGAGGAATCTATCTTTTACCCAATATACTAACCACCTTTGGCTTATTCTCAGGTTTCTTTTCCATAATTCTTGCTATCAATGAGAAATTCATCCTTGCTTCAATTGCAATTTTTTTTGCAATGCTATGGGATGGTCTTGATGGAAGGGTTGCAAGACTAACCAATACTCAATCAGAATTCGGAGCTCAATATGACTCCATGGCTGATTTGTTATCATTTGTCATCGCTCCAGCATTACTTGTATATCTATGGCACTTAAGTCATCTCGGGAAAATTGGTTGGATTTCAGCATTTATTTTTGTCGTTGCTGGCGCATTAAGACTGGCAAGATTTAATACTCAGATTGGCATTGAAGACAAGAGGTATTTTCAAGGGCTACCTTCACCTTCAGCTGCAGCCATTTTAGCTGGAATAGTATGGGCTTTTGAGAATATGGGTATCGATAGAACTGAGTCTATTTCCTCCCTGATTGTTATTTTCTTGGTCATATTTGCTGGTTTATTGATGGTTAGTAATATCAGATATTACAGTTTTAAAGAGTTTAATCTAAAAGGTCGTTCAAACTTTAGATTGGCCATTATTGCTGCATTTACTGTCGCGGTCGTAATGATCTGGCCAAGCACCATCCTTTTTAGTTTTTTCTTTGTTTATGCTTTGTCTGGAGTAATTATTACTATCATAGATGTTAATAAAAAAAGAAGTGAGAAGAAAAAAATTAGCAAAACGTAATATATTTGAATATAATTCATCTTATGAAAATTTTTGGCCTTAACACTCCTTTCTGCAAAGACTCTCTCTTGTCTTTAGGTCGACTACTGCCGTAAGGCAGCTAAATATTGCTCGATTGAAAGATCTAGCACCACAAATTTTTTTCAAACAAAAACACATTAGGAGACAAGATGTCTGACAAATTAATTATTTTCGATACAACTCTACGAGACGGGGAGCAATCTCCAGGAGCTTCGATGACTAAGGATGAAAAAGTCCGTATCGCTAAAGTTCTTGAAAAAATGAGAGTTGACGTTATTGAGGCAGGGTTTGCCATAGCCTCTCAAGGCGATTTTGAAGCGGTTAGTGCAGTTGCTAAGGCAGTTAAAGACTCAACCATATGTTCACTTGCAAGAGCCCTTGATAAAGATATCGATAGGGCTGGTGAGGCAGTAAGTCATGCAAATTCATCAAGGATTCATACTTTCATTGCAACCTCTGATATCCACATGGAGAAAAAGCTAGGCATGACTCGTGATGAGGTTGTTGCTCAAGCAGTGCATGCTGTTAAGAGAGCCAGAAAATATACCGATGATGTTGAATTTTCCGCTGAAGATGCCGGTAGATCTGATATTGATTTCTTATGTAGGATTTTTGAAGCAGCTATTAATGCGGGTGCAACCACTATTAATGTGCCCGATACTGTTGGCTATAACATTCCACATCAGTTTGGTGAAACAATGAGATCATTAATTGAAAGGATTCCAAATTCCGATAAGGCAATTTTCTCTGCTCATTGTCATAACGATCTTGGTCTTGCAGTTTCTAACTCACTTTCAGCTGTCTTAAATGGCGCTAGACAGATTGAATGTACTATCAATGGTCTTGGTGAAAGAGCTGGAAATACCTCGCTTGAGGAGGTAGTGATGGCTGTAAGGACTCGACAAGATATTTTTGATTGCGATACAAACATTGATGCTCAACATATTGTTGCTGCCTCCAGATTAGTATCTAGTGTGACCGGTTTTGTTGTTCAGCCTAATAAAGCTATTGTCGGTGCAAATGCCTTTGCACATGAAGCAGGCATTCATCAGGATGGAGTATTAAAACACAGAGAAACCTATGAAATTATGCGAGCAGAGGATGTGGGGTGGAATACCAATAAATTGGTATTGGGCAAACATTCAGGAAGGAATGCATTTAAAGCTAGACTAAAAGAGCTTGGTGTTGAGTTTGATTCTGAAGAGAGCCTTAATAACGCATTTAGAAGGTTTAAAGATCTTGCAGATAAAAAACATGAAATTTTTGATGAAGATTTACAAGCTTTAGTTTCTGAAACTCAATCAGAAATGAAAGAATCTATTAGATTAGTTGCATTAAAAGTCTCATCTGAAACAGGTGAGGATAATATTGCTAATGTAACTTTATCTGTTGATGGGGAAGAGAAACATGCCGAGGCCTCAACTTCAGGATCTGTGGATGCGGCCTATTCTGCAATTAATAAGATAGTTGATGTAGATTTGAATCTTCAGTTGTACTCTGTTTCCAATGTTACTCAAGGTACTGACTCATTGGGTGAGGTAAATGTCAGGCTAGAACATGATGGCAGAATTGTCAATGGGCAGGGCGCTGATACCGATATCATTACTGCAAGTGCTAAAGCATATATTAATGGATTGAATAAAATTCTTGCCCACAGAATGAGAGCACACCCTCAAGTATAGTGAATGTTGAATTAAAAAAAAGATATCTAGAGGAGTTAGGAATTGATGCTGAGCTAGTGAAGCTGGTTTGTGGCAGTCAATTAACTTTAGAAGATAAAGGATCAATCGTTATTGTTGAAGATATCTCATATGCTAATTCAATAAATTCTACAGGTAGTGAAAGAGATCTATTTAAAAAAATGATGGCTGCTATTAATATAAGCTTAGATAATGTCTTAATTCAGTCCATGGACAAAGATCAGCTTAAAGATAATATCTCTAAGCTTGATACAAATTTAACACTATTGGTGGGATCATTTTCCAATAATGAGGAACTACTTAGTATCCCTCATCCCGAAGAAATCAAAAAAGATGAACAGTTAAAAAGAGCAGCGTGGGAAACATTAAAAAAATTTCAAAAACAAATTGTAGCGAATACTCACTAGATAACTACAAAAGACCAGTTATCTCAACGCCTAATAATCAAAAAAGGTTGCTGCTGCATTCATGCTGTGCTCCATGTGCTGGAGAAATTATGGAGGCTCTCAAGGCCTCAAACATAGATACCACCATATTTTTTTATAATCCAAATATACATCCTGAGCCCGAGTATGAGCTCAGAAAGCAGGAAAATATTCGGTTTGCAAAAAAAATTGATATGCCTTTTATCGATGCTGATTATGATAAAGATGCTTGGTTTGAAAGAACTAAGGGCCAAGAAAATGAGCCCGAGAGAGGGGAGCGGTGCACAACGTGTTTTGACATGCGCTTTGAGGTGACAGCAAAATATGCTGCCCAAAATAACTTTGATTTAATTTCCTCAACTTTGGGTATATCAAGATGGAAGGATATGGAGCAGATCAATGGATGTGGTCACAGAGCCGCAAAACCATTTGAGGGTGTAGATTATTGGGACTTTAATTGGAGAAAAAAAGGCGGCTCCTCAAGAATGTTAGAAATTTCAAAAAAAGAGGGCTTTTATCAACAAGAATATTGTGGATGCGTCTATTCTCTTAGGGATACGAACAACTGGAGACTTTCTAAAGGTCGGGAAAGGGTTCAAAGGGGAGTTAAATTCTATCAAGAGGCACTGCAATCCCTGGATCTTGAAAATCTATCCTAGAAGATTTAACATCAATGCCTTTTGAGCATGAAGACGGTTCTCAGCCTCATCCCAGACTACACTTTGATCTCCATCAATGATTTCTGCAGAAACCTCTTCACCTCGATGAGCAGGTAAACAATGCATAAAGATTGCTCCACTATTTGCAACCTCCATTAATTTCTTGTTCACCTGGTAACCATCAAAGTCTTTCAGTCTTTGATTTTGTTCTTCTTCTTGTCCCATACTTGCCCAGACATCTGTCACGATAAGATCGGCATTTTTCGCTGCATCTGGAGGACTTGTCATTAGTTCAATAGAATCAGAGTATTTTTTAATAAAATTTTTATTAGGTTGATACGCTGATGGGCAGGCAATTTTTAAATTAAAGTTCATCACTTTAGAGGCCTGCATGTAGGTTTGACACATATTATTACCATCACCAATCCAGGCAACTGTCTTCCCACTTATTTCTCCGATGTGTTCCTTGAAGGTCATCATATCTGCTAACAGCTGACAAGGATGAGAATCATCTGATAGAGCATTAATCACAGGCACTGATGAATTATTTGCAAAGAGTTCGATGTCTTTGTGCGAGGAAATTCTCAGCATGACCATATCCACCATAGAACTAATCACAATTGCACTGTCTTCAAGAGGCTCGCCACGACCAAGCTGGATGTCCTTCTCAGATAAAAACAGAGCATGACCACCTAGTTGAGTCATTCCAGCTTCAAAGGAGACACGAGTGCGAGTAGAGGACTTATCAAAAATCATACCCAGCGTTTTATTTGACATTAGATTATTAATCTTTCCAGTCTTATGCTCAGCCTTTAACTCAATGGCTTTATTAATTATTGTCTTAATTTCTTCATTAGAGAAATCATCAAAATTTATAAAATGTTTCATCATCTTTTATAGTTCATCAATTAGGTTACAAACCTTATCAACTAATTCACATACCTCACTTTCGTTAATAATCAGAGGTGGAAGAAGCCTAATTGTATTCCCTGTGATATTAATTAGAATCTTATTTTCTATCCCTTTTTGCAAGAGGGAGCTTGGGTCATGGTTAAGCTCAATTCCTATCATCAATCCTTTAATTCGGAAATCAGTAACTTTAGAAGATTTTTCAAGACGCTGCAAGAATAGTTTCTTTGCAAAAGCACTCATAGTATTGACATTATCGAGTATGTTTTCGGCTTCAATTATTTCAAGAACAGACCCAGCAACTGCTGCAGCCATCGGGTTACCGCCAAAGGTAGACCCATGAGTACCTGGAGTGAATAGTTGAGATGCTTCCCCCCTTGCCAAACAAGCACCAATAGGATAGCCATTTCCAAGACCTTTTGCCAAAGTCATGATGTCAGGTTTAAGATTGTCATGTTGATGAGCAAATAATTTCCCTGTTCTGCCCATACCAGTCTGAACTTCATCAAGAATGAAAAGCCAGTTGTTTTTTTGACATAAGGCTTGAACTTCATTTAAGTAATTGGCATCAGGTATGCGAACTCCGCTTTCGCCCTGAATGGGTTCAAGCATAACTGCAACAACATTGTTATTTTTGGAAAAAGCTTTAAGTTGATCAATATTATTGTAATCAACATGAATAAAGCCTGGTAACACGGGATAAAAACCTTTTTTAACGTTATCATTACCAGTTGCAGATAAAGCAGCCATGGTTCGACCATGAAATGAGTTAATAGCAGTTATGATTATTGGATTTTCTATGCCTTTCTTATGTGCATAGAGTCGAGTTAATTTAATTGCGGCTTCATTAGCTTCAGCACCAGAGTTACCAAAAAAGACTTTTTCCATGCCCGAAGCTGCACATAGTTTCTCACCAAGTGTTTCTTGGTTGTCAATTCGATACCAGTTACTTGTATGTATTAATTTTTCTGCTTGATCTTTAATTGTTTTAACAATCTTATCATGGCTATGACCTAGATTAACTACTGCCACACCAGTTAATGCGTCAAGATACTTTTCACCATCGTCTGTAAAAAGATAGCAACCTTTCCCTTTGCTAAAAGAGATGTCCAAAGGCTTGTAGTTTGACATTAAATAAGACATTAATAATTACCCTAAAATGAAAAAAGGCCCGAAAGGGGCCTCTTTAAACCAATCTGAGTTAGTATTATGACTGGTACTGAAGAGGTGGTGCCATTTTTTCATTGATAGCAGCCAAATCATTTTTGTAGCCTTCATAAAAGTGACCCGCTGGAGGATTGACCCAATCCTCATACGAAAAACCATTCTTTTCGTTGTATTCTTTGAATGATTTTTGAAGAGCGATTCTCTTAGCGCTTAATTCATTATTTTCTTTACTTACTGCGTCCATAAGAAATCTCCTATTTAATTCTTTAATAACCACTCCATTATATACTTATATTGTGTTATTTGCTACAAAAATATATATCTCTGTTGAGGAAAAAAAACTACACAATTGGAGTTATTTATGCCACAATAAAATTGTATTTAAAACTATAAACTTGGGAGGGTGTATATGCAATTAAATATTTCTGGTCATCATCTTGATATCACTGAAGCCATCAAAGAACACACACTTGAAAAATTAGCAAAAATCAAACATCATTTTGATCAAGTGATTAACGTGAATATGATTCTCGAAGTGGAAAAAGACACCCAAAAGGCTGAAGCGACTATTCATGTTAGTGGTGCAGATCTATTTGCAAAAGCTGAAAGCAATGATATGTATGTTTCCATTGATCAGTTAGTTAACAAGCTTGACACACAAATCAAAAAACACAAAGAAAAGTTACACAATCACCGTTAAATTCAATTTGAGGTAAATTAATGTCAGAGGTTGAAACAACTTCTTTCGAGGAATGCCTTCAAAGATTAATTGACTCTTTGGAGGCATCTTCATATGAGGATGTAAGAGTTCAGGTTGCAGAAATGCATCCTGCAGAGGTTGCTCGCCTTATTGAAGCTTTAACTCCAAATCTTAGAATGAGTCTTCTCAATGTCATTGAACATTCCATCCAAGGGCAGATTCTTACAGAGCTTAACGAAGATGTAAAAATTCAGCTTCTGGCTGAAATGGAGACAAATTCGATAGTAAAAGCTACTGAAGGGCTTGATATGGACGATCTAGCAGATATTGTCCCCAACCTTCCAGAGTCAGCTCTACATAATTTGCTTTTGACTTTGGATTACAAACATCGTGAACATTTGAAACAAGTTTTATCATTCCCTGAAGACTCTGCTGGCGGTTTGATGAACACCGATATTATTACCATTCGTCCGGATGTTAAACTTAGAAGTGTTATTCGTTATTTAAGATTACTCGGAGAAGTACCACAGGACACAGATCAAATTTTTGTTGTGGATAGATCTTTTAAGTTTTTAGGTTCTATTACTTTGTCAACCATATTAACCAATGAGCCTGAATTAATGGTTGAGCCACTAATGGAAGATAATATCCCAGCTATTAATTCAGAAACCAACTCTAAAGATGTTGTTACTCTTTTCCAGGATAGAAACCTTATTTCGGCACCCGTTATTGACGAGAAGGGCGAACTTATTGGAAGAATTACGATTGATGATGTGGTTGATGTCATCAGGGAAGATGCTGAGCAGTCAGTTTTATCAATGGCCGGTCTTGACCAGGATGAAGATGTTTTTGCACCTGTCTTTCAATCGACAAAAAGAAGAAGCATATGGTTAGGTGTTAATCTGATAACTGCTTTTATCGCAGTATTTTTCATCGGTCTTTTTGAAACAACTCTTCAAAACACAATTGCTTTGGCTATATTAATGCCGATAGTTGCCTCTATGGGAGGCATTGCTGGTACACAAACCTTGATTCTTGCCACAAGGGGAATTGCTACCGGTAAGGTGACCAATAGTAATCTTAAAACTCTGACATCAAAGGAAATGGCTGTGGGCCTTTTTAATGGATGTTTATGGGCAATTGTGATAGGTTTTTTAACCTTTCTCTGGTTTGAGAATCAGCAAATAGCCTGGATTATTGGCTTTGCCGTTGTAGTTAATTTAATTTTTGCAGCACTTTCAGGAGCTGTGCTTCCCTCATTGCTCACAAAATTAAATATCGACCCAGCATTAGCCGGAGGGGTGATACTAACAACGATTACAGATGTTATTGGTTTTGTGGCATTTTTGGGTGTAGCTTCCTTGGTAATTTAAATCGCTTTAGAATCTATACCGGTCCTCTCTAGCCACTCCCTAAATTCTTCCCTAATTCTTTTAAGAGAAACTTCTGTTTCTGCTTCAAATCTCAGCACTAGGCATGGAGTCGTATTAGACGGTCTAACGAGCCCCCAACAATCCTCATAATCAAGTCTTATACCATCAATTGTGGTAAGCACTCCTTCATTAAAATTTGCCGTCTTCTTGAGTTTCTCCATTGCGTCAAACTGGTCACCTTGTTTGTCAAAGTGAATGTTTATTTCTGGAGTGTTAAAACTATCAGGGAGTTCACTAAAAATTTCAGAACAACTTTCATTTCTTGAAGATAGAATCTCAAGAAGTCTAGCACCAGCATATAGTGCATCATCAAAGCCATACCATCTTTCTTTGAAAAAAATATGGCCACTCATCTCGCCACCAAGAAGGGCACTTTCCTCTTTAATTTTGGCCTTGATAAAGCTGTGGCCAGTTCTTGATAAGATGGGCCTACCTCCTTGATTAGAAATATCTTTTGATAACAAAGAAGAGCATTTCACATCAAAGACAATTTTTGCTCCAGGATTGCGATGAATAACGTCTCTTGAAAATAAAATCATTTGTCTATCAGCCCAAATCACATTTCCTTTTTCATCAATCACACCTAAACGATCTCCATCTCCATCAAAGGCCAAACCAAGATCAGCTTTTTCAGCTTTAATTTCTGCAATTAAGTCATTCAGATTTTCTAGTTTTGAGGGGTCTGGATGATGATTAGGGAAATTGCCATCGATATGACAAAATAATTTAACGACCTCGCAACCAAGTGCTTCAAATAATTTTGGGGCTAGATGACCAGCTACTCCATTTCCACAATCAACAACGATTTTTAGAGGACGTTTAATCGAAATATCAGATGTAACTCGATTTAGATAATCTTCTTGAATATCAATAGTGGTTGAGGTGCCTTGACCCTGGTGAAAATTTTGATTATTTATTCTTTCATACAAATTGAGAATTCTTTCACCAGATAATGTCTCTCCAGCAATCATCATCTTGAAGCCATTGTAATTGGGGGGGTTATGTGAGCCAGTAATCATTACTCCTGAACTGGCACCTTTTGAATAGGTTGCATAGTAGAGTACAGGTGTTGGAATCATTCCAATTTTAACGACATGGCAACCAGTAGATTTAATTCCTTCCACAAGAGCATTCATTAGATCTGGACCACTTGTCCTTCCATCTCGACCAACAACTATACCGCGTTCACCCCTGTCAATAGATTCAGAACCAATGGCTTTTCCAATTAAAACCACTGTTTCAATTGTCAAGTCTTCATTAACAATCCCACGAATATCATAGGCCTTAAAAATTGATTTAGAAACAGCTTGCATTGGATGATGTATGATTGAAAGTGAAAATTTTAACAAATTGATGTATATGAAGTCTGACTTTCAAGTAGTGAAAATAGAAAATAATCAAATGTTTCTGAATGTCGGTAACAAAAATTCTTGCGGTTCATGTGCTGCAAACAAATCTTGTGGAACTGGTGTTCTGGCGAGATATTTTGATCACTTTAATACCATAGCCTACCCCTTGAGACCAGGAGTTAAAGAGGGCGATCTTATATCGCTAGAGATTTCAAATAAAACTCTATTTTTAAGAGCTTTTGCCCTATATATTGCTCCTCTTTTAGTTGTCTTCATTGCTCTTTTTGTTATGCAAATATTCGAATTTATCGAGTCAATACAGATTCTTGTGAGTATCTTTATCCTCTTGGCTACATTTATAACTCTAAGGATATCTACAAAGTAGTATCGTCTAATTAGCATCAAACCTCTATAATCGAATCAATTTAAAAACCAGAGAATTCTATGTCTAGCAAAGATATTGATCCTATAGAAACACAAGAATGGATTGACGCTTTTAAGTCAGTTGCTAAGGTTGAGGGAGAAGATAGGGCTAAGTTCATCTTAAATCAGTTAGCTGATCTTGCAGATAAAGAAGGAATGGACCTCCCAACTGGTGTTAATACTGCATATCTCAATAGCATCCCGAGAGAAAAAGAAGTGGCCTCAGAGGTCAATGAGGAAATTGAAGATAAGATTCTTGCGCTAGTCAGATGGAACGCAATGTGTATGGTGGTTAAGGCGAATTTATTACCTTACGAACTTGGCGGTCATATCGCCTCATTTGCATCTTCTGCAGCACTTTATGAGGTCGGTTTCAATCATTTCTTCAGAGGGCCTGATGCTGATCAAGGCGCTGATTTAGTCTTTTTTCAAGGGCACATTTCTCCTGGCATATATGCCAGAAGCTTCCTTGAGGGTAGGATTACTGAAGATCAAATGTTAAATTTTAGACAGGAGGCAGTAAAAGATGGTCTATCGTCTTATCCTCATCCATGGTTAATGCCTGATTATTGGCAGTTTCCAACAGTATCGATGGGACTTGGTCCAATTATGGCAATCTATCAGGCTAGATTTATGAAATATCTTCATGATAGAGAAATTCAAAAGACGGACAAAAGAAAGGTATGGGCATTCC